>CAJVZM010000006.1 GCA_913020475.1 uncultured Flavobacteriaceae bacterium
TTGTGAGGGTTAGTCTTGGAGGTAAAATCATTGAATATTTGACAACAAAAAGAGAGATATACTGTTAATTTTTAGTTGATTATTGTTTTTTATTGAAGACTTTTAACCTGAAATTTAGAGCAAATTTACTCTTGTTTTATAAATCTTTTCTTTCAAAATTCTATATAGATTTTATATATAATGATAAATTGGTTTTCTATATAATTATAATTTAAAATAAATAGTAAATCTACTCTTTGTTTTATTTAGTAAATTGAATTATTGTGGAAAAAATCAAATTTAAACTTAGGGAATTTGCAAAAGAAAGGGACTGGGATCAGTTTCACAGTCCAAAAAACCTAAGTATGGCATTGTCAAGTGAAGTAGGAGAACTTTTAGATTTATTACAGTGGAAATCTGAAAAAAATAGTGAAGTTGATAAATTATCAGAAAAGGAATTAGATCACATTAGAGAGGAACTTGCTGATATATTTCTATATCTAATAAGAATTGCAGATAAACTTGATGTAAACCTTATTGAAGTTGCAGAGAAAAAGATAATCAAAAATGGAATTAAATATCCTGTAAAAATTTCAAAAGGAAACTCTAAGAAATATAATAGAAGAGATGAGTAGAATTATACTACAACCATCAGGGAATAAGGATGCAAGAGAACATTATGATGATACAATTCTAAATCCAGTTGGTGTAAATTCTATTTCTAATTTTTTAAGTGATAAGGAGAAAAACATAATATCAAAAATTTATCCAAATAATAAACTTTTCATTTGGGGTGTTACTCCAGGTGGAAATAATATATCTAAGTGGAATAAAATAAATCAGGGTGACGTCACATTATTTTCAAAAGATAAAAGAATTTATTCGTCAGGAGTAACAACATATAAATTCCAAAATAAAGATCTTGCACTTTTTTTATGGGATAAAAACTCAAAAAATCAAACATGGGAATATATATATCTTCTAGATGAAATTAAAACTCATAATATTCCATACGTAGATTTCAATAGATGTATTGGATATAAAGAAAATTATGTAATCCAAGGATTTAATGTTTTAGATAAAGAAAAAAGTGAAAAAGTTCTAAATAGATTTAACCTCTTTAGTGATACATACATTGAGGAGATAGATGTATCTTACTTTAATAAAATTTCTTTAGACTTAGATATAACAGAACAGTCTTACACTGGTTTAAGAAGACTTGAGCAAGGATTTTTAAGAAAAAATTTATTTAAAAATCATACTTTATTTAGTTGTTGCTGTTGTAAAAAAGAATATCCTGTTTCATTTTTAGTTGCTGCTCACATCAAAAAAAGATCACATTGTAATAATAAAGAAAAATTGGATGAAAACATTGTGATACCACTCTGTAAATTTGGATGTGATGAACTATATGAAAAAGGTGTTTTAGTTGTTCAAAATGGTGAATTTACCTCGTCAAGGAAAAATGAAAATGAGAATATCAAATTATATATAGATTCAATTAAAGATAAAAGATGTAATTATTACGATACAAATACATCCGAATATTTCGGTTGGCATTATGATTTTTACAATTAATGTCTACTTTGAAAAAGAATATAGTTTTAGGTAGAAATTTTTTCTTCGTATTTTAAAATAAGAAAACCCAACAGGATGTTGAGATTGATTTTGTGGGCGCGAAGGGATTCGAACCCCTGACCCCTTGGGTGTAAACCAAGTGCTCTGAACCAACTGAGCTACGCGCCCTAATTTTTAATTATAATTCATTAAAACAATAGAAAAAAATTTATTTAACACTTCGAAAAATTTAATTAAATATTATTTCAAAGCGACTTTTGAATCGGCTAATATAACATTATTCATTTACAACAAAAATAGTTTTTCATAGCATGTGTCGTTAATTTTTAACAGCTAATTTATTCATGTAAAAATCAGCACTTAGTTAAAACTTAATTTGGCATTATTTTTTTTAGGATCAAAAAAATTAGTGTCTATTTCCTCAATTTTTTTTCCTTCAATAAAAACATTTTTTAAATGAACGCTCAAATCTTTCTTTTTGGTCTCGGAGTAGTACCTAAAGAAAGCCAACTTGTTGGGAAAGGCCTCTTCAAAATTACAATCCTCAATAGTGATGTTTTGGATTTTACCTAAAGAAGAAGTGTACCTATTTCTTTTGGTAATATAAAAGTTGATTGCTGTTTGCTTTCGATCTGGGTGACAATGATCAGCGTATATATTTTTAAACAGCACTTCTTTAACCGATGCTCCATCCCTTACGTTGATTCCCATCACTCGGTCAGATTCGATAATGTCATTATTCTCAAAAACAATATTTTGCATGAGCTCACAATAGGTCTCTGTTCCAATTTTTAAAGCTGATTTTTTAGTTAAAAACACATTATTGCGAATGGTAATTCTCTCTGCATTGGGAATCATTTCTTGATTCTCACCCCATCCAGTACATTTTATTGCAACAGTATCATCTCCTGCCCAACCAAACGAGTTTTCAATCAATATATCACTTGAGCTGTCTGGATCCCATCCGTCCAGACTACCTAGGTATTTACTTTCAGCGGGATTGTTCATGAGTTTACAATATCGAAAGCTAATGTGCTCTGAGTTGAGAATATGGGTATTCCAACGGCCAGCGTCCTTCAATAAAATTCCTTCTATTTGAACATTTCTTGAACGGTAAATCAGCAACAACCTCATACCTCCAATCTTTAAGGACTGATCAGGGTGAGACAGAGCATTAATTTGAGTTCCGTTCCCATCAAGTGTTCCTAAACCTGAAATGTGGAGGTTTTGAACATCTTTTATAAGAATAAAATGATTGATTTTTGTTTTATCATCGGATATATAACTGCTCAGCGAATGATCATCTGCTATAATTCGTGCATTTTTATTGAGGTGGATTCGACTATTGCTTCTAAACTCAAGTTTATAGGACTTATATTTTCCGGGAGGAAAATAGAGTACATTTTCAGTTCCAGAAATATCATCTAATGCCCTTTGAATTTTTGAGGTTTCATTCTTTTGACCGCTGTTGTCCACATCATAGAAATCCACTATGTTGATCCTTTTCTCGGGAATAACCTCGGGGGCTTCAAACAATAAAACCAAACGTTTTGTAAAATCTTGATTTTGCTTCAAACGAATTACGACATAACCCAATCGATCTATTATAAATGAAAGTTGATTTCCGGATTTCTCGCCCTTTATTTTATATCGCTTTGGCGAGATGGACCATTCAGAATGATTAAAATTAAGTTCAGTAGACTGTAACTTAATACCAATAGGCTTACCTGTGTAGGTAATACGAGCAAATTTATAACTAGATAGACCGTGAATGGACGGAACATCGTTTTGTTCAAAAACCTCAACAGGTTTATCATCAGCATAAACCTCAAAAGTCTTGGCATTAGAATGAAAAGACAATGAATAAATAAAAATCAAAAGTAAAAATCGCAATCCAAAAAATTTTGTGGAAATATAGTAAACTATTTCAAATCCACTTCTCTTAAAAATCGTCACAAGAAAACATTTATCGAATTTTATAATATCTCTGCCACCACAAAAGTACTTCCCCCTATAAAGATAAAATCATCATCATGGGCTTTTCTTTTAGCGGCCAAAAAAGCAGCTTTAACCGTTGGAAAAATTTTGTAAGAAATATCTAAATCTTGGGTGATCCTTTTCAAATCATATGTGGCCAAAGCTCTAGGGATTTGAGGAGCAGAAAGGTAAAATTCAGAATCAGGGGGGAAAAGCCTGATGATTTCATCCACCGCTTTGTCCTTTACAAAGCCCAATACTAAATGAAGTTGGCGATAGGAGTGCGATTCGATCTGGGGAATAATATATTGTAGTCCCTCTAGGTTGTGAGCTACATCAGCTACAATCATTGGCACTTCGTTCATAACTTGCCACCTTCCCTGAATCCCAGTATTGGCCACCACATTCATTAAACCATTCTCTAATTTGTCGGGATGGAGTTCAAAACCCTTTAAATGTTGGAGCCCAACAACGGCAGTCTTAATATTCTGTCGCTGATAAGTCCCTTTTAAGTCGGATTCGTATTCTATGGATTTCATTTGATCGGCAAAGATGATTTCAGCTTTCAACTGGCGGGCTTTCTCTTTGAAAACAGCTTGGGTTTCCACTTGGGTCAAACCAACAATCACTGGAATATTAGGCTTGATGATCCCTGCTTTTTCTCGGGCAATTTCAGCCAGACTATCTCCCAAAAATTGGGTGTGATCCATTCCTATGTTAGTAATTATACAAAACTCTGGTTGGATCAGATTGGTTCCGTCCAACCGTCCTCCCATGCCTACTTCAATGACCGCTATATCCACATCCTTTTTTGAAAAATAAGAGAATGCCAAGCCCACTGTCATCTCAAAAAAAGAGAGGGAGTGAGACTCAAAATAAGTGCGGTGCTTTTCAACAAAATCCACGACAAATGCTTTATCAATGGGCTGACCATTAATCTTGATTCTCTCCCTAAAATCTTTTAGATGGGGAGAAGTGTACAATCCAACCTGAAGTCCATGGTGTTGTAGAACTGATGCCATCATATGAGCAGTCGATCCTTTTCCATTAGTTCCGGCCACATGGATGGTTTTAATTTGGTCTTGGGGTTGATTGAGGTAGTCGCAAAAGTCCTCTATACGTGACAAATCAGGCCGATAGGCTTGGGCTCCTTTTTTTTGATACATTGGAAGTTGGGAAAACATCCAAGCCAAAATGGATTCGTAATTTTCCAATCTATTTTCCCAATTTGAACTGAATCACAACAAAACCGATCTGTTGGGCAGGTGCTTTGGGATCGGGAAACCATTTGTGCAGTAGAGCGGTTTCTCTAGCGGGTTTAAGTAGGCAGGGATGTGTATTAGTCGATCCCTTGACACCTGGCTCGGCCTTAACCACATCACCTTGACGGTTAACGGTTATTCTGACCACCACCACTCCATCTTGGTTACACTGTTGGGTCACTTTTCCACGAGACTCCAAGCGGCGACCATTCAATCCAAATCCTTTGCCCATTCCTCCTGGACCATCAAAATTAAAATAGGTATTCGAATAGGGATTGCCTTCAATTTTACCTTTGTCTCCCGTAACTTGGTCATTACCCTCTCCCTGATGGCTTGCTTTTTCGGTTAACTTTTTTTGATTGACCAATTTGGACAAAATATTTTTGGTCGCCTGATCTACTTTTAGCTTAGGTTGCTCCACGTTTTTAGTAACTTCTTTTACAGGGGGAATTTGTTTTTTTTTGATTTTATCTGGAACAGCGACATCACTGCTCTCTTGGGTCGACACTTGGGGTTGGGCTACCCTATTGTGTGTTGCTTTTGAGGCCGCTTTTTTTGGAGTCGGTTTTGGAGTGGTTTTAGCTGCAACAGGTTTTTGAGGTTGTGTCTTTCCCATACCCTGTGTGGTGTTTCCAAAATTTACTTCCATTCCAAAACTTATCGGAGGATCGTAATACTTCAAACCCAACAAAAAAAATAAAAGAACCAATAAAGCGGCAATCAGAGTAGTGATGGCTGCCGATTTTTTTTGATGTGGTGTTTCGAAATATTTCATGGTGCATCAACCGCCAAAACAACTTTGATGCTGTTCTGATTGGCAATATTCATTACATAAACCACCTGATCTATGGAGACCTTATCCTCAGCCCTCAGAACAATTGCAGGAGCACTAGAGCCCTTGAATTTTGAAATCAACGCTTGTTCAATTCTACCTTTGGAAATCTGTTTGGAATCCAAATAAAATTGAGAGCGGTTGTTGATGGTCAGCGATATCGTGTTTCGGTTTTCTGTTTTTCCTTTAGCTTGGGGAAGTTTCACATCAATGGTATCCAAGTTTTTAGCCAAAGTTGAAGCAATCATAAAAAAAATCAACAACAGAAAAACGATGTCTGTCATAGAGGACATGTTAAATTCAGGGGTGATCTTATTTCTTCCTTTCAGATTCATCTTAGGCAGGTTCGTTCAGTAAATCGAAAAACTCCAAAGAAGTAGCCTCCATTTGATAAACTACTTTATTCGTTTTCACCACCAAATGATTGTAGGTGATATAGCCAACAATTCCCACGATAAGACCAGCTACGGTTGTTGTCATAGCAGTATAAAGCCCATTGGACAGAAGCTGCATATCGATATTCCCACCGGCATTTGAAATCTCAAAAATCGATAAAATCATTCCAATGACAGTACCCAAAAATCCAATCATGGGTGCAGCTCCAGCAATGGTAGCCAGAATACTAACGTTTTTCTCTAATTTGTATATCTCCAATCTACCGGCATTTTCTATTGTGGTTCTGATGTCCTCCAAGGGTCTTCCGATACGCGAGAGTCCTTTGGCGATCAATCGGGCAACGGGTTTGTTTTCACTTATGCATAGTGCCTGGGCTCCATCGATTTTATCACTTAGAACATAGGTTTTGATTTGAGCCATAAAATTGGGACTGATTTTAGAGGCCGACTTGATGGCAAATAATCGCTCAAAATAAATGTAAATGACAATGATCAACAGAAGAAAAAGCAATCCAATAATAAATTGACCCCCCAAACCACCGTCTGTTATTAACTCGATCAGAGAAAGGGTTTTTTCAGTCTGAAGAGGGGTTTTTTGTATTAATAGCATATAGGCCAAAGGTTTATTATTATAACGATGGTAGCGGAAAAAAATTTTACTCCACTACAAAATAAAATCTCGCATCAAAATAAAAGTAAGTGAGCCGGCTATAAAACCTGCCATGGCCAACCACGAGATTTTTTTTAAATACCAGAAGAAATCAATACGCTCCATTCCCATGGCCACAACTCCAGCTGCAGAGCCAATGATAAGCATACTGCCTCCTGTCCCAGCAGAAAAAGCTATGAAGTGCCAAAGTGGGTGATCTATCATTTCAGAAAACATTCCCATACTAGCTGCCACCAGTGGGACATTGTCAATAATTGCAGAGCCTATACCCAACAACATTACCACAATATCAGCATTGGGAATGGCTGCATTTAGGGAACCTGCAAATTCAAACAACATTCCCAAGGATTCTAGAGCAGCAACAGCCAATAAAATCCCCAAAAAGAAAAGTATGCTGGGCAATTCGATTTTAGATAGAGAACTATGAACTGGGCTGTGACTTGAATATTCCTCATGCTCCGTATCAATCGAGGTAATATTGATTTTGGCACTACTAAAGTATTCAGCAAAAGTAGCTACAACAGCCAATGAAAGCATCATGCCCACATAAGGAGGTAAGTGGGTTAAAGTTTTGAATACCGGAACAAAAACAATAGCGGAAAGGCCCAGGTAAAGCATAGCAGCCCCATATTTGTGTGTATCTCCATCTTTATCGTCTAAAAGATCGGAAATATCTCCTTTAAACGCTGGCAGTCTGGAGGCAAGCAGGACAGGAACCACCATACAGACCAATGAAGGAATTAGTAGGTACTTAATGAGTTTGACAGTAGTAACCTTATTTCCAATCCAAAGCATGGTAGTAGTCACATCACCAATTGGAGACCATGCTCCTCCAGCATTGGCTGCAATGATAATCAAACCTGCAAACCATATTCTGTCATTGTGTTTTTTGACGACTTTTTGGAGTATGGTAATCAAAACGATGGTGGCGGTTAGATTGTCGATAATGGCGGAAAGGATAAATGCCAATATAGAGAATATGACGAGTAAGCCCTTTTTGGATTTTGTTTTGATAAATTTTTTGATAGTCGCAAATCCGTTAAAATAATCGATGATTTCAACAATGGTCATAGCTCCCAACAAGAAAATGATGATCTCAGCAGTTTTCCCTAAGTGATGCAATAACACCTCCTCTACATGGCTGGGTTTGAGTTCTCTTAGAAGTGTGTCAACTTCGAATACAGGAAGGTGATAAACGGATATGATAGCCCACAAAATGGACATCATGGCTAAAGCGGGTATTAATTTATCAATTTTAAGGGAATGCTCCAAAGTGATGGCTAAATAGCCTAATGAAAAAATGGTGATAAGGGTAATTTCCATAAGAGTAGGGTTGAATCATGTTTTGGATATCGAAAGTAAAAAATAATCTCAATCTCTCCGTGAATTTGGAAAAAATATTTTCCCCGTAGCATGATCCTTTTCTGCTCCAGTTACACTGGCAAGGCAATTGACGGAACCTTGCCACTTAAGTAGACCCAAAAAAGCAAAAATCAAGGCTTCTTTAAATTCTACAATTTCGGAATGGGGAATCACTATTTTCGCTTTAGTTCTTTCTTGAATCGCCTTCACTAAAAAGCTATTGAATACCCCACCTCCAGTAATGAGTACAGATCCATCTTCAGGCAAGCATCTTGCTATCTCTTGAGCGATGTGCTGGGTATAGGTGTAAAGTAAATCTTTTGTGTCCTCATTAGCGAAATCCTTCAAAATATCAAAAATATGTCCTTGAACCCATTCCATCCCTAATGATTTGGGTGGTTTTTTGGAATAATAATCAAGTTGACTCAATCTATTAGAAAGTGCTGAGATCATTTTTCCTTCAGCAGCAGCTTTTCCACCAGTATCATATTGCAAATTCAAGCGATGAGCCAAAAAATTAAGAACGGTATTTACGGCACAGATATCATAGGCCAAAACTAAATCGTTTTGTAAAATACTGATATTGGAAAATCCTCCCAGATTGACACAAGCCTGATGTTCACTAAAAAGCATCAAATCTCCAACGGGAACCAATGGAGCACCTTGCCCACCCATGGCGACGTCCTGGGTTCTAAAGTCACATACAACAGGCCATCCAATGCGATCTGCCAAACGACTTAAATTGCCGATTTGTAAGGTAAAACCCTCTTGAGGTTGATGAAAAACAGTATGGCCATGAGATGCCACTGCCTCTAGCACTTCAATTTTCTCCTTGGTAATAAAATCAGAGATTGTATTTCCTAAATAATCAGTAAACTTAATATTGAGTTTTTCTAGTTTCGCTGGAGCTAATTCAATTGAATTGCTTAAATTATTTTTCCAGATTTGACTGTAATCGACGGTTTCAGAAGCTAAAATTTGAAAATTCCATGTCTCCTTTTTCGTAAACTTTACATAAGTAAGGTCTATACCATCCAGTGATGTTCCAGACATACAACCAATCATGTAATAATTATTAGACTCTCTTTGGGTTGTCAATTTGCAATTGTTTTTTTGTTATTGAAAATAAATTTTAAAAATAAATGATTAAAATGAACCATTGATTGGACATTTAATAAAATTTAAAGCTTTTAATCGTAATTTGATAATTGTATTTTATTGTAATTGACAAACTTTTGGGCTTAAACTTTAAACATTTAATTTTGAGGTCCTATATTTAAAAAACCGACTTAATGTTACCAATAAAACAAGGATTGTATTCTCCTGAGAATGAGCATGACAACTGTGGTGCGGGTTTTATTTGCAGCCTTCAAGGAAAGAAGACTAATGATATCATACACAAAGCGCTTGATATTCTAGACTGTTTAGAGCATAGAGGTGCTGTTAGTTCTGATGGGAAGACGGGTGATGGAGCTGGTATCCTAATTGAAATCCCTCACGAATTTTTTAAAGATCAATGTAGTTTTAATTTACCTGAATTTGGTGAATACGCAGTAGGAATGGTTTTTTTACCAAAAAAAGATAATCAAAGATCATTTTGCATTGGTGTTTTAGAGTCTGAATTTAAGAATCAAGGTTTGAAAGTTCTGGGATGGAGGAAAGTTCCAGTAAGAACTGAAATCGTAGGAAAGATAGCTGCCCAAACTGAACCAAAAATTATGCAAATTTTTGTAGGTAAAGGAAAAAATGTAATTACTGAGCAAAATTTTAATAACAAACTATTTTGCGCAAGAAAAATATCAGAGCACAAAATATATGAATCCAACTTATCTCAAAATTCCTTTTTTTATGTTCCAAGCTTATCAAATCGGACGATTATCTATAAGGGGCTCCTTATACCAAAAGATATTAAAGGATATTACTCTGATTTATCTGATCCTAAGGTAGTAACAAAACTTGCCCTAGTTCATCAACGATTTTCTACTAATACCTTTCCAACATGGGATTTGGCTCAGCCATTCCGTTACATGTGCCACAATGGTGAGATAAATACTTATCGAGGAAATTTTAGCAGAATGGAAACAAGAGAAGAGCTTCTTGAAAGTGAATTTTTCGGAGACGATATAAAAAAAATGCTCCCTATAATTCTACCCGGAAAATCTGATTCTTGTTCCATGGATATGGCTGTTGAGCTTCTACTATCGACTGGCAGATCCCTTCCTGAAGTCATGATGATGTTAGTTCCTGAAGCATGGGAAAAACATACACACATGGATGATGTGAAAAAATCTTTCTATAAATTCAATTCATGTTTAATTGAACCGTGGGATGGCCCTGCTTCAATCCCATTTACCGATGGTAAATTTATCGGCGCCTTACTTGACAGAAACGGTCTAAGACCCTCTAGATATACAGTTACTAAAGATGGGTATGTTGTGATGTCCTCAGAAACAGGAGTTTTGGAAATTGATCCGGTCAATGTTCAAATGCATGGAAGACTTGAGCCAGGAAAGATGTTTCTTGTTAATATGGACGAGGGAAGGATTGTTGAAGATGATGAAATAAAAAAAATAATTACCTCAAAAAAACCATATGAGAAATGGATTAATGAAAATTTAATTTTACTTAAAAATATACCTTACAAGAAAAAAAACAATCCTAAAGAAAAAGAAAGTTTTGAAACCAGAATGAGAATTTTTGGTTACACACAAGAGGATATTACTACAATAATATCTCCTATGTTAGTAAATGGGAAAGAAGCGATTGGTTCAATGGGAATAGATACCCCACTTGCCGTCTTATCTGACAAACCACAATTACTATTTAACTATTTCAAACAACTGTTTGCTCAAGTTACAAACCCTCCTCTTGATGGAATTAGAGAAGAGATCGTTACTGATATTAGTTTGACTCTTGGTGAAGAATTCAATCTTTTTGAAATTTCTGACAAACATGCCAGAAAATTATTTATTGAAAATCCAATTATTTCCAATGAGGATCTTGATAAAATTTTATGTCTCGATCAAAATAATTTTAAGGCAGTAAAAATTCCTATTCTTTACGAGGTTGAAATGGGTTTTAATGGAATTGAGATCTCCTTAGACGAAATAGTAAATAATATTGAAAATGAAATCTCAAATGGTGCTAATATTATTATTTTATCTGACAGAGGAGTCTCCTCTACGCTGGCGCCTATTCCAGTACTACTAGCTACATCTCATGTACACAACTACTTCAAAAGACATAAAAAAAGGTCCTCATTTGGTATTATCATACAATCAGCTGAACCAAGGGAACCCCACCACTTTGCACTACTTTTTGGTTATGGTGCAAGCGCAGTCAATCCATATTTGGTAAATGAAATAATTCAATATCAGTCTAAAAGCAATAAATTATCTATTAATGCTGATACAGCAGTTAAAAACTTTAACAAAGCAATTGCTAAAGGTATTGTCAAAATAATGAATAAAATAGGTATATCAACATTGAATTCTTACAGAGGCGCTCAAATTTTTGAGGCTTTAGGTCTATCTCAAAAATTCATTGATGAATTCTTTACAAATACTCCAACTCGAATTGAAGGAATAGGACTATATGAAATTGAAAAAGACGTAAACAAGAGACACACTAAGGCGTTTATACATGAATCGAATTTGGGCTTGCCTCTCGAAATTGGGGGAGAATATAGGTGGAGAAGAGATGGTGAAGCTCATGTGGTTAACCCTTCTACAATCTCAACTCTTCAGCAGGCAGTTAGAAATAAAAGTTTTGACAAATATGAAAGCTTTGCCAAACTTATAAATGATCAAAATCATAGATTAATGACTTTACGTGGGTTATTTGAGTTTTCTAACTTTGACCCAATTCCAATAAATCAGGTTGAACCTTGGACTGAAATCGTAAAAAGGTTTAAAACAGGTGCTATGTCTTTGGGTTCTATAAGCCAAGAAGCTCACGAAAACTTAGCAGTTGCAATGAATAGAATTGGAGGAAAAAGTAATTCAGGTGAAGGTGGCGAGGACCTTAGAAGATTTCTTCCTGATGAAAACGGTGATTTAAAAAACTCGGCAATTAAACAAGTTGCTTCTGGAAGATTTGGTGTTTCAAGCCACTACCTGAGTTCTGCTAAAGAAATACAAATTAAAATGGCTCAAGGAGCAAAGCCAGGTGAAGGCGGTCAACTTCCAGGACCGAAGGTAAATCCCTACATTGCCTCAGTAAGAAACTCCACTCCATATGTTGGATTAATTTCACCCCCTCCTCATCACGATATATATTCAATAGAGGATCTTTCTCAGTTGATTTACGATTTAAAGAATGCAAATAGAAAAGCGAGAATTAATGTAAAGTTAGTCTCTGAAGTTGGAGTTGGAACTATTGCTGCTGGAGTTGCCAAAGCTAAAGCCGATGTGATTTTAATTTCAGGCTATGATGGAGGGACTGGTGCCTCCCCTTTAACATCTTTAAAACATGCTGGTTTGCCCTGGGAACTTGGAATTGCAGAGGCTCAACAAACTTTAGTCTTAAATGGCCTCAGAAGTAGAGTCGTTCTTGAGTGTGATGGACAACTGAAAACTGGAAGAGACGTTGCCATAGCATGTTTACTTGGAGCTGAAGAATTTGGTTTTTCAACTGCTCCTTTAATTGCAAGCGGTTGTATCATGATGAGAGCCTGCCATTTAAATACTTGTCCAGTTGGAATTGCAACACAAGATCCAGACCTAAGAAAAAATTTTAAAGGAAAACCGGAACACGTCATTAATTATATGTATTTCGTTGCAGAAGAATTAAGACAAATAATGTCAGAGCTAGGATTTAGGAAAATTGATGAGATGGTTGGCCAATCTCAGAAATTAAATATGAATAAAGCCATTAAGCATTTTAAAGCCGAAGGAATTGATCTCTCCAAAATCCTTTACAAACCGCATAAAAATATTTCAGAAAATTTAATTGAGAGAAATACTGAACTTCAAAATCATAATTTAGAAAATGTAATTGATTTTAAAATATTAGATGATGCTAAAAATGCTGTTTTTAACAAAAAGTCTACTGAATTAAATTACAGAATAAAAAATACTGATAGAACAATTGGTGCAATTCTAAGTAACGAAATTTCAAACTTACATGGACCAGATGGACTCCCAAAAAACACTTTGAAATTGAATTTTTTTGGAACTGGTGGACAAAGTTTTGGTTGTTTTGCAACTAGAGGTTTGGTGATGAAAATAACTGGAACAACAAATGATTATTTTGGAAAGGGGCTATCTGGAGCAACAATTATCGCCAAGGTACCAGATGAGGCTACATTTAATTCTGACGAAAATATAATCACAGGTAATGTTGCTTTGTATGGTGCTACGAGTGGTGAAGCATATGTAAATGGAATTGCGGGGGAGAGATTTTGCGTTAGAAATTCTGGAGCTAAGGCTGTGGTTGAGGGAATTGGTGATCATGGATGTGAATACATGACAGGGGGTATAACTGTTATACTTGGGGATTTTGGAAGAAATTTCGCAGCCGGTATGAGTGGTGGTATAGCATATATTTTCAGTGAGAATGGTATATTTGATGAGAAAAAATTTAACCTTGAAATGGTTGAATTAGAAGATTTAAATAGTAATGATAAAGATGAAGTTTTATCCTTAATTGAAAACCATCAGAGATATACGAACAGTAAAATTGCTGGTAAGATTATAAATGATTGGGCTAATTCTATTAAAAAATTTATTAAAGTAATGCCAACTGATTATAAGAGAGCCCTCGAAATTCTTGAAAAAAGTAAAAAAGAGAAAAAAATTAGTTAATTATGGGAAAGCTTAGGGGGTTCATGGAATATGACAGAATTAAAGAACCTGTTGTAGCGCCAAAAAAGCGAGTAAGAAATTATAATGAATTTACGGTTGCTCCAAATAATGAGGAATTACAAAAACAAGGAGGAAGGTGCATGGATTGCGGTGTTCCATTTTGCCACAGTGGATGTCCTCTGGGTAATTTGATTCCGGATTTTAACGATGCGGTCCACAAAAATGAGTGGGAGAAAGCCCTCGCTATTTTACACTCTACAAATAATTTTCCCGAATTTACTGGTAGGCTCTGTCCTGCTCCATGTGAGGAGGCTTGTGTGTTGGGAATCATCAATCCCCCAGTATCTATTGAATTGATAGAAAAATACATCGTAGAACGCGGATTTTCGGAAGGCTGGATTAAACCTCAAAACCCCGAAACCAGAACGGGTAAAACAGTCGCTGTAATTGGATCAGGGCCTGCCGGATTAGCTGCCGCTCAGCAACTCAACCGGGCAGGACACAGCGTAACCGTATTTGAAAGAGATAACAAAATTGGTGGATTATTGCGATATGGCATACCTGATTTCAAAATGGAAAAAAATGTGATCGACCGCCGATTGGAGATCCTCGAAGCCGAAGGCATCACCTTTAAATGTGAGGTTGAGGTTGGGAAAACCATCAGTGCAGAGCAGATCGAAAAGGAATTTGATGCCGTAATCCTCTGTACAGGTGCCAGTATCAAACGTGAACTCCCCATTCCAGGTGCTAAACTAAACGGCGTAACTCAAGCAATGGACTTTTTACCACACAATAATAAAGCCGTTGATGGTCAACACAAACGCGATCCAAAATACTTGGCCAAAGACAGGAATGTGATTGTTATTGGCGGAGGAGATACGGGGTCGGATTGTATCGGAACTTCCAACCGCCAGGGTGCAAAAAGTGTGACCAATTTTGAAATCATGCCAAAACCGGCCGATGGAAGAACAGAAGAAAACCCCTGGCCCTACTGGCCTTTCAAACTCAAAACTAGCTCCTCTCACGAAGAAGGAAGTCACAGAGAATGGAGTATCTTGACCAAAGAATTTATTGGAGACGGAAAAGGTAACCTTAAAGGCCTAAAAACAGTTGAAGTTACATGGAAAAAAATCCCTGGACAGCGTCCACAACTGGTTGAACTTGAAGGATCTGAAAAAGAATGGCCTTGCGAATTAGCCTTGTTGGCTCTCGGATTTACAGGCCCTGAAAAATCGCTCCCAGAACAATTTGGATTGACTTTTGATTCCAGAGGAAACGTCAAAGGAGAGCACCAATACCAAACCAACAAACCCAATATGTTCACTGCCGGAGATGCTCGTAGAGGACAATCACTAATCGTTTGGGCTATTTCTGAGGGTCGAGAAGCGGCACATCAGATTGACACCTACCTAATGGGTAGTTCCGATCTCCCGAAAAAAAATGTAGATGGCGATTTAATGACGGTTTAATTTTACTATAAACCTATTTTAAAAAGGGCTTTTACCTTTTTATATAAAATTTACAAATATCCACCTCCTAAACCGATTGATTTTTGACTTTAACTAAGAATAGTTAAACACATTTTGACATATTATTGAATAACTGTTATGTTCAATATTTGGATTTAACTGTGTTAAAATAATCAATCCATAAAGAGAAAATTTTTGTTTTTAACACACCTAAACTTCAAAAACGAAAGCCCGATATATTTAGGGACTCTTGCCATGACCATCGAGGAAAAATTAGTATGTGTGTAATGGAACCTGAAAATTGATTTTAAACTTTACTGGAAAAAGTTCCAAACCAAACCAAAGCGAATTGAGGAATCGCGATAGGGCGTAAAGGGTGCTGAAAAATAGTTGTATCCTGTGGAGTTACTATTGAAATGTTCATACTTTAGAAACAATCGTGTTTGTTGAATTTTCGCGTTGATAAAGAAATCTAATCTAGGGAATTCTCCAATTTTTGAATGGTTTTGAGAAACAAACTCTCCCAAATGTGCACTGTATCTGTCAGCGTAAAATTCAGTAAAATACTGGGCGGTGACTCCGGTTTGTAAGTAGAGTGCCTTGTTAAATAAGTGACTGGAAAAAAGAAAAGAACTCCTCAAATTCCACTTCGGAACATTTAGCGGCTTAAAATCAATATCACCATCGTGTGAAACTTTTTGATACTGCGCTGTGTTAACCCAAGTGAATTTCCAAAAATCTAATTGTTGTGAAAAACGTAATTTAAGATAACCTATTGTTCCCACATACTGTTCAGGAGAAACCACCAACTCCTCTTCCTTCTTATTGAATCTACCAGAATTGATGTCCTGACCGTAACCCGGCAGAAGATTCCTAAAATAAGTGTAGTTGTTCAACAATACGTAATGTCCCTCAAGCTTCCCCCACTTGCGATGGCCAAAAGAGAAATTGAGCGAATTGATCAATTGGTTCTTGAAGTTGGGGTTGTACCAATCGTATTCAACAAAATTACTGCGATTAAGGAAAAAATTAAAATTAGGGACTTGTGACCTTATACTGAGTTTGGCTGTTGTAAAAATCCCGTTTTCGAAATATCTACTGATTGCTCCTGAAATTAATTGACTGGAGTAGGCCTTAGCGGCAGAAAAATAGCCCTCGGCTTTAAAATCGAACTTCAAGAATGTTTTTTTCCAATAGGCAGAAAGTGCCAACTGATTGGCTTTAATTTCAGTGGGATCAGGGCCATAATCAATTGGCTCATCAGAGTTTCTAGTGTTCTCGGGCATGGTGATGGTATAGTCGGATTGTATTAGTCGAAAACCGGCTTTGAATTCACCCAAGTTTTTTTCATTATAGATGGCATAAAACTCATTGTCTATTACCTCCAAAGAGTTTCTAATTCCAAAAAAAGAAGTGCGCGAAACAGTCCCAAAAAATGAATCTCTAGTTAAATTATCGAAATCGAAATGCTTACCCTCGTAACTAAATTTGTGTCCAATGGTCAAAACTTTGGGTCTTTCATAGTTCTTCATTTTATCGTTGCCCCCCAACTTAACATCGTACTGATGATCCAAATAATAACGCCTTCCGATAAGCGTATTTTCAACATTGGTATTGTTGGTCAATCGGGAACGATCCAAAAAACCATCGTAATCAAATTCTTCTACTGCCTTTTCAAAAAAATACACACTTAACGAATCCAACCCACCATTGGCTTGGTTTTCGAGGCGTTGGGCTGTGAAATGAGAACGCTGGCGATAGCGGTAATTTTTAGAAGTATATTGGGAGGTAAAACGAAGGTTGGTGGCTCCTCCCAGGGTATTAATATAATTCCCCAAAGAGCGAAAGGCTTTGTGTGCTATGGTAATATTGAGTCTTGGGGAAGTGTTTACCGTAATCAAGGCGTCTATCAACTGTCCTTGCTCAAAAACTGTTTTAAAAAATAATTCTGTCAATGGAGAGGGCACCTCGTAATATCCAATTTCATCCTCTTCCATATAGCCATAATGCTTTGCACGAGCACCTATGTCGGGAATTAGTTTTTGATCTTGAAAATCATACCCCAATTTATTAAAAGTCTCCCCCGTATTGGCAAAGGGAAGTAATTCAAAGTAATCTTTCCGCAGATAATTGAAATGATAATCTTTGTTGATAGTCAAAGAGGTGTCCACATGCTTTACCAAACCATCGGAGTAGAAGATTTTGTAGTCCTCTATGGTCACTTCTTCCATTTCCTTAATGGGTTTAGGAGCAATTTCTCTTAATTTCTTTAACCTCCTGAGGTAGAGCGTCTTTTGTAAGGAAAAAGAATCCAGTAATTGTATGGTTATAGCATTAGTCAAAAGCCTACTGTCGTGTTCCAAACCAACACCCTTCATATATCGGTATTGAGGGCGAGGCTTTTCGGAAATGGAATCTGGTATTTTGGCAAGGGTATCCAGAACAACACCTTTTAAAACCTCTAGTTTTGGCAACCTAAAAGACAAAAATAAAAGAGAGTCTCTAAGACTGATTTTTTTTTCTTCAACAGCCAAACTGTCAATACCAACGGAAAGGCTGTCGCTGACTTCCTCAACAATCACAGAGAAACCAGTTACTTCAAGCGTATTATTCTCATCGGATGGCGCTTTTAATAAATCCTGGCTCTCTTGCGCATGGGAGAGGTAGCCAGCCAAAAGCAAAAAAACAAGGAGAAGTCGCTTCATTAAAATTAATTTGATGCGAAGTTAAAATAATTGTACTTAATTTGTGTTGACCAAACCAAACGATTATAGGTTTTGCTAATCAGACAAATTACATCTAATACAGAAGCAGGAACAGATGAGGCTGGGAGGGGTTGTTTGGCAGGGCCTGTAACTGCAGCTGCAGTGATATTGCCTATACATTTTGATTTAAATGAACTGAATGATTCCAAAAAACTGACAGAGAAAAAACGCTACGAACTTCGTCCGTTAATTGAAAACAAATCCATCGCCTTTTCCTACGCCCATGTATTTCCAGAGGAGATTGACCAAATCAACATACTCAATGCCAGTATAAAAGCCATGCATCTGGCATTGTCAAAACTGTCTTTACCCATCAATTTTATTGCTGTAGATGGCAATCGTTTTCATTCTTTTGAGTCGGTTCCCCATCAGTGTATCATCAAAGGCGATGGTAAATACCAAAATATCGCAGCCGCTTCGGTTCTCGCCAAAACCTATCGAGACGATTATATGGAAAAAATACACCAAAAATTTCCCCAGTATTCTTGGGATCAAAATAAGGGATATCCTACCAAGGCCCATCGTAAAGCAATTGCAGAATATGGACCCAATCTCCATCACCGTAAATCTTTTCAGTTGCTACCAAAACAATTGCAGCTCCCCCTTTCAGCCACCTCCTAAAATGTTGAAAAGTCAGTTAAATTAAATCAATCCATTTTAACCTAATCAAAGGCTTGATTTAATATTTTTGGTATTGATGATAAAAAGAATTTTACCTTTAATTTCCCTCTGGCTTTTGCTGGCTTGTACGTCAAATAGTAGTGTAGAAATTAATTTGATTGATTTGGTTCCCCAAAACACCATTCTTGTCGCACAGATCAACGATAGTATTTCATTGAAAAGCTCAACGGAATTGTCCAAACTCTTTTCTTTGAACAGGGAATTGAAGAGAACCGTTCAAAACATCATCCCCAAAAACACTACCGCTCCTCAACTACTGTTTTTTAGCCCTGTGGGAAAAAACGAAAATGCCGTAAGTCTAATTGTAAAAGGAAGTCCAGAAGACAGTCTATTAGTTTATCAAAGGACTCTCAAATATGGTAAACAAACGATTGGTGTTCTCAATCGAGACGATCAGACATTTTACACTACTGATTTGGGCCAACTGAGAATATGGTCTCAATCACAATTGGTGATTGAAAACGGTATTCGAAATTTTGAAAAAGGTCAGCGAGGAATTGTAAGTCCAGCTTTTTATCAATTGGCTGAAAGCATGGATGAAGACTTAGCGGTTAATTTTTTGATTCACCCCTCCTCCAATCCATTGACACATTTGTTTTTTCCAAAAACACCTTTCTTTCCCAATACAGGAAGAGATTGGATTGAATTGGGCATGGAGGTTTCAGAAAAAGCCATCAACCTGAGTGGCGTAGCCTTTCTTAATGACTCCATACCCGATGGTTTGATCTTAATAAAAAAACTCAATCCCCAAAAACTGGTAACACCCCAAATTATTCCTGAAAACTTTAGTAGTTATCTCGGTTTTCCAATTGACAATATGCAACAGTTGGAGGATAATTTTAAACGCTATTGCAGAAGGGTCAATTTACCCGTCAGCAATCTCAATCTTTCTTCATTGAACAGCCTGAAAGAGGTGGCTTGGGTTTTTGCCGCCAATGAAAAGTCTCTTGTTTTAAGTATTGATAATATTGCAGAAAACTTTCCGGAATTTCTTTCCATGGAAAATGAACCCAAAAAATTTCGGTCATTCTCCTATTATCCCATCTCCCTCCCTAACAGCCTAAAAACTTTTGTTAATGTTTTTGGCGATACAATTGACCCTAAATGGGGTTGTTGGCACAAAAATCTCTTGATTATGAGTGAGACAGAGTCAGGGTTAAAAAATATTCTAAGAAGTTATATGGATGGAAACACATTGGATCGCCTTCCGGCGTTCCAAAACTTACAGGAAAAACTTGCTGACGAAAATTCGTTCTTATGGATCGGAAACAACAAAAATCTGGTCAAATATTGGCAGCAAAATAAAGTGTCCGAAAACATCAAAAATTTATCTTTTGAAGCCTTTCCTCTCAGTGCTTTTCAGGGAGTATCAGAAGATAATTTTACCCATCTGTTTTTCAACCTTCAAAAAAACTTACCCTCCAAACATAAAGTAGGAGTAAAAAATGCCTACACCCTGGAATTGAACAAACCATCCATAATTCCACCGCAATGGTTCAAAAATCACAGAAACAAGGGAATGGATGTAGTGGTTCAGGACAATGATAACATTATTTATCTGTTTTCCAATACTGGTAAATTATATTGGAAAAAACAACTATCGAGCAAAATTATTGGTAAAATTCATCAAGTAGATCTTTACAAGAACAATCGTTGGCAATTGGCTTTTAGAACTGCAGACCGACTAATTATATTGGATCGCAACGGAAAAATCGTCAAACCCTTCAACATTAAACTTCCAAAAAGCACTCAACCTCTCCCCCTATCTATTTATGATTATGACAACAATCGCAATTATCGTTTTTTGATTGCTCAAGATCGCTCCTTATTGATGTTTGACAATCGAGGTAAGCGACTCAATGGCTTTACGCTAAAAAAGGTCAACGCCAATATCATTGCAGCCCCAAAACACATCCGCCTTCAAAGCAAGGATTATATATTAATCCCCTTGGAAGATAACACTCTCAAAATAGTTTCTCGGACCGGAAGAGATCGCGTCAAAGTCAAAGGAAAAATTGCCTTCTCAAATAATGAAATTTTTTCCTATCTCAATACCTTCAGCACCACTGATCAGGGGGGAAATTTGATTCAGGTGGATACCAAAGGGAATAAAGTTTCCTCAGCCCTTCAATTGACATTGGGCCACCGAATCGATGCCACGACGAAAACATTGGTTACACTTTCTGAAAACAAGCTCAACATCAAAGGCATTCCAATTACCCTTCCCTTTGGAAATTATACGCCACCCAAAATCTTCTACCTCAACAACACTCTATATTTCAGTACCACAGACGCTAGCGAACAAAAAGTCTATTTATTTTACAGCAATGGGGAAACCGTACCGGGCTTTCCGGTCTTCGGAAAATCTGCAATAGATATGGCAAATAGCGACAAAGATAAAGCGCTGGAAATGATAGTAGCTACAGAAGACAACAACGTTTTGATCTATGAAATCAACTGACTATTTCCGTTTCAAATATTTCGGAAAAGTGGGTCAAAAGCCGATCCTTGACCTCTTGGGTGTCCAATGATTTTTTTAATTCTTGAGCCAGTGAGGTCACCCCTTTTCCTTGTATTCCACATGGGACAATATGATCGAAATAAGACAAGTCAGTGTTGACATTGAGCGCAAATCCGTGCATGGTCACCCAGCGACTGGCCCTAACTCCCATAGCACAAATTTTTCGAGCAAAGGGAGTGTCCAAATCCAACCAAACTCCAGTCTCGCTGACACTACGCGCTCCTTGGAGACCATAACTGGACAAGGTTCTAATAATCACCTCTTCCAAGTACCGCAAGTATTTGTGAATGTCCGTAAAAAAATTATCTAAATCCAAAATAGGATAACCTACAATTTGTCCTGGACCATGAAAAGTAATGTCCCCTCCACGATTAGTTTTGTAAAAAGAAATGCCTTTAGCTTCCAACTCCTTTTTATTTAACAGCAAATGCTCCATTTTTCCACTTTTTCCAATGGTAAAAACAGGAGGGTGGGTTACCAAAAAAAGATGATTGTCTGTAGGAAAAGGTTGTTCCAACTTTCGATTTTCCCTTTTACGGGCAATGACTTGAGAAAAAAATTCCTCTTGCCGTTTCCACGCCTCTCCATAGGAGAGCAAACCCCAGTCCGAAACTCTGACTTTTTTATTCATCATCTAACCAATGATCGGGATTGTTCAAAATCACCAAAGCAGCAATAACTCCAGGAACCCAACCGCAAAGGGTCAGTAAAAAGACAATGAGGACAGAGCCACAACCTTGATCAACGACAGCCAAGGGAGGGAAAAGAATTGATAAAAGAACGCGCCAAAAACTCAAAATTCAATGCTTTTAGCAAAGATAGGAAATTTGATTCCCGATTACTTTAGTCTGACTATCTTTGTACAAATCAAAAGGCCATATGGCAGCACTTTCAGAGCAAGAAGAAGTAAGAAGAGAAAAACTAAACGCATTGCGAGAATTGGGCATCAATCCCTATCCGGCAGCCTTATTTCCAATAGATACAAATTCTTACAGCATCAAAAAGAATTTCGCAGAAGGCAAAAGCGTTACCATCGCCGGCCGATTGATGTCACGAAGGATTCAAGGAAAAGCCAGTTTTGCCGAAATGCAAGACAGTTATGGTAGAATTCAGGTCTATTTCAATCGGGACGTGATTTGCCCAGGAGAGGATAAAACCCTCTACAATGACGTGTATAAAAAACTACTCGATATTGGCGATATCATTGGGTTAAAAGGAAGTCTATTTAACACCCAAGTCGGTGAAAAAACTGTCATGGTTGAATCCTTTGAACTGCTGAATAAAACCCTGCGCCCTCTGCCCTTGCCCAAAACAGATACTGAAGGAAATATATATGACGAATTTAACGATCCTGAACTGCGCTACCGCCAGCGGTATCTGGATCTGATCGTCAACCCAAAAGTCAAAGATACCTTTGTCAAACGCACCAAGATCACCAGCAGTATCCGTAATTTTCTAAACCAAAAAGGCTGGCTCGAGGTAGAAACTCCGATCCTACAACCCATCCCAGGAGGGGCAGCAGCCAAACCTTTTTTGACCCACCACAATGCCCTCAATATCCCGCTATACCTTAGGATTGCAAATGAGTTGTACCTCAAACGACTTATTGTAGGGGGGTTTGACGGCGTTTATGAATTTGCCAAAGATTTCAGAAACGAGGGAATGGATAGAACCCACAACCCCGAGTTTACTGTTATGGAGTTGTATGTAGCCTTCAAAGATTATTTCTGGATGATGGAGATGACAGAAAATTTGTTGGAAAAAGTGGCACAAGATATCCACGATTCTACCTCACTCACAGTAGGAGAGAATAGCATTGAATTTAAGGCTCCCTATCCTAGGGTTCCTATTTTGGATGCCATTCAGATTCATACAGGGATCGATGTATCTGAAATGGAGGAAAACCAACTCCGAGAAACTGCAAAAAATTTGGGTATCGAAGTTGACGATACCATGGGTGAAGGCAAATTGATCGATGAGATTTTTGGAGAAAAATGTGAACACCACTTCATCCAGCCCACTTTTATAATTGACTATCCCAAATCCATGAGTCCGCTGACCAAAGAACACCGCGACAACCCTAAACTGACCGAGCGCTTTGAATTGATGGTCAATGGAAAAGAACTCGCAAATGCCTACTCGGAATTGAATGACCCCTTGGATCAACGCAAACGTTTTGAGGCCCAATTGGCTTTGAACGAAAAAGGAGACGACGAAGCCATGTTTATCGACCAAGATTTTCTTAGAGCTTTGGAATACGGTATGCCCCCCACTTCGGGGATTGGGATCGGGATCGATCGATTAGTGATGCTGATGACTAACAACAGTTCCATACAGGAAGTGCTATTCTTCCCACAAATGAAACCAGAGCAAAAAGCCATTCCCCTCTCGGAGGAAGAAAAACTAATTTTGAATATGCTTAAAAAAGAAAGTCCCAAAGATTTAAACCAACTCAAAGAACAGTCGGGATTAAGCAATAAAAAATGGGATAAGGCCATCAAAGGACTGACAAAAAACAACAGGGCCAAAGTCACTAAAAATGACCAAGGACTTTGGATAGATTCAGTGTCCTAAACATCCCTAAATATTGAACTTTTTTTAATTTAAGATACCCTAAATTCTGTTATATTAAAAAACCTACCATTTTGTTATAACACTTGCTAAGGCATTAATTGTTTTTTCAATGTCTTTCGAAGACAAAGCATCATTTAGGAAATAACTTTCAAAGGGAGAAGGTGGAAGATATACCCCACGGTCGAGCATGCCATGGAAGTAGTTTTTAAAGAAATCGTTGTTACCCAAAGTGGCGGTTTTAAGATCTACCACCTCCTGATCCGTAAAATGTAGAGACAACATTGATCCATAGCGATTAATCTTATGGGGAATCCCCTTTTTGTTTAACACCTCCACCATACCCTTCTCCAGTGTTTTGGATTTATTGTCCAAACTATCAAATATTTCGGGATGATCATTAAGGTGGGTGAGCATGGCAAAACCAGCTGCCATAGCCAGAGGATTTCCGCTGAGTGTTCCAGCCTGATAGACTGGTCCTTCAGGAGCCAAATGGCTCATTATTTCTGCTTTAGCGGCAAAAGCGCCAACGGGTAGTCCCCCGCCCAAAACTTTTCCATAAGTCATGATGTCGGCAACCACTCCCAAGCTTTCTTGGGCACCACCTTTGGCCAATCGAAAACCAGTCATAACCTCATCGAAAATTAACAAGGCTTGATGATCATCACAAAGTTTTCGCAATCCCTCCATAAAACCATTTTGGGGGGGAATACAGCCCATATTTCCGGCTACGGGCTCTACAATGATGGCGGCGATTTGTTCGGGATGCTGGTCAAAGTGCAGGCTTACGCTTTTCAGATCATTGTATTGTGCCAATAGGGTATCCTTGGCAGTTCCCTGGGTCACCCCCGGACTGTTGGGTGCACCAAAAGTAACGGCACCGCTGCCAGCCTGAATCAAAAAAGCATCTGAATGCCCGTGATAACAACCGGCAAATTTGATGATCTTTTCCCGCCCGGTATAGCCTCTGGCCAAACGGACAGCACTCATACAGGCTTCGGTTCCCGAGTTGACCATTCGGATTTTATCTATATTTGGTACCATCTTCACGACCAATTCGGCAATTTGGGTTTCCAGCTCGGTGGGAATGCCATAGGAAGTCCCTCGATCTACCCTTTCTTTTAATACTTCAATAACAGCTTCAAAGGCGTGCCCCAGGATCATAGGACCCCAACTGGAAATATAATCAATAAAGGTATTGCCATCCTCATCGTAGAGGTAAGCGCCTTTGGCTTTCTTGATAAAAATAGGAGTTCCACCAACTGCTTGGAAGGCCCTGACGGGGGAATTTACCCCGCCTGGAATAACTTTTTGGGCGGATTGGAATAGGGCACTGCTTCTTTGATATTGCATACTATTGAACTTGGGGGATGATTAGATTTTGACCCATAAATATGATGTTGTTTTCGATTTTGTTTTCTTTTACAATCAGTTGTAAATCCACTTGGTATTTTTTAGAAATAGAATAGAGGGTTTCTCCTTTTTGTACTTGATGGACTCTCACATAAGCAATTCCAGTAATGCTTTGTGTTTCTTTTTTAGCCTTCTTTTTTTTGTTATCATAACGATCCAAACGGTAACGCTCGATCAGACTGATAAGTTTGTCGGGATATTTAGGGTCGGTAGCATAACCCGCTTTTTTAAGACCTTTCGCCCAGGCTTTATAATCATGTTTTTTGTAGTCGAAAAGAAAATCATAGCGCGATCGAGTCGTCAAAAATAGAGAATGATCCCTGTAGGATTTTCGGGGGTCTTTGTACACCCTAAAACATTCGCCTTTTTCGTCGTCGTCATGATAGATCCGTTTCCCACGCCATTCCTCGTGGCATTTGATACCAAAATGATTGTTGGCTTGGGTGGCCAATCGGCTGTTTCCCATTCCGGATTCCAGTATGCCCTGCGCCAAGGTAACACTAGCAGGAATGTCATATAATTTCATCTCCTGCTGGGCCACTTTAGCATAGGTTTTCACATAACGATCAACCTGCTCTGCCACTGATAATTTATTGAAGTTATTGGAGGTCTTAATTTTCTGGACTTGGGTTATAGTATTCAATTTTTCAGTGGGTTGAACAGGGATTTTAGCGGTATTAATTTTTACCCTTTTGGCACTCCCACAACTGTTGAGGATAAATGTCAATGACATCATTGCAAATATCAAATAGCTATAATAGGCCATTCTTTTTTTGATAGTTTTTGGTTCATTCCGAGGATTCCTTGTAATCCCCCGGTATGAATGACCAATATCTTTTTTCCCCCAATACATTGGTTATTTTTTATAAGATCAAAAATACCAAAAAGGAGCTTTCCTGTATAAACGGGATCTAATGGAGTTTTAAAATTTTTATTAAAGGTATTGATGAACTCAATCAATGGGGGGGAAACTTTGGCATAACCTCCAAAGGTGTAGTCGTAATTAAGGTTCCAATTTAGCTTAGAAGTCCATTTACTTATTTCTGTTGCTATATTATGATTTCTTAAGGCTGAAAAACCAATTACTTTTTGATGAGGCAAGGTACTTTCGATTAGGCCAGCCAAGGTACCCCCTGTACCAACACTACTAGCAATTACATCAAAGTGATCATCTTCTTCCGTTAGTATTTCCTTACAGCCTTTTACGGCTAAGGCGTTACTTCCTCCCTCTGGAATAAGATAAAAGTCACCGAATTGATTTTGGAGTTGATCGATGAACTCAGCTTGGTTTTTGAATTGGTAGTCCATCCTTGAGATGGGATACAAAGACATCCTCTGGTCTCGGCAAAATTGCAGGGTGGGATTGAGATTTCGCGTTTCTTCTCCCCTGACCACACCTATTGATTTTAAACCTGAGATTCTTGCAGCGGCAGCCGTTGCGGCCAAATGATTTGAAAATGGCCCACCAAAAGTCAATAGAGTTTGGTGTCCCGCCGCTTTGGCCTCTAGAAGGTTGTATTTTAGTTTTCGAAATTTGTTTCCCGAAACCATTGGGTGCAATAAGTCCTCTCTCTTTAGGGTAATTTCAAAACCATCGATGGAAGTCAGGAATTTGTTGACTGAATTTTTGCTTTTAAATAAAGACATAATAATAGTAAAATTAATGGATAAACTTTAAATATGGCTAAATTTGTATTTAAGATATGGAGCATGATTTACCACTGAATAAAGAAGATTTTTATATCTCACCTGAGGGATATCGAGTCTTTACGGAAAAGTACCACCTCAAAAGGGGATATTGTTGCCGATCGAATTGCCGTCACTGTCCTTATGATTATGATCCGGGACGGGTAATTTAATTTCGGCATAGTTTTTGTTTTTAAAATTTGAAAAATTATCATGAAAAAATTTCTTCTATTATTGTTGACAATTCCAATTTTAGGATGCAGTACCATTAGCGTTTTTACAGATCACGATTCGGGAGTTGATTTTTCGAAATACAAGACTTTTGCTTACTTCAAGCCCGGAATCGATAAGGTAGAAATCTCAGACCTTGATAAGCGCCGTATTTTAAAGGCCATTGACTTTCAAATGTCCCAAAAATCGTTGATTAAATCAGATATGCCCGATTTGTTGATCAGCATCAATACTACGGCCAAAGAAAAAGTTTATATAAATAACATGAACTATGGCTTTTGGGGTTGGGGTTGGAACCCGTGGATGTGGGGGCCAAATCAGAATAACGTTTCAACTAGAACAGAAGGCTCTCTTTACATTGATTTGATCGATGCAAAAACCAAACAGTTGGTTTGGCAAGGCAAAGGTAAGGGAGGAATCAGTGAATATACCAAAAAACGAGACGAAATGATTGGTATGTTTGTATCCGAAATACTTAAAAATTATCCCCCGGGGCCAACCCTTTAGAGTAAAATGAAATCTTTTGCCGCAATAAGTGCTTTAGGTACTCCGGCAGGGTTTTTTCCACCTGCAGTGGCGAAAAAGGCTTGCCCCCCTCCACTACCTTGTATGTATTGACCCAATTCTCTGACGACTCTTCTGGCGTCCATGCCTTTTTCACTGACCAGTTTTTTTGAGATATAGCAGCTTAATATGGGCTTGTCCCCATTTACAGAGCCTAGCACTAAAAAGAGATCGTCTCTGTCTTTTCCCAAAGCAAAAGCGAGGTCTTTTATAGAATGTGCATCCAAATCAACAGATTTAGCCAAAAAAGCAACACCATTGTAAATTTGAATTTCTGTTTGTGCCTCTTGGGCCAGTATTTTACTTTTTAACTTTCTCAGTTTGTTGAGTTCCTTTTTAAGATACGTATTTTCGATTTGCAATTGGGTTACGGCCTTGGATAAATCTTGGGGATTTTTAAGCAAACCATAGACTTGTTTCAAAAGTTGGTTTTGATCTTCAAAATATTGAAGGGCAGCCTCCCCAGTGATCGCTTCTATCCTTCTGATTCCAGCTGCTACTGCCGTTTCGTTAATGATCTTAAAATGCCATATCTCGGAAGTGTTTTTTACATGGGTCCCACCACAAAGTTCTATGGATTGTCCAAAGCGTATGGTCCTAACAGTGTCGCCATATTTTTCACCAAAAAGTGCCATAGCTCCATCAGATAGGGCCTGGTCATACGGAACATTTCTATTTTCTTCTAATGGGATTTGCTCTTTTATTCGAGCATTGACAAATTGTTCAACAGCACCTAATTCCTCTAAAGTGAGTTTGGCAAAATGTGAAAAGTCAAACCGGAACATACCGGAATGAACCATAGAACCTTTTTGTTCTACATGAGCTCCCAATATGGAGCGCAAGGCTTGGTGCATCAAATGGGTAGCACTGTGGTTGCAGGCGGTTTTAAAACGTAGGCCACGGTCTACTATTGCATTGAATTTGGCTTTGAGGTCCAGCGGAAGTGTTTTGGTGTAGTGAAGGATCAGGTCGTTTTCCTTTTTGGTATCTACAATATAGTATTGTGAACCATCGGGGGCTTCGAGATAGCCCTTATCTCCAAATTGTCCTCCACTCTCTGGGTAGAATGGTGTGATGTTAAAAACCAACTGAAAAATTTCTCCCTCTTTTTTGGAGCTTACTTTACGGTATTTGGTAATATGAACATTGGTGTTCAATAGATCATATCCTACGAATTCTTCTTCATCTTCTTTTTTAAGGATTTGCCAATCTTCTATGGAAAAAACCGCTGCAATCCTTGATCGTTCTTTTTGTTTTACCATCTGGGTATGAAAGCCCTTTTCATCAACTTCATATCCCCGCTCTCTTCCGATAAGAGCAGTCAGGTCTAAAGGAAAGCCAAAAGTATCATAGAGCTCAAAGGCCCTGGCGCCTGTAATAACCTTGTCTTTAGAGGACTCCAAAACAGTGTCCAAAAGGGTAAGTCCTTGATCAAGTGTTTTGAGGAAAGAGGTTTCCTCTTCTCTGATAACGTTGGCTGAAATACTTTTTTGCTTTTCCAGTTCGGGGAAAACAGATTTGAGTTGATTATTTAGGATATCAACTAGACGATAAATAAAAGGTTCCTTTTGATTGAGAAAGGTAAAACCATAGCGAATGGCCCTTCTGAGAATCCTTCTAATGACGTAACCGGCCCCAGTATTGGAGGGTAATTGCCCATCTGTTATGGCAAGGTAGACGGTTCTAAGGTGGTCGGCAATCACCCTGATGGCCCGATCGATGGTTTGATCTATCCCGTATTTTGAGGCAGTAAGGTATTCAATTTCGTTAATCAATGGTGTAAAAACGTCGGTATCGTAATTGGAGGTTTTGCCCTGTAACACCATACAGAGTCTTTCAAAACCCATTCCTGTATCAACGTGTTTTTGGGGTAAAGCTTCCAAACTACCATCGGCTTTACGATTGAACTCGATGAATACCAAGTTCCAAACTTCAATCACTTGGGGATGGTCTTGGTTAACCAAATTGGCACCTGGGATTTTGGATTTTTCTTCCTCATTTCTAAGATCAATGTGGATTTCGGAGCAGGGACCGCAAGGCCCTTGGTCTCCCATTTCCCAAAAATTATCTTTTTTATTGCCCAATAAAACCCTTTCCTTGGGAATTATTGCCTCCCAAAAGTCGGAGGCTTCAGTATCTTTTTCGAGCTTTTCAGCAGGGTCTCCTTCAAATATGGTAACGTAAATTTTATCTGGGTCAATTTTGTAAACATCTATCAAAAGTTCCCACGCCCACTCTATAGCTTCTTTTTTGAAATAATCGCCAAAACTCCAATTGCCCAGCATTTCAAAGAATGTGTGGTGATAAGTGTCAATTCCTACTTCTTCAAGGTCATTGTGTTTGCCAGAAACCCTCAGGCATTTTTGGGTGTCAGCTATCCTATTACTTTTGGGTTTTTTATTTCCCAAAAAATAAGGTTTGAATTGATTCATCCCTGCGTTAGTAAACATCAAGGTAGGATCATCCTTAGTGACCATGGGTGCTGAGGGCACGATTGTGTGAGCTTTGGACTCAAAAAAATCAAGAAATTTTTGTCTGACTTCAGCGGATTTCATAAGTAGCTTTGATGTTTAAAAGCACTACAAATATAGTTCATTAGATCGATTGGTATGCTGAAAATAACGGGAAGTGGCAATGATTTAGATAATTTGTATATTTGTGATATAACAATTTCCATTGTGGCTCTTAAAGCCTATTATGCCAAAATTAAAATATTATTATGACCAGGAGTCCCTATCCTACCAACCCGTAAATTCGGGCTGGGTTTCTGGGTTTTCTGGAGTGGTTTTATTTCTTTTGTCTTCTGTCTTGTTTGGAATATTGGCCTTATTCATCTTATTGAATACAGATACGCTAAATACACCTCAAGAACTTTTACAAGCAAGGGAGATCGAAAATTATAAGCTGCAGTTCGAACTACTGAACAAGAAACTTGAAAAAATTGAGGATGTAATGGTCAATGTAGCAGACCGAGACAACAACCTCTACAGGGTCTATTTTGAAGCCAGTCCAATTCCCGAAGAACAAAGAAAAATGGGCTTTGGAGGGGTAAATAGATATAAAGAATTAGAAGGCTATGACAATTCAAAACTGATCATAAATACTACTAATCGTTTGGAGGTATTGACAAAACAATTGGTAGTTCAATCACGTTCATTGGAAGAATTAGAAAGTTTGGCAATTAATAAAGAAAACCTTTTGGGAGCCATGCCCTCTATACAGCCTATTCACAAAAACGATTTAAAAAGGATGGCCTCAGGTTTTGGATATCGAACAGATCCTTTTACCAAAAAAAGAAGGTTCCATCAAGGGATGGACTTTACTGCACCACGTGGGACTCCAGTTTATGCGACTGGTGACGGAATCATAGGTAGGGCAGACAATAGAGCAGCAGGTTATGGAAACCACGTGAGAATTGAACATAGTTTTGGCTATGTAAGTCTTTATGCTCATCTGAATAAATACAATGTCAAAAGAAGACAAAAAGTAAAACGTGGAGACATCATCGGTTATGTTGGTAGTACTGGTCGGTCAGTAGGTCCCCACCTCCATTACGAAATATTTAAAGATGGGAAAAGAGTGAATCCCCTAAATTACTACTCTGGTAATTTGACTGCTGAGGAGTTTGATATTATGCTTAATTTGGCCAGTCAGGAAAACCAATCCATGGACTGATGCATTTTAAACTCCCCGAAAAAAGGTATTACAGAATTGGTGAGATCGCCAAAGCCTTTAATGTAAATCCTTCCTTACTCCGCTTTTGGGAAAAAGAGTTTAAGGAAATTCAGCCGAAAAAAAAAGAAGGTGGCGCCCGAAAATTTACCCCAAATGATGTAAATGCCATTCGAAAAATATATCATCTATTAAAGGAAAAAGGACTGACCATTGAGGGTGCTAAAAAACAACTCAAACTAAAAAACCCCTCTGAAGATGGTAATTTGAAACTAATTCAGAAATTGGAACAGCTCAAATCTGATCTAGTTCAACTAAGGGAAAATCTCTGACTATTTCTTTCTAAAAAACAATTGAATGGGAATGCCATTGAACTCAAAGCTTTCTCTAAGTTTGTTCTCTAAAAATCTTTTATAAGGCTCCTTAACGTATTGGGGAAGGTTACAAAAAAAAGCAAATTGGGGGTGTGGTGTGGGCAATTGGGTACAGAACTTTATTTTGACAAACTTCCCTTTGTAAGATGGAGGGGGTTGACTTTCCATAATGGGCAGGAGGGTATCATTAAGTTTTCGGGTTGGGATTCGGTTGGATCGGTTTTTATATATGGTGACAGCAGTTTCTATAGCTTTGAAGATTCTTTGTTTGTTAAGGGCAGAGATAAATACTATGGGGACGTCTTTAAATGGAGCTGTTTTTTGATTTATCTCTTCCTCAAAAAGTTTGGAGGATTGGGTTTCCTTTTCAATAAGATCCCATTTGTTTACCAAAATGACTATACCTTTGTTGTTTCTGTGAGCCAACCAAAAAATATTTTGAACTTGACCGTCAAAACCTCTGGTAGCATCGACCAATAACAAGCAAACATCGGAATGCTCAATGGCTCTGACAGATCGCATTACAGAATAAAATTCTATATCTTCTTTTACTTTACTTTTTTTTCTGATTCCGGCAGTATCTACCAGATTGAACTCAAAACCAAAACGATTGTATTTGGTGTCAATACTATCTCTGGTAGTTCCTGCAATATCGGTAACAATATATCTTTCCTCCCCTATCAGAGCATTGATAAAAGAAGATTTTCCAGCATTGGGTCTTCCTACCACTGCAAATCTGGGCAGTGCTTCCTCTGGTTCAATTTGTTCTGGTAAAACCTTGACTAACTCGTCTAACAACTCCCCAGTTCCACTCCCATTTATGGAAGAAACGGTGTAAATGTTTTCATAACCCAAAGCATAAAATTCGGTCATATTTTCAATGACCTTTGAATTGTCTCCTTTGTTGGCGGTAAGAAATACGGGCTTTTGTGAGCGACGCAGCAATTGGGCAATAGTTTCGTCCATTCCTGTTAGACCTTCGGCCACATCGACCATAAATATTATGGCATCGGCCTCCTCGATGGCTAAATTGACTTGCTTATCGATTTCCTTTTGAAAAACATCATCGCTTCCTTCGACATAACCTCCAGTATCAATCAAACTGAACGATACACCATTCCAGTCAGACTGACCATAATGTCGGTCTCGGGTAACGCCACTCTCCGCATCTACAATAGCCTCTCTTTTTTTAATCAAACGATTAAAAAAAGTGGACTTTCCTACATTGGGTCTTCCCACAATTGCGACAATACCTCCCATTATGACTTATTTGAGTGCAAAAGTAATTGAATTTGTGAGATAAGTGAGCGTCCTTACTGCTGATAACCAAAACGCTTAAGTTGTTGTGGATTGGAACGCCAATTTTTTTGGACTTTAACAAATAGTTCAATGTGAATTTTCTTCCCAAAAAATGAAGCCAAATCTTTTCTGGCTCCAATACCTACTTTTTTAAGTTTTTCACCTTTGTGCCCGATGACGATCCCTTTTTGGGTTTCTCTTTCTACTAAAATGACCGCCCGTATCCTTATAATTTTTTCTTCTTCCTTAAAAGATTCGGTAACCACCTCTACCGCATAGGGGATCTCTTTGTCGTAATATTCCAAAATACTTTTTCGGATAGATTCATTCACAAAAAATCTTTCTGGCTTATCACTGAGTTGGTCTTTAGGAAAATAAGGAGGCGATTCTGGGAGGAGATCAATCAACATTTGCAAAAGCTCGGGAATAAAAAAACCTGTCAAGGCAGAAATGGGAATGATTTTCTGATTGGGAAAAATATCAGACCACTCTTGAACGGCGGTTTCTAATTCTAACTGAGAAGAGGTATCGATTTTATTGATCAGAACGAACAGCGGAATTTTGGATTTCTTAATGCGGGCTACCAAAGCTTCATCCTTGATCTGTTTTTCTTCTATAGAAATCATATAGAGCAATACATCGGCATCAATCAAAGATTCCTTGACAAAATCCATCATGGAGTTTTGCATCTCGTATGCTGGCTTAATAATACCTGGGGTATCGGACAATACCAATTGATGATTTTCCCCATTAATCAATCCCAAGATACGGTGGCGAGTGGTTTGTGCCTTAGGGGTGGTGATGGACAAATCTTTACCCATTAAAGCATTGACCAAAGTAGATTTACCCACGTTGGGATTTCCTAAAATGGTCACATAACCTGATTTATGAGGCGTTTTTGACATGGGGCAAAGATACAATCTTTGAAATAGCCTTTGTGGTGGTCTATAAATTTTGTAAATTCACCGCTTCATCGCGAGGTAGAGCAGTAGGTAGCTCGTCGGGCTCATAACCCGAAGGTCGCTGGTTCGAGTCCAGCCCTCGCTACTAAAACAATAAAACGGTTATACTTTTATAAAGTGTAGCCTTTTTTTTAACCAGGTTAGTACTTCTAAGGAAGTGTGAACAAATCTTCAACCGAACAATTTAAAGTCTTTGAAATTTTCAACGCTAACACGGTAGATGGAACATATACTCCATTTTCTATGGCATTAATACTCTTTCTTGAAACCTCCGCTTTCATCGATAATTCTTGCTGAGTTAAACCACAGGATTTCCTAATTTGTTCTAAATTATTTAGAAGTTTGGAATGGTTCCTGCCCATAATTATTCCTTTTCATATTGTTCGACTGCATCAGTTAATTCCTTTCCAGTATTTGGATATAGATAGCCTGCGATCATTGTTCCAATTCCTATTAGACCAACCAAAGCCCCTACTCCTTCTAATACTCTCCCAAGTGCTAGATAACCTAATAAAAAGAGGCCAACTCCAACAAAAATTGTAATGACTCCATTTCTTCTATAATCTATTGGCTCTTTTTTTCTTTCCTCAAAAATTTGTAATAATTCCTCTATTTTAACGGGGTCATTTAAGTTTTTAGATATCTCTAAAACAGTCTCTCTCTTTCCCTTTGCGTCTTTATATAGCCAGACAAATACAGCAATTGGAATTATAATTCCAGTAAGCATCCCAAAAATTGGTATTATAATGTTTTGATCCATAAGTTGATTTTTTAATTAGTGTAACGCAAACGTAACATTTAATTAGATGACACGCAAACGTTACACTTAAATAATTCTTTTAACTTTATGAACCAGTAATTCTATCTGATCATAAGTAGCGTTAAAATCTCTATGGGTAAAACTTATGTTCGATATTTCAATAGAATTATCTACTAAAAAAATAAAACGGTTATACTTTTATAAAGTTTAACCGTTTTTAATTCCTCAAATATCACCCTTTAAACATCTTGTAAAAAAAGGAAAATCATCTGTAACAACATAGTAATAAATACCATCAGGGAATTCAGGGGTCACTCCAAATCGTCCATTGCATTGATCTAAATCTCCAATTCCTTCAACGAATTCATAATCTTGTTGAAAAGCACCCATTGGGATTGGTATATTTGGATTGGTTGTTCCCTGACCAGGCCCACCTATTAACGCAGTTAAAGTCGAAGGTCGATTAACATCAGGCTGAGATTTCAATCTATAACTCGGAATCAGTGACTTGATAGTACTATTAGAATTATTAGGGTCAGAATAACCATATCTTGCATAAACTGGAAACCCATCAGATGCCCATCCAACAATTGTCATCTCTTGATTGTTGCCAAGAAAATCTACCAATAGTTCTGGCATTCCGTGATAGTGATATGAACCATTCGGTTGCACATGAGCATGATTCATATCGTCACCAAAGTCAAATGTGTCATGTCCCAATGCCTCAATAT
>CAJVZM010000007.1 GCA_913020475.1 uncultured Flavobacteriaceae bacterium
TCATGCAAAAACTACCTAAAATTGGATTACCCATTATTCTATTAGCCTTTGTGCTGATCATTTTTGTCTCTAAATCTTCCATTAATATTGGATATGGAGAAGCAGGTGTATTATTTAGAACCTTTGGAGGAGGAGTGGTTACTGACGAGGCTCCACTCTCGGAAGGGTTTCATATTATTGCACCTTGGAACAAGGTTTATATTTATAATGTAAAGCAGCAAGAGTTCTTCGAGGGAAATATGCAAGTATTATCTTCCAATGGTTTGGAAATATCTCTCGACGTATCCGTATTGTATCAACCTGTATATAATGAGCTTGGCTTATTGCATAAAACGAAAGGAGAGAATTATGTCAACATTGTTTTGATACCTCAGATTCGAGCAGTAGCCAGGAGTGTTGTCGGACGTTACACTCCCGAGCAGTTGTATTCAACTAAACGAGACGCGATTCAGAACGAAATATACGAGGAAACTCAAAAGGTTGTTGAAAACCAACACATTCAGGTTAATGCTGTATTGGTTAGAGATGTTTCTCTTCCACTCGCTATAAAAGAGGGAATTGAGAGAAAACTAATTCAAGAACAGGAATCACTTGAATATGAATTCCGTCTAGAAAAAGCTAAACAAGAGGCTGAAAAACAAAGAATAGACGCTGAAGGTAAGGCAGCTGCTAACAGGATTCTTAGCGCCTCCATTACCAAAATGATTCTCAAAGAAAAAGGAATAGAGGCCACCAAAGCACTTTCTACTTCACCAAATGCTAAAGTCATTGTTATCGGTAGTGGAGAAGATGGTATGCCTATTATATTAGGAGGTCAATAAAAATTGATTTGAAATCTCATTGAAAAAAGTATTATATTTGCTGTGTGAAAACATTAAATCATCATATACATATTCTATTAACCGATCAAATGAGGTAAAGGATGTGTATTGACTATACTGAAAACCCGTTTGATTTCAAACGGGTTTTTTTATAAAATATATTTACAATGATAAAAATTGCGATTCAAAAATCAGGGAGACTCAATGATGAATCTCTGGGAATACTCAAAAAGTGCGGCATTTCAATTGACAATGGTAAAGACCAACTCAAAGCTTCTGCCAGAAATTTTCCCATGGAGGTGCTTTATCTTAGAAATGGTGACATACCACAATACCTGAGAGATGGGGTAGTAGACTTGGCAATCATTGGTGAAAACCTTATTCATGAAAAAGGAAAGGACTTGAGCATCATTGAGAATTTAGGTTTTTCCAAGTGTCGTGTCTCAATAGCTGTACCTAAAGAAATTGACTTCAACAATATTAAACAACTCAATGGTAAGCGCATCGCCACTTCCTATCCCAATACCGTCCAACAATTTCTGGATGAAAACGGAATTTCTGCCGATCTACACATCATTAATGGGTCTGTAGAAATAGCTCCCAATATTGGACTGGCAGATGCCATCTGCGATATCGTTTCCAGTGGCAGTACTTTGTTTAAAAATAACCTTAAAGAAGTTGCTAAAATAATGGAGTCTCAAGCAGTATTGGTTCAATCTCCAAATTTGTCTTCAGAAAAATCTGAGATAATTGACAAATTACGTTTCCGGTTAGGAACTGTTTTACGGGCTAAAAAATCAAAATACATATTGTTGAATGCCCCCAATGATAAAATAGAAACTATCAGTGAAATTCTTCCTGTTCTAAAAAGTCCAACCGTATTACCTCTAGCTCAGAAAGGATGGTCTTCTTTGCACTCTGTGATTGACGAATCCTCTTTTTGGGAAGTCATTGACGAGTTGAAAGCCGCGGGGGCAGAAGACATCTTGGTTTGTCCAATCGAAAAAATGGTTTTGTGATGCAGCGTTTTATGAATCCCACCCCTGATCAATGGAAGGATTTAACCCAAAGGGGTTCTGCCTCCTATGCTTCCCTAGAGCCTTTGGCCAAAGAGGTCTTTGACGATGTTGCCAAAAACGGAGATCAAGCATTAATGAATTATACCGAAAAATTTGACAAAGTTAAATTGGAAGATTTTTCTGTCAGTGCCGAGGAAATTGAGGTAGCTAGGTCCCTTGTGCCAGAAGAATTAAAGTTGGCCATCCAAAAAGCAAAAGAAAACATCTATCGTTTTCACATAGCTCAAAAGACCAAAGAAGTCAAAGTTGAGACCCAGATTGGTGTCAATTGTTGGCAAAAAAAATTACCTATCGAAAAGGTTGGCTTATACATTCCTGGAGGATCTGCACCCTTGTTTTCCACCATTTTGATGTTGGCCATTCCCGCTCAAGTCGCTGGATGTAGCGAAGTTGTATTATGCTCACCACCAAATGCTTACGGGAAAATACCTGATGTAATACTTTATACTGCAAATCTTTGTGGTGTCGATAAGATATTTAAGGTGGGAGGAATGCAAGCTATCGCTGGTATGACCTTGGGAACAGTAACCCTACCCAAAGTGGATAAACTTTTTGGGCCTGGAAATCAATATGTAACTGTAGCCAAGCAGTTGGCCACCCAATACCAAGTGTCTATTGACATGCCCGCAGGGCCCAGTGAGTTGATGGTTGTCGCTGATGCTTCTGCCGATGAGGCATTTGTCGCCTCGGATCTATTATCTCAAGCCGAGCATGGTCCTGACAGTCAAGTGCTGTTGGTTACTACAGACATTAAAATCATTGACCAAGTCGATGCGGAAGTCGAAAAGCAAATTACTACATTAGAACGTCAAGATACCGCCCGAAAAGCGCTGGACAACTCAAAAATCATCTATTTCGATTCGGAAACAGAGGCTTTGGCATTTACCAATTTTTATGGAGCGGAACACCTGATAGTATGCCTTGAAAACGAGAACGATTTTGTAAATCAAATCAAACACGCTGGTTCTGTGTTTATTGGCAACTACACCCCCGAAAGTGCAGGTGATTATGCTTCCGGCACCAATCACACTTTACCCACAAACGGCTATGTGAGGCAATACAGTGGGGTGAATTTGGATAGTTTTTTAAAAGCCATTACCTATCAGAAAATAACCGCTCAAGGGTTACTAGATTTGGGGCCCGTGATTGAAGAAATGGCTAGTGCAGAAGGCTTACAAGCCCACAAGAATGCTGTTTCAATACGGTTAAAAAAGCTTAGTAATGAGTGATTCTGAAATAGTACAATTAGTTAGACCTTTGGTCATTGAGATGGCTCCCTATCGTTCGGCTAGGGATGAATTTGAGGATTTTGATGCTCAGAAAATTTTTTTGGATGCCAATGAAAACCCCTATAACACTAATGTTAATCGTTATCCCGATCCGTTACAGCGTCGTTTAAAACGAGTTTTGGCAAAGGTAAAAGGGGTATCCGCTGATCAAATATTGCTGGGAAATGGTAGTGACGAAGTATTGGATCTGATCTTTCGCACCTTTTGTGAGCCTGGTCAGGACGAAGTGATTTTATTGCCACCTACGTATGGAATGTATGGGGTATTGGCTCAACTGAATAACGTCAAAGCGGTTGATGTTCCGCTCGATGACAATTTTCAATTGGATATAGCGTCCATTATGTCGTCGGTGAACGAAAATACCAAAGTTATTTTTGTGTGCAGTCCCAACAATCCTAGTGGAAACGCCATTCCCTTTGAACAGATTGAAATACTGTTAAAGCGTTTTAAAGGTTTGGTAGTAGTGGATGAGGCTTATATAGATTTTTCTGAACAAATAAGCGCATTGAGCTTATTGGAAACCTATCCTAAACTGATCATTTGTCAAACCCTCTCCAAAGCCTATGGACTGGCAGGGATACGTTTGGGCATTGGCTTTGCAAACCCTGAAATTATTGATTTTTTTAATAAAATCAAAGCCCCTTACAATGTCAATGTATTGACCCAAAAAACAGCTTTGGTATCCCTGAATGCTCCGACTGTTGTGAAACGACAGGTTAAAACTTTGATTGAAGAACGTCAAAAAATGGAAAGAGAATTGCCCGCTTTTGGCTTTGTCAATAAAATCTATCCCAGTGATGCCAACTTTATATTGATTCAAGTGGACGATGCCCAAAAGCGTTACGACCAGTTTCTGGAACAAGGCATAGTGGTTCGTAATCGTTCCTCTCTTTTGGGTTGTGAAAATACACTCCGCATTACGATAGGGACAACCGAGGAAAATATTACATTTATTAACGTTTGTAAATCCATAGATCAATGAAAAAAGTTTTGTTCATCGACCGAGACGGTACACTTACTTTAGAACCGGGAGATTATCAAGTTGACACCTTTGAGAAACTGATTTTTTATCCTCAAGTTTTTTGGTATTTGTCAAGTATAGTTAAAGAATTGGACTATGAATTGGTGATGGTTACCAATCAAGATGGTTTGGGAACCGATAGTTTTCCTGAGGAAGAATTCTGGCCCTATCAGAATCATTTGGTAAAGTCCTTTGAAAATGAAGGAGTGATTTTTTCCGAAATACTCATTGATCGTACTTTTCCAGAAGACAAAGCCGATACACGCAAACCGGGAACTGGAATGCTGACAGCATATATAAATAATCCAGAGTATGATTTATCAAATTCCTATGTTATCGGGGATCGATTGACAGATATGCAATTGGCGAAGAATTTAGGTTCCAAGGGGATTTTCATTGATAATAATGCTGATTTGGGAGCGGATGAAGTAACTGATACGGCCTTGGAGGAAACTATTGTACTAACCACTAACCGCTGGGAGAACATCTACCGTATGCTTTTGTTAAAGGAGCGCGCAGTGCGATTGGAACGAAATACCAAGGAAACAAAAATATCAATTGATTTAAACTTGGATGGATGTGGAAAAAGTCAGATCGACACTGGAATTGCTTTCTTTGATCATATGCTAGATCAATTGGCCCGTCATGGGGGAGTTGATTTGAACATAAAAACCATAGGTGATCTAGAAGTCGACAAACACCACACCATAGAAGATACCGCTATTGCTTTGGGAGAAATTTTCGCTAAGGCATTGGGCGACAAAAAAGGGATAGAACGCTACGGATTTACACTGCCCATGGACGATGCATTGGCACAAGTGGCGCTTGATTTTGGTGGCAGAAGTTGGTTGATTTGGGAAACAGAATTCAAAAGAGAAATGATAGGCCAAATGCCAACGGAAATGTTCTACCACTTTTTTAAATCCTTTGCAGATGGAGCCAAGGCAAACCTTAACATAAAAGCAGAGGGAAACAATGAGCACCATAAAATTGAATCTATTTTTAAAGCTTTTGCTAAAGCGATTAAAATGGCAATAAAGAGAGATGCTGAAAATATGATTTTACCTTCCACCAAAGGAACCTTGTAGGATGAAAATCGTCATTGTAGATTATGATGCAGGAAATGTAAAAAGTTTACAGTTTGCATTAGAACGCTTAGGTGTAAAGGCACAAATCACTGCCGAACTAGAAGAGATTTCTAATGCTGATAAAGTAATTTTCCCTGGTCAAGGGGAGGCTGCGAGTGCTATGAATAAACTCAGGTCAAATGGATTGGATTTGTTGATTCCAAAATTGAAGCAACCGGTTTTGGGGATCTGTTTGGGCATGCAGTTATTTTGTAAAAAAACCGAAGAAGGAGATACCAAATGTTTGGGTATCCTCCCTGTTGAAGTAGTCCGTTTTCCAAATACCGTGAAAGTCCCTCAAATGGGATGGAATTTGGTCAATCATAATGAGAACGGATTGTTTAAAGGAATCGAGCAAGATTGTTATATGTATTTAGTTCATAGTTATTTTGTTCCAATAACCACGAGCACTTCAGCGAGGAGCGTTTATGCTGGAATTTACAGTGTAGCAGTAGAAAAAGATAATTTTTATGGAGTACAATTTCATCCCGAAAAGAGCAGTAATGATGGTTTGTGCTTGTTGGAAAATTTTTTAAATATTTGATATGAGAATCATCCCTGCCATAGATATCATTGATGGGAAATGCGTTCGATTGACCAAAGGAGACTACGCCACCAAAAAAACTTACAACGAAGATCCTTTAGAGGTTGCAAAGGCTTTTGAAGACAGTGGGGTTTCTTTCCTTCATGTTGTCGATTTGGACGGTGCCAAAGCCAAAAGTATTGTCAATCACAAAGTGCTTGAAAACTTAGCTACCCATACAGATTTAAAGATTGACTTTGGAGGAGGATTGAAATCCGATGCAGATATAGAGATTGCATTTGAATGTGGTGCTCATCAGGTTACTGGTGGGAGCATCGCCGTTAAACAGGTGGATATCTTTCAGAAATGGATAAAACAGTATGGAAGTGACAGAATCATTTTGGGGGCCGATGTGAAAGAAGACCGTATAGCGGTAGGGGGGTGGGCTGAAACCTCCGAAGAACAAATTATACCCTTTATTAAAAGGTACCAGGAGGAAGGAATTCAATACGTTATATGTACAGATATTAGTAGGGATGGAATGTTAGAAGGTCCAGCTTTTTCTCTCTATCAGTCCTTATTGTCCGAATGTCCGACCATCAAATTGATTGCCTCAGGTGGAGTTTCAGATATTCAGGAATTACCTCTATTGGCCGAGTTGGGCTGTGAAGGTGTGATTATCGGTAAAGCGATTTATGAAAAAAAAATCAGCCTGAAAAGTTTAGAAAAGTTGATTGTAAATAAGCCCTGAATTATGTTAGCAAAGAGAATTATCCCTTGTTTAGATATCAAAGGCGGACGAACCGTTAAGGGGGTCAATTTTGTTGACCTGAGAGACGCTGGTGACCCTGTCGAATTGGCCACCCGATATACAGAGGAGGGAGCCGATGAGTTAGTATTTTTAGATATATCGGCAACGGAACAAAAAAGAAAAACTTTAGCGGACTTAGTATTGAGGGTAGCCGCTGCATTGGACATTCCTTTTACGGTAGGAGGCGGAATCAGCAGCGTAGAGGATGCCAAAATATTGTTACAAAATGGCGCAGACAAGGTTTCGGTCAATTCTGCAGCTGTAAGAAGACCAGATTTGATCAATGAATTGGCTGATGCATTTGGTCGTCAGTGTGTCGTTGTTGCTATTGATGCCAAAAAGATAGAAGACCGTTGGCTTGTTCATTTGGTAGGAGGGAAGGTGCCAACTACTAATGAGCTATATGTGTGGGCCAGAGAAGCCGAAATACGAGGAGCTGGAGAAATCCTCTTTACCTCTATGGATCACGATGGAACAAAAAATGGATTTGCCAATGAAGCTCTTTTAGAATTGACACAAACCGTCAACATTCCTATCATAGCTTCGGGAGGAGCTGGAAATACCTCACATTTTGTTGATGTTTTTAAAGTGGGAAAAGCCGATGCTGCTTTGGCAGCCAGTGTTTTTCACTTTGGGGAAATCCCTATTCCTGCACTCAAACAGACTTTAAAAAATGAAAATATCGCAACAAGAATCATTAAATGAAACCGATATGATTATTTTTATGATTAGAGGTTAGATATAATTCTGAAAAAATATAAATCAAAACATGAAAAAAGCTGACTTTAATAAAGATTCCAATGGCTTATTACCCGCCATTATTCAAGATGTTCAAACCCACAAAGTATTAATGCTTGGTTATATGAATGAAGAGGCCTTAAAGATTACTCAATCCACGGGTAAAGTCACTTTCTACAGTAGGAGTAAGCAACGCCTTTGGACTAAAGGAGAGGAAAGTGGAAATTTTCTAAATTTTAATTCGTTTAAAGTAGATTGTGATCTTGATGCTTTATTGGTTTTTGCTGATCCAACAGGCCCGACTTGTCATACGGGAGCTGACACTTGTTGGGAAGAAGAAAACGCCTCAGAATTTTCTTTCATTGGTGAATTGGAAAATGTGATTGAAAAAAGGAAGTCTGATCCCCAGAAAGATAGCTATATAAGTAGTTTGTTTGATATGGGTTTGGATAAGATTGCTCAGAAAGTAGGTGAGGAGGCTGTAGAGACAGTCATAGAGGCGGTTGCAGAACGAGAAGATTTATTCATGGAGGAGGCTGCAGATTTGTTTTTTCACTACTTGATATTACTTAAATCCAAGGGCAAAAGCTTAAAAGACATTGGAGCTGTATTAAATAAGCGAAAGGGCTAGACCAATATATTTGTAATTTTCATTGAAATAAAACCGTCTTACTTATCATGAAAAAAAGCGTCTTAATTTTGTTTTACATTTTATTCTTGGCCTGCCATTTTCCACAAACTAAAACTCACAATGCTGCCTTTGACACTCTTTTAGAAGATTATTTCGAAGGTTCTTTGGAACTTTATCGTATCAATGCCACTTACATCGGGGACGAACGATACAACGACACCCTTCCGAATTTCCTTTCTCCAGAGTTTGAGCTAAAGGAGAAGAATTTTTTAAACCACTACAAAGATAAGTTAGTGGCATTTGATGATAATGAATTAAATAAAGAACAATTGATGAGTAAAAACATCCTCCTTCGAGAGTTGGCTTTGGAATTGGAGGGTAAAGCTTTTCATACAGATTTGATGCCGATCAATCAAATGTGGACTTTTCAGTTGACCATGGGGCAGTTGGCCTCGGCTAAGGGTGCTCAACCTTTTAAAACACCTCAAGATTACCGAAATTGGTTGGTTCGCCTTGAGGGTTATTTGGCTTGGATTCGTTCAGCAGAAGATAAAATGAGGATGGGTATTGAAAAAGGATATGTTCTCCCGAAATCTCTAATTGTTAAAGTATTACCTCAGTTAGAAGCCATGGCGCAAACAGCGGTGGTAAATCATCTTTTTTATAGTCCTGTAAAGCAAATGCCCGAGGAGTTTACCTCAAAGGAAAAAGAGGCGTTTAAAACAGCCTATTTGTCCATGCTTGAAAATCAGATCATTCCTGCATACAAGCAATTACACAATTTTATGGCTACTGAATATTTGGAAGCAGGGAGAGAAAGTAGTGGTTTTGATGCTTTCCCAGATGGAGCTAAATATTACGATTATGCCATTAGGGTATATACCACAACTGAGATGGATGCTGATAGCATTCATCGATTGGGCTTGAGCGAAGTATCAAGAATACGAGGAGAAATGGAAAAAGTTAGGGAAAAGGTTGGGTTTGAAGGTGATTTGAATGCCTTTTTTGAGCATATTCGTACGAAGCCAGAATTGATCCCTTATTCAGATCCACAGGAGGTGATTGACAATTTTAACTCTATGTACGAAAAGATCAAGCCAAATGTAGATCGACTTTTCTCCCTCCAACCCGAAACACCATTTGAAATCAGAAGAGTAGAAGCTTTCAGAGAAGCTTCTGCCGCAGCACACTATAACTCAGGGTCTTTGGATGGGACACGCCCAGGAATTTTCTATGTTCCCATCCCTGATGTAAAACAATACAATGTTTACTCGGATGAGGATCTTTTTTTGCACGAAGCGATTCCTGGTCATCACTTTCAGATTTCATTACAACAAGAGAATCAAGACCTTCCTGATTTTAGAAAAAATCTATCCTACAGTGCTTTTTCAGAAGGTTGGGCGTTATACACAGAGTCTTTAGGCGAAGAATTGGGCCTTTATAAAGACCCATACCAGTTTTTTGGGATGCTAGGAGCAGAAATGCACCGTGCCGTCCGATTGGTTGTTGATACGGGATTACATGCAAAAGGATGGACCCGTGAACAAGCCATTCAATTTTCATTGGATAACGAAGCCGAGTCGTTGGCAGGTATAACTTCCGAAATAGAACGTTATATGGCCAATCCAGGACAGGCCCTTTCTTATAAAATTGGTCAACTCAAAATTAGATCGCTGCGTAAAAAGGCTGAGGAAGCAATGGGAAACCAGTTTGATATTCGAATTTTCCATCAAAAAATATTAGAATCAGGAGCATTACCGCTTTCAATACTAGAGAGAAAAATCAATGATTGGATTAATAACTAAAGCTAGAATATTTTCATGTCAGGTATCAATTCAAAAGTATTTCAATTTTTTTCCAAATTAGCTAAAAACAACAATCGTGAATGGTTTGAATGCCGCAAGACTGAGTTCAAAGCATTAGAATCAGAGGTTAAGATCTTTGCGAAGGAAATAGAAAGTGCTTTGCAAGAGCACGATAAAATTGAAAAAGCAAAGATATTTCGAATCTATCGTGATGTTCGCTTTTCAAAAAACAAAAGCCCCTATAAAACCCATTTCGGGATGGCTTTTCATCGGAAAAAACCACCACTGCGCGGGGGATACTACATACATTTGGAGCCCAATAACAGTTTTCTCGGGGTTGGATTTTGGGGCCCCAGTGCTGCGGATTTATTCCGTATCAGGAAGGAGTTAGAGGTCGATGCTGCAGAATTGCGAGAGATTATGGCGGATCCGACGTTTAAAAGTTATTGGGGGACCTTACAAGGAGATGAGGTCAAAACCGCCCCAAAGGGTTTTAACAAAGAACACCCCAATATCGATTTGATCAAAAAGAAACAATATACATTCCATCACCGTTTGAGCGACCAGCAGGTCCTCGATCACAATTTTTCCGAGCTAATAGATGATCATTTTCAAAACATTCGTCCTTATTTTGACTATATGAGTAGTGTGCTAACAACCGATCTTAATGGTGAAAGTATCCTTTAATTAATTGTTGAGGTTGAGGATTACTTAAGTGCGCTGAGAGCGAATATATTGCTTTGTTCTATCTTGTAAGTAAGGCTGAAAAGTTGTTAATATTTATTTTCTTACTCACAAATGTCCTAATTTATGTACTCATTCACTTCCATATCAAGAATTATTCATATTTGTGTAAGCAATTAATCACTTATGACCTATAAAAAAAAGCAATTCTTGACAGCGCCCAATATTTGATTTCATCGCAAGGATATGATGCGACTTCAACCCGATCAATCGCTAAAAGAGCAAAGGTTTCAGAAGGTCTTATCTTCCGACACTTTGAAAATAAGGAGGGATTGATGAAAAGTTTATTAAAAAGGGGGGAAGCCATCATGGAAGAAACCATTTTAAATATTGATTCATTGACCCATCCTAAAGTAGTAATCAAGCACCTTATTGGTTTACCATTTAACCTTAACCAATTACAAAGGGACTTTTTGAAAATCTATTATCCATTGAGTTTTAAATTTGAATATGATAGACCCGTGTTTCTCTCCCGCATCCACGATAAAGCATTAGCTGCTTTTAAATTACTGGATTATACTGATCCTAATTCTGAAACGGAAACCTTTATGATGATATTGGAAGGCGCTTTGGTATATATGTTGCTCGAGAAGTCTAGCCAACCATTTATAGTTTTCGAAACATTGTTATTAAAGTACGACTTATCTTAGATGCTATATATAAGTAATTACTTACTTTTTACTAATTTAACCCACTTTATTCTATAATTAATATTATGTAAAATAGATTCGTCATGATTAATTGATACTCATACTCTACAGGGAATAAAATATCGAAATGAAAAATTGTATATTATTGCAGGAAATTAAAAAACAACTTTTATGAGTAAGAAATTAAATAGCTTTTCTGACTTGGCTCATGTCAAATTTGACAAACTTTCACCAGATCCCGAACTCATAGCTGAAAGTAAGATTGAATTTAATAAACAATACTTGGAAGCCCATTTTAGTATAAAAGGCAGAGCTGGAAAAGTAGTTACCGTTATCAAGGGTTTTGAAGGAGACACTGAATCATTGAAATATTTGGCTAAAACTTTAAAACAAACCGTTAATACGGGAGGTAGTATAAAAAAAGGTGAGATTCTTATTCAGGGCAATTTTAGAGATCAAATCATTGATAAACTTCGTGAGTTAGGTCATGAAGTCAAACGCATCGGAGGTTGATCTATAAAGCCCAATCAATGGGTTCTTTTTCTTTTTCTTTTAAATAATTATTTACTTTACTAAAATGGCCATTCCCAAACCAATATCCCCTATTGGCGCTTAAGGGTGAAGGATGTCCAGAGGTCAAAACACAATGCCTTCGTCCATCGATCAATTTTAACTTTTGCTTTGCATAACCTCCCCATAACAAAAACACAATGTTTTCATATCGCTCAGAGAGTATTTGTATAATCTGATCGGTAAATTTCTCCCATCCCTTCCCTTGATGACTCCCTGCTTGGTGGGCTTGAACGGTCAATGTGGCATTGAGTAATAGTACGCCTTGTTTTGCCCAAGGCGAAAGATCCCCACTTATAGGATAAGGAATTCCTATATCCTTTTCCATTTCTTTAAAAATATTTATCAATGAAGGTGGATGCGAAATTCCATCGGGAACAGAAAAGCACAATCCATCGGCTTGACCCGGACCGTGGTAGGGATCCTGACCCAAAATCACAACCTTTATTTTTTCTGGGGGACAAAGATCTAATGCATTAAAAATCATTTTTCCCGGAGGAAAACAGCTAGAAGTAGCATAGGCCGATTTCACAAAATCAATAAGTGCTTTAAAATATTTTGATTCGAAAATATGTTCCAATATATTTTTCCAATGCGGATGTATACTTACTGCCATGATTTCTTAATTTTGTAGTGCTAATTTAGAAAAATAGATGGGGTACCTCCCAAAAAAAACACTTGAGGATCTTGAATTTTACAGGGTCACTCAACAAATCGCTGATTTTGCTATAACCCCTATGGGAAAGGCTTCATGTCTTTCCTTGGTTCCAATATCCGACCCAGATAGTCTTCGCAAAGAACTCCTCGCTGTTTCTGAATACTTGGCTTCTTTTGACAATGACAACAGAATACCCAATCATGGATTTGAAGACCTCTCTCCAGCTTTTCAATTATTGAAGATCGAAAACAGTGTATTGGAAGTTAGCGCTTTTAGAAACATTGCCACAGCTTCCCACACTGTCAATACACTATTGTTGTTCCTTAAAAAATTCAAGAACTACTACCCCTCTCTGAATAATTTGGGAAGGGAGATGGAAGTAAACAAAGAGATCAAAAAAGAAATTGACAATGTGATTGATCGGTTTGGAGAAATCCGTGACAATGCCTCCGATAATCTCCATACCCTGAGAAAGCAAATTCAAGTTCTTAAAGGTAAAATCGCTCAAAGCTTTAATAAGGCCCTGTCTCATTACCAAAACCTTGATTATTTGGACGACATCCGGGAATCCGTTGTCGAAAATAAAAGAGTACTGGCGGTCAAAGCCATGTATCGCCGAAAAGTTAAAGGAGGTATTATGGGGAGTTCGAAAACTGGAAGTATTGTTTTTGTCGAGCCTGAGGCTACGTTAAATTTATCTAGAGAACTTCAAAACATTGTATTTGAGGAATCTGAAGAAATTAAAAAAATACTGAGTCAACTCACAGATTTTTTGCGTCCACTCTTGGATTTGATCAAGCATTATCATAGCTATCTGATCCATATAGATACCCTTTTTTCCCGTGCACGCTATGCCCAGGCCATCAATGCCCTACTTCCAATTTTTTCAGATCGACAAGAATTGGAACTCAAAAATGCCTTCCACCCCCTACTCTACCGAACTCATCAACTTGAAAACAAAAAAACCTTCCCTCAGGACATTCATTTAAACCCTGAGAGTAGAATTGTTGTCATATCAGGCCCCAATGCCGGAGGAAAGAGTATCACCCTAAAAACGGTGGGATTACTTCAATTGATGTTACAAAGTGGGATACTGATTCCCGTTCACGAAAAAAGCAGGGTGTGCTGTTTTGACAGTATACTTACCGATATTGGTGACAATCAATCCATTGAAAACCACTTGAGCACTTATTCCTATCGTCTGAAAAACATGAAGGGTTTTCTAAAAAAGTGTGATGATAAAACACTTTTCCTGATTGATGAATTTGGAACGGGATCCGATCCAGAATTGGGAGGTGCTTTGGCCGAAGTGATCTTGGAGGATTTTTACGAACGCAAATCTTTTGGTTTGATCACCACCCACTATGCCAACCTTAAGCTTTTGGCTAATGAACAACCTGCCATGGTCAATGCCAACATGCAGTTCGATGATAGAACCTTAGAGCCCGTTTTTAAACTGATTTTGGGTGAAGCTGGGAGTTCATTTACTTTCGAAGTTGCCCAAAAAAACGGCATTCCCTTTAATCTTATCAACAGAGCTAAAAAGAAAATAGAAAGAGGAAAAGTTCGTTTTGACGCAACTATTGCCAAAATGCAAAAGCAACGCCAACAGATGGCAAAAACAGGTAAATCGCTCAAAGAAAAAGAAAGTAAATTCGACAATGAGTCTGAACGTCTGGAGAAACTCAATGAGAAACTGAAGTCTAAACTGGTAAACTATCAAGAGTTATTTGATCACAACCAACGAATGATTGTATTGGGCAACAAACTCAATGATTTGGCAGATCGCTTTTTTCAAAACAACAAAAAAAGACCATTGATTGCCGAATTGTTACGTTTGGTCGAATCGGAAAATGCCAAGCGAAAACGGAAAACTGCTGCTCAAACCAAAAAAGAAAGAGAGGTTAAAAAGGAAGTGGATAAAGAAGTGATGCAAAAGCTGGTTAAAATCCGAAAGGAAAAAAAGAAAAATAAAGAAGCATCCTCCCAACCCAAGGCTAAACCCTTGGTTGATCTTAAAGTGGGTGATAAAGTAAGGATGTTGGATGGAAAATCGGTGGGGAGTATCGATGCCATAGAAAAACAAAAAGCCATTGTAAACTATGGTCTATTCACAACACAAGTCAGTTTAGATCAATTAGAAATAGCCCGATGATAAGCGTTTTGTTATTTTCTCAACTGACTTAAAATGTTACCACTTAAAATTTACACACGTCACGGTGGCGCGCCAGAGGTTTTTTTTAAGGAAACATTTGTAAAAATAGGTATTTTAAAGTATTTGACCCTACTTATTAGGATAATGATCATCCCGTTTCTCTTCTTTAGGAAGTTAGTGAAGTTTGCCTACAGATTTAGCCACCATCATAGATACAGATGCATCTCCGGTGATATTCACTACGGTTCGGCACATGTCTAAAGGTCGGTCGATGGCAAAGATCAGTGCCAAACCAGCTTCCGGTATTCCAGCTTGCCCCAATACGATCACCAACATGACCATTCCGGCTCCAGGCACTGCGGCAGAACCAATGGAGGCCAAAGTAGCCGTAAGTATGATTTCTAACTGGGTGCCCACACTCAAATCCATCCCAAAAGCTTGAGCGATAAATACTGCTGCAACAGCTTGGTAAAGACTTGTACCATCCATATTTATGGTTGCACCTATGGGTAATACAAAACTGGCGACTTCTTCATCCACTCCCAAATGCTCCTCAACCCGTTCCATGGTTACGGGCAAGGTGGCTGCGCTGGAAGAAGTAGAAAAAGCCAGTAACTGTGCTGGTGCAATACCCTGAATGAATTTTTTTGGCTTAAATTTTACAAAAAAGCGAATCAAGAATAGGTAGAACAACCCCATCAAAGCCAAACCGATAACCAAAGTGAGGGCGTACATGCTAAGGGCACGGAATAAATCCAAACTGGGAGATTCGACTACCAGGGCTGCCAATAAGGCAAAAACGCCATAAGGGGCTACCAACATGATCAAATCGATTAATTTGAGAATAACCTCATTAAAGGCGTCGAAAAAGTCTTTTACTGGTTTTGATCTTTCGTTGGGAATAAGAATCAGTCCAATTCCGAAAAACAAAGAAAAAAAGATGACTTGTAGCATATTTCCGTTTTCTGTGGTTGCTTTAAATATGTTATCGGGAACCAGATCCACAAGTGCTTGTAAAGGTCCTGCGTCTTTTTGTTTTTGAGCCACGACTTGTTTTTCGGCTGCATCGGACTGATATGCTTGCACAAGTTCCTGGCGGGTGCTCTCACTGATGCTGTTGCCGGGTTTAAGGGTGTTGACCATCACCAAACCGATCATTACCGCTACGATTGTGGTCATGAGATAGATGCCTATGGTACGCCCTCCCATCAAGGAGAGCTTGGAAATGTCTTTTAGGTCAGAAACCCCTTTGATCAAAGAGCCCAATATCAAAGGCATTGCGATGAGTTTGAGAGCATTGATAAAAATGGTACCAAAGGGTTTTACCCAATCGGAGATGAATTTGGGCCCCGCCTCAAATGTTGTAAATACAACACCCACCCCAACACCGAGAATCATGCCTAACAGTATGCTCCAGTGCAGTGGAATTTTTTTCATGGATTATTTTTTAACCGTTCGGTTGAGTAAGGCGAAATCTGCCAAGACTAACGCAGCCATTGCTTCTACAATGGGAACTGCTCGCGGCACCACACAGGGATCGTGGCGGCCTTTGCCTTGCATCTCAACTCTTTCACCCTTTTTGTTGATAGTTTCCTGAGATTGCATAATGGTAGCTACAGGCTTAAAAGCTACCTTAAAATATATGTCCATTCCGTTGGAAATCCCTCCTTGAATACCTCCTGATTGGTTGGTTTGGGTGGTTCCATCGGCGTTGTATAGATCGTTATGATTACTCCCCCTTTCCATGGCACCTGCAAAACCACTTCCGTATTCAAAACCTTTCACGGCATTGATGGATAGCATGGCTTTACCCAATTCTGCATGAAGTTTGTTGAATACTGGTTCTCCCAAGCCAGCGGGAACATTTTGGATCACACAACTGATGATTCCTCCCACTGTATCTCCTTCTTTTCGTATTTGCTTGATGTATTCTTCCATTTTCTTTGCTTTCTGTGGGTCTGGACAACGAACAGGATTTTGTTCTATTATTTCAAAATCAACTTCTTTATAGGATTTTTCCATTTCAATTTTACCTACGGCAGATACGTAGGCAGTAAATTTGATATCACTCAGAAACTGCTTGGCAATAGCTCCTGCCACTACCCTACTGGCTGTCTCTCGTGCCGAACTTCTTCCCCCACCTCGATAGTCTCTCACACCATATTTATCGTCGTAAACCTTATCGGCATGGGAGGGACGGTATTGATCTTTAATATGGTCATAGTCCCTTGATTTCTGATTGGTATTGAAAATGGCGAATCCAATGGGCACTCCTGTGGTTTTTCCTTCAAAGATTCCTGAAAAAAATTCAACTTTGTCTGATTCCTTTCTTTGGGTTACGATGGCCGATTGACCAGGTTTTCTGCGATTGAGATCCCTTTGTATGGCTGGCAGATCTAACTCAATTCCCGAAGGACAACCATCTATAACACCTCCAATAGCAGGCCCGTGGGACTCTCCGAAAGAGGTCAGCTGAAACAGATTTCCGAATGTATTTCCTGACATATGATTTTAAAATGTAAATATAATGTGAAAGTTTTGATTAAAGCTTGGATCACATCTACCTATCAAATCATGAAGATAAAAATAATTCATAATGATCGTTTGTGGGCTTGGATTTTTTTGGATCAAATACGATCATACCCAGTTTGAAAAAATTGATAGAAAATACGATGCCTTGTTGCTTACATATATCTTGCCATGCTCTACTCATTCCCCTACTCCAATTAATATCGTCAAAAATTACAAGACAGCCATCTGACAAGTTGTTTTTGATTAGTTCAAAATACTTTAAGGTTGATTCATATCGATGATTACCATCAATAAATACCAAATCAAAACTAATATTCTTTTTAATTAATTTCGGAAGTGTTTCGTCATATAAACCTTGAATAATTTCAAAGCGTTCCTCAGTTGATATAGAGTTAAATCGTTCTGATGCTATTTTACAAAGTTCTTTTACCCCCTCGAGGGTTATAAATTTTGTTTTTTTTTTATCTTCTAAAGCTTTTATGAAGTACTGACCAGATATTCCCAGATTTGTTCCTACTTCTAAGATATTCTTGACATTGTTTTTTTTTGATAGATTATAAAAAAACTTTTTCCATATTTCTGAAGATGAAGCACGGTGTGCGATTTCATTTACTTTCATTACTATTGCGGACCCAATTTCTTCAAAACTGATATTATTATTATTGGCATACAGCTCCAGTTTATATTGATTAAGTTTTTCAAAAAGTTGTTTGTCTTTTTTAGAGTTAAATTCGCAATTGGCGGTTTCTAAGAATGCCTGAGAAATTAACGAACCCTCTAATCCTGATTGATTCAATTTTTTTAAACTACTGTTTTCCAGTAATTTAGATTTTAAAAAATGCTTAAATTTTAAAATTTTAATTTTAATCATTCCCACTATATTTTTTATAAATAATGGGATTCAATTTAGTATTAATCACTGCACCTATTTTTGCACTTGGACACCAGGTATTCCAGTCATTAACTTGATTTTCATTTGTGGGTGATTTCAATCTCATATCTTCGTCCATATAGATAACAGTCATTACTTTTCTAATCTGATTAGTTGTATTTGGGCCTGCTCGGTGAAAAGTCCATCCTGAGTGAAAACTAATTTCTCCTAAATCAAATGGCTCCGAAATTTTTTCTAAATTAGTTTCTCTAAGCCGTTCTTCAATTTGAGTTTCACTTTCATCACTGATGGAGAGTTTTCGCCCTTCTCTTATTTCTTGACTTCCTGCACTAAATTCTAACGGACCCATATCCAAATCTACTTTTTGTAACGGTATCCAAGCTGTTATAGTTTTGTCACTCGCCAATGGCCAATAGTACTGATCTGCGTGCCATGGAGTAAACCCCCCATTACCTTCTTTGAAAAGCGCTTGATCATGATATACCCTCACCCCTTCAACTTCCATCAATTCAGCAGCAATTTTTGCCAATCGCTTGGAGAAAACAAACTTTTTAATAAATTGATTTTCAGTCCAAAGATTACTAATCTGCAAAAAAGCTTTACCGTAGGTATCTCTCTCAGAAAGTGGAATACTTTTTTTTTCATCAACTTTTTTTGATATTATATTCCCGTAATAATCAAGGGTTTCAGCATCAAAAACATTCTTTAATTTTATAAAACCATTTTCTTTGTAAAAATCTATTTGATTAACGTTGAGCAAGAAATCTTTATTAATTAAATCCTTTTTCAACATAATTTATTTTTACTATAGTTAGTAATTTATAATGGTGATTCAATTAAATCGATTATTTCCAATTTTTTTGTTTACTAGTCCTTCCTATTCCTGGATTAAAAACATTTATGGGATCTAATTTTTTATAAAAATTAATAAGAGAGGGTTTGGCTTTATATTCGTGACCAACGTTGTGCTCTGCTGGATATTCAGCCCCTTTTTCATCATAAAATTTTAAAATCTTATTTTTTAATAAATCAGGATCTACTCCTTTTTTTAAGATATAATTTTGATGCAATACATGACAAAATAAATGCCCATAATATAATTTAACTTCGATTAACTTGTCAATTTCAGCAGGTAATTTCTCAAACCAGTTTTTTTCATTCCTTGGCAAAGCAATATCCATAGACATCATTTCACCATAATTTTTATTCTTGACAGCATGAAGGCGTCCAACCGCTCCACCAGCAACAAAGCGATGAAGTAATGCTTTTTTGCTTTCTTCCATATTACATTCGAAAAAAGCCCCTTCATTATTCTTAAAGAATTTATCAAAATAACTGTTTGCCTCCTCAATTCCCTCATCCGTCATTTCAATTATCCAATAGTGATCATATTTTTCTCGAAATTCTTCCATTCTTTTAGGGAGATGATTTGGCAAAAATCTGCTTAAAACATGCATTAACTTATCTGAAAAATTTGATGGTAAAAATTTTACCTTCTCACAAAAAAAATCAACTCTTCTCTTAATCTCAAATAGCTTGGGAATAAAATTCGAACCCATTCTATCAATCATCACAAAAGTATCTTTACAATATTCTTTTGTAATATCATAACAATCTTTGTGCATGTATTCCCCTGATATAGGTAAATGATTAAATTTCGAAAGAATATGCCGTCGAATTTTACCAAACGAATTATCATTATTTGATCCAATATAAAAAACCTTTTTTCTTTTAGGAACTGGATAAGTGTCCAGTCTCACAGCAAAGACAGCTATTTTTCCAGCACAACCAGAGGCACCATAAAGACGTCTTTTATCAGAGTTGAATCTTGCTGGAGAAGATGCGTCAATATCTCTTACTCTACTCATATACTCATTGTCGGAACATAGTTTATCAGGAAACTTAATATCATCATTTGAGTAATTTTTATTTTGAAGGTTTTCTAAAATTTCAATTGGTGAATTTCCTAGATCAATACCCAATTCATTGATTAAAATAAGTTTCCCATCATTATCTAATTTTGCATATAAGGATAATTCAGTATAGGCAGGTCCTCTCCTGATTAGTGCCCCTCCTGAGTTATTGCACACACCGCCGACAATTGATGCGCCAATACATGAAGAACCAATCACAGAATGTGGCTCTCGATTAAATGTCATTAAACTCTCTTCTAATCCTATCAACGTGCTCCCTGCAAAACCTACAATTTGCCTACCACTGTCAATTAAATGAATTTGATCAACTTTTAGTGTATTGATAATGACTATTGGCCTATCATAATTTTTACCGTTTGGTGTCGAACCCCCAGTTAAACCAGTATTTGCAGCTTGCATAATAATAATTAAATCTGCTTTGACGCAAAAATTAATTATTTTCCAAATTTCTGGAAGGTTTGTAGGCGTAACTACGGCAATTGCTTCACCCGAACCATATCTCCAACCGGTGGAATAAACTTTTTTCCTCCATGACGATGTTATTACTTGTTTTTTACCTACAATCTTGGATAGTCCGCGGATAATTTCCATTGTAAATGATGGGTGTTTTAGTTAATTCCTCCGACAAATAAAATTCATACACATAACTAACTAATAATAAAGATTTCAATAGTCGTAAGGAAATTAAATTTTATAATTTAGCTACATGATAAAAAAACTTTTTTTACTTACGTTAAATATAATAATTCTTGCTTGTTCTGAGAACAGCAACGAGTTTATGATACAAGGCTCTGTTGATTTAAAAGACGGCAATATGATTTACCGCGTTGTGGCCGATGCCAACCAACAACCTTTGATTATTGATTCCACTGCTGTGGAAGGTGGTGTTTTTAAAATGAGAGGTGTTAATGAGTCGCCAGATATTAATTTTTTATCTCTTGAAAACATACAAGGTAATTTTCCTTTTGTTATTGAATCAGGAGATATCAAGATTTCTTTATATAAAGACAGTTTGATAAATTCAAAAGCATTAGGAACCGTTTCCAACAATGCCTTTATGAAATACAAATCTGAAACCAAGGTATTTATTAACTCAATGAATGGCATCGGAAGAGATTTGCAACAGGCCAATATCGCCAGAGATAGCCTTCTGGCTGTCGATCTTCAAGATCAATACAAAGACGTACAAGATCAAATTAAAGATTATGAAATTCGGTTTATTGAAGAAAATCCTGATTCTTTTGTCTCTGTTTTGATTCTAGAACGTTTTGTCATGACCAAGCAAATGACAAACGAGGAGTCCAAGCTTTTGTTTGATAATTTGACCTTAAGGATCAAAGAAAGTAAAACAGGTATTAAACTGGATAAAGTCCTTAATGCCCCTAAACCCCCGGCAGAGGTTGGGCAAATTGCTCCCGACTTTGAGGGACCTGGGCCAACAGGTCAATTAGTGAAGTTACAAGAAAATTTAGGTAAAATAACTATTGTTGATTTTTGGGCCTCATGGTGTCGACCATGTCGTATTGAAAACCCCAACTTGGTGAAAACATATAATAAACTTAAGTCCAAGGGTCTGAATGTAGTAAGCGTGTCACTCGACAAAAGTAAAGACAACTGGATCAAGGCAATTGAGGATGACGGTTTACAATGGTCACATGTATCCCATCTTCAACATTGGAACGAACCTATTGCTAAAGCTTACCAAGTAAGATCTATACCTGCCACCTTTATTTTGGATCAGAATGGCAAAATATTGGCCAAAAATCTCAGAGGCAAAGCCCTTGAACAAAAAGTTGAAGAATTTTTAATAAATAATTAATTATTAAGAATTACGCCTAAAAATGACCGCCGCTATAGTTAGGGTTGCAGCCAGTATAGCCAGGGTAAATCCCGAATCAATCAATACACTTGGTACGAAAGCTATGGTGCCTAATAGACCTGCTATAGCTCCTCCAAAATGGGCAGAATGTCCAATATTATCTCTTTGTTTTCCCATTCCATAAATGGTATAGGCCATATACAGAGCGGCCATGACATACCCTGGAAGAGGGATCGGAAAAAAGAGCATCATCATTTTCATATCCGGATACAATAGTACAGCACTAAAAACAACCCCTGAAACAGCTCCACTGGCTCCGACAGCCGTATAGTTGTCTTGTTTGTTGTGATATCTATACGATAGATAATTTCCCAAATAAAGGCTAGTGAGATATAAAGCTAAAAATTTCATTTCTCCTAAACTGTAGACAACGTATCCAGCAAAAAAATACAAGGATAACATATTGACAAACAAGTGATTGAAGTCGACGTGAAGAAAACCTGAACTCCACATACGAATTTGTTCTCCCGCCTTGATTTTCGCCATCTGAAACTGGTACTTATTAAAAAACACCTGATTTTTGAAACCTAAAACAGATAGTAAAACATTGGAAACAATTATTGCGGTTACAACCGATGGAAGCGTTGTCATTAAGATAAATTTTCAGAGACAAATATACTATCTTTGAAAAAAAATTGCATTGCAAAGAGTTGTTTACCTTATAGCATATCCAATTATCTACATCGTCGCCTCAATTCCGTTCAGTATTCTGTATATTTTTTCTGACGTATTGAGTTTTTTGATCTATAAAATATTGGGTTATAGAAAAAAAATAGTTCGATCCAATCTCAGAAGGGTTTTTCCCGATAAAAATGAGGATGAACTCAAGTGGATCGAAAAAAAATTCTACCAGCATTTTTGTGACATTACCCTTGAAGCGTTCAAGTCATTAAAATTGAGTCCAGATGCAATGCAAAAAAGGATGGTTTTTAAGAATCTCGATGTTTTGAACCAATTTGAGAAAAAAAATAGAGGTGTTATTATTATGTGTGGTCATTATGCCAGCTGGGAATGGATGTTATCTATCGGTTATCATACTGCTTCCGAGGGATATGGTATTTACACCCCCCTGATGAACAAATATCTCAATGATTTGGTAATTAAAATCAGGAAAAAACACCAAGCTAACTTAATTTCTCGTTATGATGCTATTCAAAACATTAGAAATCTACACCAAAATGGAATTCTAGGAGTATACGGTTTTGTCAGTGATCAGTCTCCACGACCTAAACCAAAATCCTATTGGAGGACATTTTTGGGGGTAAAGGTTCCAGTATTTGTAGGAGCAGAAATGATGGCCAAAGAATTTGATTTTGGAGTAGTATATGCAAAAATTAATCGAGTCAAAAGAGGCTATTATGAGGCCAATTTTGAGTTGATATGTGATCAGCCAAAAAAAACCGACGTAAATCGAATAACAGATACTTTTACCGAATGGCTCGAGCAAGATGTTTATTGTGATCCCACCCAATACTTGTGGACGCACAGGCGTTTTAAGCACGCTCATAAAGCACCCAAGGATTAAACCATCTCCTCAATCTCTTTTAAAAACCGTTGCGCCAATTCGTTAGCTTTTTTTTCATTTTTTGCCTCGGCATATACTCTAATAATTGGTTCCGTATTGGACTTTCTCAGATGAACCCAGGAGGATCTAAAATATATTTTAACTCCATCTATAGTGTTGGGATTATTTTCAGAATATTTTTTTTCCATTTTTTTGAGAAGTGAATCCGCATTGATCCCTTCTGACAAGGAAACTTTAGCTTTGCTCATTACATAATTTGGATATGAAGCCCTCAATACAGAAACTTTTTGATTGGTTTCTGTTATAAGGCTCAAAAATAGTGCAACTCCAACGAGCGCATCTCGACCGTAATGCAAATCAGGGTAGATGACGCCTCCATTGCCCTCACCCCCTATTACTGCTTTGACTTCCTTCATTTTCTCAACAACATTAACTTCACCAACTGCGCTGGCATGATAATTACCATTTCTTTTTTGAGTGATGTCGGACAGCGCAAGGGTCGAAGAAAGATTAGAGACAGTGTCTCCGGGGGTTTTTGACAAAACATAGTCGGAACATGCAACCAACGTATATTCTTCTCCAAAAACGACACCATTTTCATCGACAAAAGCCAGTCGGTCAACATCGGGATCGACAATGATTCCAAAATCGGCTTTTTCTTTCACTACTTTTTCAGACAATTCTGTAAGGTGTTCTTTCAGGGGCTCAGGATTGTGTGGAAAATGACCTGTAGGCTCACAATAAATGGGGATAGTAGTCACACCAAAGGCATCTAAAAGGAGTGGTATAGCAATTCCTCCTGTGGAATTAACGGCATCCACGACTACTTTGATTTTTTTTTGACGAATGTCCTTTGAATTTACCAAGGGCAGATCTACAACTCTTTTTACATGTTCTTCTATAGCACCTTTGACTGAGGTGACTTTTCCTAAATTATCGATTGATGCATATTCAAAATTCTTTTTTTCGGCAATTTCCAATATGGCTTTTCCAGATGCAACATTTAAAAACTCACCCTTTTCGTTAAGTAATTTTAGTGCATTCCAATGCTTGGGGTTGTGACTGGCAGTAATAATGATACCGCCGTTAGCTTGATGTTGGGTTACCGCCATTTCTACTGTTGGAGTGGTGGAAAGTCCCACATCCAATACTTCTATTCCAAAGCCTACCAAAGTTTGGTCGACCAGGCCTTGTACCATGGTGCCGGAAATCCTAGCATCTCGGCCAACTACAACTTTGAACTCTTTTGCATCTAGATTATTTTTTAACCAACTGGCATAGGCAGAAGTATACAAAACGATGTCTTGTGGGGTAAGATTGTTGGAAGGTTTACCTCCAATGGTACCTCTTATTCCTGAAATGGATTTTATTAAAGTCATGTTCAAAGATAATGATTGCTCTACTTTAGAGGAATCATTTTGTTGTTCTATTTCAATTTTTTAATGGATAACAAACCGACTCAGTTCTATTAGTTTTTATCCAAACTCTGTAAACGTAAAATAGTGAACTACCTGGCGTATGTTTACCTTTCTTGTTCAAATAAATAACTTCCCTTTGGAAACTTCATTGCCAGTCAAATTCTTGAGGGTTGAAAAGTATCCTTATTCAAATGTCACAACAAATGTGGTTAGCTTATAATATGTCTTAGGCAATTCCATATTTTCAAAAAAAAATATTCCGAAATTACTATGGATTTTGCTCATTTTTTACATGAATTAAAATATTTTTTTAGTTGTAAAAAGAAAATCTTAACTAGTTTTTTTACTTTTAAATGGTTATGAGTTAAGATATAGTCTGTTGTAGAATTACCCTTTTAAATTGTTATTTTTGCAAGATTATTTATGAAAGAGAGTGAAAACTGTATTGACATTCAGGGAGCAAGGGTCCATAATCTGAAGAATGTTAGTCTCAAAATACCAAGAGAAAAATTAGTTGTCATTACCGGTCTCTCTGGTAGTGGTAAATCTTCATTGGCCTTCGATACCATATACGCCGAAGGGCAGCGTCGATACATGGAAACTTTTTCGGCTTATGTAAGACAGTTTTTGGGCAATATGGAACGACCTGAAGTGGATAAAATTGATGGGCTCTCTCCTGTCATTGCTATAGAACAAAAAACCACCTCAAAAAGCCCACGCTCCACCGTGGGTACCATTACAGAATTGTATGATTATATCCGACTTCTTTTTGCAAGGGTAGGAACAGCATATAGTTATGCGACCCACGAGAAAATGGTAAACTACAGTGACGACCAGATTCTTCAATTGATATTGGAGGAGTATATGAATAAAATAGTAACCATCTTATCTCCTCTTGTTAAAGCACGAAAAGGACACTACAGAGAATTATTTGACTCACTTTCTAGACAGGGTTTTCTGAGGGTAAGGGTCGATGGAGAAATCCTTGATCTAAAACCAGGTATGCGTGTGGATCGGTACAAAACGCATGACATCGAATTGATTGTTGACAGAATTAGGGTTAAAAAAGACGAAAATGATTTAAAGAGATTGATAGATTCAATCAAAACCGCAATGCACTTCGGTGAGGAATCAATTGTTCTCATTGATACCGATACGGATAAGCTTCGCTATTTCAGCAGAAAATTAATGTGCCCCTCTTCTGGTATTTCCTATTCCCTTCCTGAACCCAATTCTTTCTCTTTCAATTCACCCAAGGGAATGTGTTTGAATTGTAAAGGTTTGGGAAATCAGTTTGAGGTAAGCAGAAAAAAAATTATTCCTGATGATAGTGTTTCTATTGAAAAGGGTGGAATTGCTCCTTTGGGAGAAAAGAAAAGCAATTGGGGGTTCAGACAAATGGAAGTGATCTCAAAACGATACAATTTTTCCCTTTCAGATCCTATAAAAAAAATACCTAAGGAAGCGCTTGAGGTAATTCTTAAAGGGGGAAATGAAAAGTTTTCTTTGGCTTCCAAAGCCTTGGGAATTACCCGAGACTACAAAATAGATTACGAGGGCATCGAAAATTTTATTAAACACCAATTTGATAATACAGAAACCGCTGGAATCAAACGTTGGGCCTATAGCTTTATGGATGAAAAGAAATGTAGTGTATGCGAGGGAGCGCGTTTGAATCAAGAATCATTAAACTTTAAAATCGTTGACCTAAATATTGCAGATTTAAGTAGTCTTGATCTCGGAGATCTTTATTATTGGTTTGATAATTTACCTGAGAAACTATCCTCTAATGAATTCAAAGTTGCTGGGGAAATCATCAAGGAAATCAAAACTAGATTGCAGTTTTTGCTTGATGTAGGACTTGACTACCTTTCCTTAAGTCGCTCATCTAAGTCTCTTTCAGGAGGCGAAGCCCAGCGCATCAGATTGGCTACCCAAATTGGTTCACAATTGGTTGGTGTTCTTTACATTTTGGACGAACCCAGTATAGGCCTTCATCAAAGGGATAATGAAAAACTAATTAATTCGCTTGAATCATTGAGGGATATTGGTAATTCAGTGATCGTTGTAGAACACGATAAAGATATGATTCTGCGAGCCGATCATATTATTGATATAGGACCTCTTGCTGGAAAAAACGGCGGTGAGATCATCTCAGAGGGAAGCCCGAAAATGTTAAAAAAACAGCAAACCCTGACAGCAAAATACCTAAACAATCAAAAGAATATAGAGGTCCCTCAAAAAAGGAGGAAGGGTAACGGACGGCGAATAATTTTATCGGGATGTACCGGAAACAACCTTAAAAATATTGAAATCCAAATTCCTCTGGGTATCATGATTGGTGTTACTGGGGTCTCCGGCAGTGGTAAATCAACTTTGATCAACGAAACCCTCTACCCTATTCTAAACGCACATATATATAAGAGTGTAAAACTCCCCCTGCCATATAAAAAAATAGAGGGATTAAAGTATTTGGATAAGGTGGTTGACGTTAATCAGTCTCCCATAGGAAGAACCCCTAGAAGCAATCCAGCTACTTATTGTGGTGTTTTTAGTGAAATAAGAAGTCTTTTCACCATGACACCAGAAGCTCAAATCAGAGGTTATAAACCCGGTAGGTTCAGTTTTAATGTTAAAGGAGGTAGATGTGAAACTTGTCAGGGAGGCGGAATGAAAGTTATTGAAATGAACTTTTTACCCGATGTACACGTGGAATGCGAAAACTGTAATGGCAAAAGATTTAATCGAGATACACTGGAAATAAGATTTAAAGGTAAATCTATTGCTGATGTTTTGGAGATGACGGTCAATCGGGCCTGTGAGTTTTTTGAAAATCACCCCAAAATATATCGAAAGTTAAAAACAGTTCAGGATGTTGGCTTGGGATATATTACGTTGGGTCAGTCGTCAACAACCCTTTCAGGTGGTGAAGCTCAGCGGATCAAATTGGCCACGGAATTATCAAAAAAGGATACTGGACAAACCCTATATATATTGGATGAACCTACGACCGGACTTCACTTTGAGGACGTAAGAGTTCTTATGGAGGTTTTGGAAAGGCTCGTTAAAAGAGGAAATACTGTCTTGATAATCGAACACAATATGGACGTTATCAAATTGGTAGATCACTTGATTGATATTGGTCCTGAAGGAGGTAAAAATGGTGGGGGATTGGTAGGTGAAGGTACCCCTGAAGAAATTGTAAAAATTAAAAAAAGTTATACTGGTAAACATTTAGCGAAAGAGCTTAAAAACGTTTGAAATGAACTTCTTTAAAAGTCAAAGCCAAAATTGGAATGAAAGTAAAGCCAATGATTCATTGGGCTTGTCCAAAATCATGAAAGAGTTTTTGGAGGGATATAAAAAAATGAGTACGATCGGTCCTTGTGTCTCCTTCTTTGGATCAGCGAGAACCCCTTCAGAGGACCCTCAATATAAATTGACTGTTGATATCGCAGAGGCAGTGGTTACATATGGATTGGGAATAATTACAGGAGGCGGGCCAGGGATCATGGAAGCAGCCAATCTCGGGGCGAAAAAAGCCGGCGGAACTTCTGTCGGATTGAATATTAATCTACCCTTGGAACAAAAACATAATGACTATATAGATGACGATAAACTGATGAATTTTGAGTATTTTTTTGTCAGGAAAGTCATGTTCATCAAATACTCACAAGGATTTGTAGTTATGCCGGGTGGTTTGGGTACTTTAGATGAGTTATTCGAAGCGTTGACATTAATTCAAACTGAAAAAATCAAGAAATTCCCCATTTTGTTAGTAGGAAAAGAATATTGGAGTGGGCTATTATACTGGATCAAAGGTGTTCTTTTAAAAGAATATAAAATTAATGCTGATGATTTCAATCTAATTCGTGTTGTTGAGTCTAAGGAGGAAGTTGTTGAGCAACTCCACGAATTTTACAAACAGAAATATTTTAAACCTAACTTCTAATGTTGTTATCATAAAAAATCTAATATTATTTATTGTATTTCTATTGATGGGAACGGACTTTTCTTACGGCCAAAAAGACATCTCATATGAAATTGATGCCATCATAGACAGTACGGGAAGAAAAATAACAATTCGTCAGAAGATATCTCTCAAAAATTTACCTTTAGAAATGGGAGATACACTCTACTTAACGGATTGGTCTAATGCCTATTCAAGTACCAAATCACCCTTGGCACAACGATTTGTTGAAGAGTATGACAGAAGTTTTTATCTGTCCAATAAATCTAAACTAGGTTCAACCTCTATAAATTCCATCACCGTAAATGACTATCAAACCCAGTGGGAAAGAATGGAAAATCAATGCGATATCATCAAGGTAGTTACAGATTTACAGAAAAATGATACTAACACGACAGTTATCTCCCTTAATTATGAGCTGATATTGCCGGATGCTAAGTTTACTGGTTATGGGTACAATTTTATAAATGAGGCCCTTTTGAGGCATTGGTATATCGCTTTGAGTCCGATTTACGATAAACAATGGAGAAATTACAGTCATCTGAACCTAAATGATTACAGCATACAAGCAGCAGCCTACAACCTACGAATCGCAGCTACTGATGGCATTACTGTCCAAAGTAACCTTGTGAAAAATCAGTCAAAAAATGGAGTGCATTATTTTTCTGGTAAATCCAACCGAGAAGTACTTGTATATTTTACTCAAGATAATCCATTTAAGGTTTTAAAAATCAACAACGACCGTAGTCTTTTAACAAATATTTTTAAAGAGTCTGAAGATAAAGACAGCCCCATTTATAAAGCAAGAAGAATAGATGATTTCGTCACAAAAGCATTTAACTTTAAAGGTGAAAATAAGTTTTTAATACCCATGTTAGTTTACGACAATAATCCCTTTTTTGGATTAAATGATCTACCAAAATTTCTGGCTCCTTTTAAAGATACTTTTTTGGAGGAAATCAGTCTTTTAAAGTCTTATCTGCATTTTTACTTGTCCAATAATTTATCCAATGATTTAAGACAAGATCATTGGATTATAGGAGGATTACAGACCTACCTCATGATCAAGTACATAGAGACCTACTATCCAAAAGAGAAATACCTTGGACGTTTAGCAGATTTTAAGTTGATGAAGGCCTACACATTGGCCGATATAGATTTCAATGAGAGTTTTTGGATGTACTATGAGTTTATGGAGCGTGCCAATCTCCAACAATCTGATTTATTACCTAAAGATAAATTAGTGAAATTTAATGAAAAGATTGGCTCTCCTTATCACGTTGGTGTTGGATTGCGTTACATAGAGCATTATATAGGAAAAGAATCGTTCGACAATGCCCTGAGGGAATATCTAAATCAAGTAGGAAAGCCTCTGAGGATTTACGATTTGTTAAAAAAACACAGTCCAAAAAATATCAATTGGTTTAAAGATTTTTATCTCAAAGATCGCACGCCCACCGATATAAAAATCAAAAGGGTCAAAAGGTATAAAGACAGCATTGTGGTTAATCTGACCAAATATTCCGACAACAATATTCCGTTTGTGATCAGCCAAGTCAGAGATGAAATCATACTCGAGCAACATTGGATTGAGAATATGGGGACTACTTCTGCTGTAACCCTCAATAACCTAAAGCCAGATTATATAGCTATTAATCCTGAAATACGCCTGCCCGAGACTGATAAAAATAATAATTGGAGATATGTTAAGAACTTTGTAAACGTAAAGCCAATCCAATTTAATTTTTTAAGGGACTATCAATCTCCTAAGCGAAATCAAGTCTATTATAACCCTGTAGTTAACTATAACTTATATGATGGACTATCACCAGGATCAAGATTTTACAACAAGGGACTTCTGATACAAAAGTTCACTTTCGAAATGATGCCACAATACTCTTCTTTGCAAAATGATTTGGTTGGTAGAGTAAAAATGTCTTATCGCTTGAATAATACTGGAAAATCAAATTATGTCACTTCGTTTAATTTTTTTGGTAGCAGCTATCACTATCTTGAAAATCTCAGGTATCAAGTCATTACTCCTGGAATTAATTTATTCTTCAGAACCCCTGATTTCAGATCCAATAAGCGCAGCACATTAAGTCTTTATTATTACAGCGTCAAAAGAGACAGCCCACCCGATATAATTAACACGCCCAATTACGAGCTTTTATATTTGAGGTATATTAATTCAAATCGAGGTGCATTAAAATATACAAGTTTCGATACTGGTATTCAATTTTCAAATAAATTCACCAAAATTGAAATATCATTTGATTACAGAAGGTTACTCCCCAACGGAAGTCAGTTTACAGCTAGATTTTTTGGGGGAAAATTTTTAAAACACAAACAAAAAGAATCTACTTTTTTTGATTTTAATCTCAATAGACCTCAGGATTATCTCTTCAGGTATAATTATTTTGGAAGATCTGAGGAGGAAGGTCTTTTTAGCCAACAGATTGTAATGGCTGAAGGGGGTTTTAAATCCTTATTACTTCCTGCTACAGCCAATGATTATTTGTTGTCAACCAACCTTACGATTGGACTTTGGAAGTGGATTGAAGCCTATACAGATTTAGGTGTAGTAAAAAACCACAAAAAGAATCCTCTTTTCTTTTATGGCTCTGGGGTTAGGTTGAATGTCCTACCTGATTATTTGGAAATATTTTTCCCCTTTCATTCAAGTACCGGCTGGGAATTCGGTGAAGTACCCTATGAAACTAAAATACGTTTTATACTTACCTTTAGTCCGAAACAGTTGACCAATCTTTTTTCCAGAAGGTGGTTCTAGAGTAATTGTTTTATTTGGATTAATATGGCAAATCATCTAAAAAACAAAATTTTGTAAATTTACCCTCCAAAATGAAGATTGACAGCAAAGAAATCAATTCAAATCTTAGCTTCGAGGATTATAAGAAATTGATTCTCGAAGATTATAAGATTATCTTTACCAGCCGCCAAACCAGCATTCTTGGTAGAAGAGAGGTACTTAGTGGGAAAGGAACTTTTGGTATTTTTGGGGATGGAAAAGAGTTACCTCAAATTGTCCTAAATCGATTTTTTCAAGCTGGTGATATTCGTTCAGGATACTATAGGGACCAAACCATTATGATGGCTCAAGGTCATCTCGATCCAGAAATGCTTTTTTCGGCGATCTATGCACATCCTGATATCAAAAATGAACCCATGTCAGCTGGAAGACAAATGGTGGGGCATTTTTCCAATACTTTGGTGGATGAAAATGGGAAATGGTTGGATCAAACCAAAACCAAAAATCATGTTTCAGATATTTCTTCGACTGGAGCTCAAATGCCACGATTAATTGGTTTAGCCCAAGCTTCTAAAATTTACAGGAGCTTAAAAATCAAAAATGCCCGTAAATTTTCAAATAACGGAGACGAAATTGCTTGGGGGACTATCGGAAATGCAAGTACCAGTGAAGGATTATTTTTTGAAGCTATCAATGCGGCAGGTGTATTACAAATCCCAATTGTAATGAGTGTTTGGGATGATGATTATGGAATTTCTGTTGACAACAAACAACAAACTACTAAGGAAAGTATTTCAAAAGCACTTGAGGGTTTTGCCAGAGAGAAGGACATGGGAATTGAAATTTTGACAGTCAAGGGATGGGATTATTCTGCCTTGACAAAGATATATTCCTATGCCTCTATGATTGCTCGTAAAAAACACATACCCGTTTTAATACATGTTACTGAGCTTACTCAGCCACTTGGACATTCTACCTCAGGTTCTCATGAAAGATATAAAACCAAAGAAAGACTTCAGTGGGAAAAGGATTACGACTGTAATATAAAGTTCAGAGAATGGATTTTATCCAATGGGATTTGCGATGAAGAATTCCTCAATGCGATGGAATCTAAAATTAAAATCAAAGTTAAGGATGCCAAAAATAAGGCATGGAAAACCTACCAAAAACCCATATTCAGTCAAAGGGATCAACTCAACGAGTTTTTGGTAGCTTTTATGAAACATTCTCACAATGATGTGGAATTACGAATTCTTCACAAAAATTTAAATGAAAAAACAGAACTCTTATACCACGATATAGTTTCGACGGCAAGAAAGTTATTTCCTTTATTAATTAAAAACAAAATCAAAAACACAACCTCGTTTAAAAATTGGTTAAAAGATATCAAGGATTCACTTCAAGAGAAATACTCCTCCCACTTATACAGTGAAGGGATAAATAGCACTGATTATGTAGAAGAAATTCTTCCAAAATACGATTTGGAAGCTCCCAAAGTAGACGGAAGGATCATTTTGAGAGACAATTTTGATCAATTGCTAAAAAACGAGGACCGATTGATTATTTTTGGTGAAGACAGCGGAAAAATTGGAGGTGTCAATCAAGGTTTGGAGGGATTGCAAGACAAATATGGTAAATTAAGGGTTGCCGACGCTGGTATAAGAGAGGCCACAATAGTTGGACAAGGCATTGGTATGGCAATTCGTGGGTTAAAACCCATTGCAGAAATTCAGTATTTGGATTACATACTTTATTGCATACAAATTCTCAGTGATGATTTGGCTACCCTAAGTTATCGTACCAAAGGAAGACAATTGGCACCTTTGATAATCAGAACAAGAGGCCACCGACTGGAAGGTATTTGGCATTCAGGTTCTCCCATGGCTGGATTGATTCATTTGATCAGAGGCATACATCTTTTGGTGCCTCGAAATATGACACAAGCTGCAGGGTTTTACAACACTTTACTAAAGGCTAATCAACCTGCCATTGTTATAGAACCCCTTAATGGATATCGCATTAAAGAAAAACTACCTTCTAACCTTGGAGAATATTGTTTACCCATTGGTAAAGTTGAACTTATTAAGGAAGGAACTGATATCAGCTTAATTTCTTATGGATCTACCTTGAGAATTGTACATGAAGTAGCTATGAAGCTAGTGGGTCATAATATTAGCGTAGAGGTTATAGATGTGCAAACACTGATCCCTTTTGATAAGGACAAAGAGATAAGATTAAGTATAGCAAAGACCAATAGGTTATTGATTGTGGATGAGGACATGCCAGGTGGGGCATCGGCTTATATTTTTCAACAATTGATGGAGGAACAAAAAATCTATCCCCTTTTGGATAGCCCGCCTAAACTACTCACTGCAAAAGAACACCGTCCTGCATATGCTGAAGATGGTGACTATTTTTCAAAACCCTCTGCCGAGGATATTTTTGAGTGTGTATACGAAATGATGCACGAAAACGACCCCAATCAATTTCCTTCTCTATGATTCAAGCATCAAATATTTTGACCAGTAAGTCTTGAAGAATATTATACTGATTGCCAGATTTAACACCTACTCCTTTACTTTTTAGATCAGCCTCCAATGTTAGTGTAATTGCCTTGCTTGCTTGTTTAAGGGTGAATTTTTTACAAGCATATTCGTAGTCTTTGACAAAGTAAGGGTTAACTCCCAATAGACTAGCAGAATTTGATTTGTCTACCAAACCATGATACAAAAGGACCCTTCTAAAAAAATTATAGAAGCCAGAGATGGTTAATACAAGAGGGTGATTTTTAGGGTTTTCAGCCATGTATTTTACTATTTTGAAACATTTTAGAAAATCACGCTCACTTACTGCTTTATATAATTCTTCTTTTATTAGAAGTTTTGTTACATTGAGATCTTGTTCAAAATTATTTAATTAATTAAAAATAGAAAGTTAATTTTTTTCAAATTTAATAGAGAGTACTAATTTTTATTATTAGCAGAGTATAGTTAATTTAAAAATAGATAAGACACTCATCATTGTTAAAAATTTATGTTTCACTTTGATATTGGTCTCATAAAATCAATTAAATCATAAAAATTATTTGCCACCTAAAATTAATTCAAAACTAATGGTATCAGTCACTTATAATTGAATAATTACTTTAATTTTATTTATTATCTCTAATAAACAATAGTTTACTGATTTATTGATAAATATATTTAAAAAGTGTAACTAATTGTAAGCACTCTTTTGTGCGGTTTAAATATGAAGTAAATAAGTGTTTATTGTTATTCGCATGTCAGTCATATCATGGCTAATGAATAGAATTCTTTAGGGATAATATAATGAAAAATTTTTCAATTAGGACGTTAATTTTTTTCCATACTCTTACTATGGGAACACTTTCTTTTCCAGCTTCGGCTAATATTAATTCTGGAACTGTTTTAGATAATTCTCACTCAGCGAAAGTTCATGATCTTGTTGGTAATTTTCGACAGACAAGACATGCATCTGGATATTTGACCTATACCGGGGGACAGATATTAGGTAATACAGATAACGAATTTACATTGCAGGTTGGGCCACACGATACAAGCATTGGTACTGTGATAGGGACTTCAAATTTGTCATTCAATCCACAGGAAATCGACTGTGTCCGAGGGTTGCATTTGTCATTAACAGTCAATGAAACTACGCCTCTTTCGATAAGTCCAACTTGTGAGGCTCTTTTAAAAACCGACCTTAAACGCACGTTTTCACATACAGTTGCAACGCTTGAGG
>CAJVZM010000008.1 GCA_913020475.1 uncultured Flavobacteriaceae bacterium
GCACACCTCATATAGCGATGGGAATGATAGGCTTAGTAGTAGTTGGTAATGACCTCAGCAATTTAGATGATATTAAAAAAGTAAAAATGCGTGGTAAATCAAAGAAAATTTTTAGGGAACTTTTAAAAGAACTTTAAGTTGGTAAAAATTCTTACAGAAAAAAATTAAATGATTTTAATATCAAGGTTATTGAATAAATTTAACTTCCTTGTAATCTTTATTTTCTTTTTTTCAGTAAATCCGTCTTTTGCTGAAAAAAAACTTCTTATGGTAACTGCTAAATATTGCTTATATTGCCAAATGTGGGAAGAACAAATTGGAGAAATATATCCCAAAACTGATATTGCTAAAAATTATCCCTTAGAAAAAGTAGAACTCGATAAATTTTTAAAAAACGATACTTTTGGTGTAGAAGTAATACAAACGGATGTACAAACAACAGAATCTGGAGAAACAGCAACCATTGGTTTTGTATTAATTACTCAGCCTACAGCTAAGGTTACCATTGGATTAAGTCTTTCAGATACTACAGAAGTTAAATATGGTACAAATCCTTTAGTAGCAGATTCTGATGATGATGGTCTTACAGATGGAGCAGAAATTCGTTTAACCACCAATCCACTAAATAATGATTCAGATGGTGATCAAACCCCTGATGGGGTTGATGATTTCCCACTCAATCCAGATGAAGATACTGATACTGACTATGATGGAATTGGAAACAATGTTGATACAGACGATGATAATGATGGAGTGTTAGACCTTATAGATAACTTCCCTACAGATGCATCCGAGGTAAACGATATTGATGGAGATGGAGTTGGAAACAATGCTGATATAGATGATGATAATGATGGGGTTAATGATTTTACAGAATTACAATTTATTGCTCTCTTTCAGCCACTAGATATATCCTTTTCAACTACTACCGCTACCGATACGCTTGAACAAGACAATCGAGGTGGATTATCCAATCCATTTAGAGGAGTTGGTAAATGGAAAATAAGAAAGAAAATTTCTGGAGGAGCTGATGCACATTTATTTACTGTTAAATCCGGAGAGCCGGGATCTAAACAAGATTATCAAAATACTCCTCAGAGATATAGCATTAGTAGGAATCAGGATCCTGAGCAAGAAGAACAGGAAGATGAATCTGAGGGAATATTGGCCTTTATTGATCCGCCTGATCCGGACAACCCTAAGGACCATAATAAAGATGGTGTTTATGAGGTAGTAATAGGCTATGTTAATACTGAACTAGGAGATTTAAATGTTCCCATGCCAAGTGTTCCTTTGAATGTAATCTATTCAAATACAGCTAGTTCGTCAACTGACAGTTCATCTTTAGAGGTCGTTAGTTTAAGAACCAACCAGGTTCCTTTAGATGAAGTTGATCCAGATATAATACAATCTGATACCGATGCAGATGGAAGAGTTAACTCAATTGATCCAGATGACGACGGAGATGGAATTTTTAGTGAATTTGAAGCAAGATCATCCTTCGGCTTTTCAGAAAGAGGCTACTCTAGACGAAGATCTGATGATTTTGACGGAGATGGAATAGTAGATTCTCTGGATCCTGATGATGAGAATGATGGTATATTTACTCAATATGAAAACCCTGATCCAAATGGGAATAAAAGAGCTGAGGATGCACAAGATACTGATGGGGATGGTCTCCCTGATTATATTGACGAAGACGATGATGGGGATGGCATCCTAACTGTACTTGAAGGGACGGACCCTAATTTCGATGGAAATCCTGATGACTCAGTAGATTCTGATTTAGACGGAATTTATGATTATATAGATTTTGATGATGATAATGATGGGGTTCCAACTTCAATTGAAATAGGTAATAAGAGTAGTTATAGAGACTCTGATTATGATGGTATATCGGATTATCTTGATCCAGACGATGATGGCGATGGGATATTAACACGTCTAGAGGTAGATCAAGAGTCTGAAGATTTTCAGTCAAGATTAATTGATTTAGATGGTGATGGTATTCCTAATTATCTTGATAGAGACGATGATGGAGATGGATTGCTGTCCATATATGAAGATCTAAATTTAAATGGAGATCCAACTGATGACGATACCGATGGTGACGGGATGTTCGATGCATACGAGTCGACCTTTTTGGATTGTGACCAGGATGGGGTAAACGACGAGTTGGATGCCGAAAACTGTGATCCATACAATGATACCGATGGCGATGGATTTTCCAACATGGATGAGATAAAATGTGGTACCGACCCTAACAATATCAACAGCTATTGTCAAGATTTTGCAGCCATCAATTTGGAGATTGTTGATTTCTTCTCTCCCAACGGAGACGGGAGCAACGACCAATGGGTGGACGATGCCTTTAACCGATACATAGACAACAAGGTTTGGATATACAGCCGATCGGGTCAGTTGGTATTCGAGAAAAGCAATTACCAAAACAACTGGGAAGGAGAATTTGAAGGTGCTGCGCTGCCCGAGGGAAGCTACTATTACCTAATTGACTTTAACAACGACGGAACTCCCGACTATCAGGGATGGCTCTATTTGACCCGTTAGCATGATGAAAAAATATTTGTACATACTGTTGATTTTACCGTTGGGCGCCAGCGCCCAACAAGATGCATATATGTCCCTCTACCAATTTAATATGTCCATAATCAATCCAGCCTATGCTGGTGCGGAGGGACAGCACGTGATCTCGATGAACACCAGAAACCAATGGAGCAATCTTAAGGACAGCCCAAAGACTACTGCATTGTCTTACAGTGCTGCCAGTGGTAAAAATGTAGGCTTGGGGATTTCGGTGGTTTCTGATCAGATATTTATCGAAAAACAAACTGCCATCAATGCTGATTTTTCCTATCGTTTGACCCTGTCGAACGATGCAGCACTATTTTTGGGCATCAAAGCAGGAGGGAACTCATACAGTTCCGATCCTACTGAGCTCAGATCCTATAGCGCAGCACTGGATCCTGCAAAAAAACCGCTTAGCAGATTCAATCCCAATTTGGGCGTTGGGTTCTATTATCAAAGCAGCAACTACTGGTTTTCTGGAGCCATGCCTCGTTTGTTCAATGCCAAACGCGATGGTGGAGATATAGAAGTACAATCCCGCGATAGAATACATACCTATCTTGAGGCAGGTGCCATTTTCACTATAAATGACAAATTTACCCTCAAACCCAGTTTGATGTATCGAAATACAAAAGGTATTGGTGCGGTGACAGACGTGGGAATCAGTGGGGGGTATGGAGGTTTATTTGAATTGGGGCTATCGGTAAGGACGGGATCGATATTTTCTGTTCAGGCGTTGGTCAACATCAATGAAAACTTTTCTTTGGGATACGCATATGATACTTATGGAGCAGATCAACTTTCTGGTCTCAACCTAAAAGCGCATGAAATTGCTGTGCGCTTTAAGTTTGGAGCAAAACCCGACACCACAGAATTGGAGGAACCCTCAGTAGATTGATTTACTATATTTATAGATAATAATTTTCTTGTTCTAAGTAATATTATCATCGACAAAACAGGACTTTTGATCCTGCTTATAAGGGGGAGGGTGTAGAACGGTTTTTTAAAAGTTTATGGGAAGCTGTGGAGGCTAATAAACAATCACGGCTTATTAAATATATTTTACTTTTATTTTAATAATTTAATTTTCAAAATTTAATCTCCTATGAAGATAAAAAAAATATTAGCCTATATACTAATCATTGTGGCCTCATTTACAATTGTACTTTATGTTTTGGTTAATATTTTTGGTGGAGCGGGGAGAAAAATGGATCAGCCAATTGAACTTGGAAACGTTCAAATCCCCAAAGAGCGCTCATTTTCTTTCCACAATAATTCAAATCTAAAACAAAAAATTCTAGATGGGTGGACATCTAAAACACCTCAAGATTGGAAGCCGGATGAGAAGGTGAATTTAAAAAATTCACGTATTGTAATAAGTTGTTTGTTAGAAGGTAAAAGGGTGGAGGAGATAAATAGATATCTATTGAATCAAAAAGCAGTAGGTCACCCAGGATCACCTTGGTTGCTATATCCCCTGGGCGACTATGATTTTACGGCTATGGCATTTACCGCTGTACTTTACCTTTTTGGAGAAAGCCCTGACTTATTGTACCCCAAAACCAGGGATCACTTATTGGATAATATACTTACAATAGAAGGAAGTGAATTCAGAAAAAATGTCGGTTATATGTTTTTGGAAGATTCTGAAAATCATATTTTAATGACAGAAGGTTCTCGATATTTAAAAAACCAATGGCTTTGGAATCATGGAAATACTGATCCAAAATATGATAACAATACCAATGGTGTTGCGCAAAAGTTGAAGTTGGTTTTGGAAGAAATAGAAACTTATGGATTCTATGAATTCAATTCAGCACCCTACCTGGGATATACCTATTGTGCACTGTTGAATCTTTATGAATTTGCCTCTGGTGATATTAGTTTCCTTTCGGGGAAATTATTGGATCGTCTCAATTGGCAATACGCACTGAGCAGTTACAAGTTCAAACATTTTCCTCCAAACCGAAGAAGGTTTGGTAAAAGTTTTAAAACTAATATTGATTCAGACTACCATACGGTAATGCTCAAAGTCTGGGCGAGTCTATACTACGATTCAATATCGATAGATATGTCACGAGGAGAACATCATGCCTTGTGGGCAACTTTTGCCTCATACAAACCTGCAGATGAAGTGATGGAATGGATTTTAAACAAACCAAAGCCATATTTTGTTAAAATGGGTCATGGATATAATTCTTGTCCAGAAATAATTTCGGGTGATAAGGATTACCTATTATCAGCAGGTGGGGCAAACCAAGGCAATCGCTCCTTAATTGTTGCCAAACCCATTATGCTGTTTTTGAACGATAGTAAATCTGAAATGGTGGATACCTTTCACATGTTTGGTCCAGGAGATAATTTTGTGGACTGGAACAATACTGGAGTTTATAAAGAATTTGGATGCACCAAAGGAAAAGTAAATATTCCCAAGGGAAAACAAGCAATAATATCATCAGCTAATTGGCAAATATTTTATATCACAAAAGGGATTTTTCTGGCTACTTACTCGAAAAAAGAATTGGGTTTAATGGCAATTGTCCATTCAAATTCCGCTAAAAATGTTTTAGAAAGAATCATTGAAAACAATAGTGATGAAAAACAATTAAACCACCTTTTTTATCACCCTAATGGCAATAAAATTGAGTATGATCTTGAATCCCCCAAGGATCAATGGGTGATCACAAGTGTAAATGATAATAATACGGATAGGAATTTCTCAAAATGGCCTTTTTTTGAAAGTCCGTCTTTTTAAAGATAAATTATAATTAATGAATAATATTTGTTGCATTTACAAAAAAATGATAAAAACATTTATAATGTTTGCTTTGGTTTTTTTCGCATTTAGTTGTGAGAAAAAATCTACCAGTGTAAAAGTGGCTGCCTACAATGTGGAGTTTAGCAAAAATGCCACGGCTGCTGAAATAGGAGAGGCATTGAAAAGTCATAATTTTGATGTTGTCTGTTTTTCGGAGGCACCTGGTGGTAATTGGACACAACAGGTTGGTTCAGTCATGGGGCTTGATCATGTTGTGTTAGGGAAATATTCCACAGCTGGTCACAAAGACAAATACAAAACCATTGCCAGCCGGATACCTTTATACGGTTACGAAGAGGTGCTGATGGGCGATACCCTACATTCGGCTACCAGCGTGAAAATAAAAATTAATGATACCGAAATGGTAATTTATAGTGTTCATTTCCCATTCGCACCAAAGGGTCATCCACAGGTTTTTGTTGATAACGTTACCCACAAAATACAGACCCTTGTAAGTCATCTGAAGCAACGACAACAAAATGAACTTTCTATTGTAGCTGGCGATTTTAATTTTGTCCCAACAAATACTTACTTGGAAAACCCATATCATAATATGTTTGTAGATATTGGGTTAGATGTAAGCTGGAAGGAACTAGAGCTTGACTGTACCAAACGAAACACATACAATGCACTTAGACCGGAAGACAATGGAAGTGGCAATGTCATTGATCATATTATGTACAATACGGCAAAAATGAAAGCTCTAGAAGGAAATATCTTTGAGATGGAAAAACACCTTTCTGATCACAAGTTGGTATGGGCGTTGCTTGAATTAAGATAGGACAAATGTTAATTGAATATAAATTATATAAAAACTAATTTAAATGGGGTGTTAGTTCAAAAGCATCAATAACAACACCACAATCAGATGCTTCTCCCTCTTTTTTTCCAGTCACAACTATTTTAATGGTATGTGATCCTTTTGAAAGTCCTGAAACAGAGAAAATTTCCTGCTTTTCAGGGATTACGTATTTTAAATAATCTTTTAGATATTTTGTAGAATGGGCAGAAGTTTGAATACCTGGTTCTTTTAACCGATCTGCAAATCCGTTTGCTGTGTAAATTTTTTTACCGTCCAGAAAAATATCAGCATAACCCAAATTTTCACTTTTAGTCCCAAGAAGAGAAATTCCGCTTCCATTAAATGTGAATTCAGCGTAGTCACCTTTATTTGCACTAAAGTGCTCATCTCGATTGAAACTGACCAAAGCCATTTGGTTGTATGTCCATTCTCCTTTGTAGACTATTTTTGGGTCAGTATTATTGATCACTGTAGTTTCCGGTGCAGAATCTCCGGGCTGAACAGTGCAGATAAATGATTCAAAAGGTGGGACAAAGACACGAAATGAAAGAATGTCTTTGTCAGCATAATCTGGACCGATCTTTCTTTGATTATATACATCTTTAAGATGGTAAGGACCTGATCCAAGACCAAGCTGTTTTCGTGATATATTAATTGTGTAAACTCTGGATACTGCATTTTCGATACGATACTGAAAGTTGACGATCTGCATGTAATTTATACCTTTACTCTTCCACATTGGCCATAAACCAAGCTGTTGATCGTTCTGAAAAGAATGACCTTTTGCCTTTAAAACATTATTGATTTTTGATGCCATTTCCGCAGCATCTGGATTTGCAAAATATTTACCATCGTTTGGTGGTGGCTCCCAATAGATTGTATTTGGTAGATTTTGTAATTCGGGATCAATCGTATTGCTAGCACCAATAATCATTATTGAACCACCTTTTTTTGTATAATTTTTAATTTGTAAAATAGTTTCATCCGGAAGCTGGAAAGGTGAGAATAATATAGGAAAATCTCCTGCGTTTTGTGTATTGAAATCCTCAATCCGCGCAGAGGAAGTTGCTGTGATTCCAAGATTCATTAAGAACGAAAAATGGAAATCTGAATATTCGCCAAGATCAATACCTTGAGCATTTTTATTCATCCATAACAATCCTTCTCGATTGTAAAATAGTCTACATCCATAGGCTTTTTCTACTCCGTGTGCAGCCATAGATGCCCCTTCAAGAGTTGCTTTCATAAACGAAACCTGATCTTGTGAAATCAAGCTATTCTTTTCATTGGCTCTTGCTCGGTCGGCAAATGCAAGAGAAAAGCCATTAGGTGGATTTAACTCGCCATCATATGATGCATAAAAAGTATTGGCATATAACCATGCCTGCATTCGATTATTAAAACGAGATCTAGTTAAAGGAGCGTCGTCATATTCCCAACCTCCAGTCAATTCAACTAATGGAAGTATTCTGCATTTTGTTTCGGCAAGCTGAGCCTGAGTTACAGCTAGATAAGCTTGCTGAGCTGCATAACTACATGAAAATATGTGAGGTTTATAATAGTCATTCCAAGCGACACCCCACGATTCAATTACATAATGATCTAATAAATCATTGCTAGCGAGTGCATTACTGTCAAATCCCTGACCACGGAGATCGCCTGTAGCAGGTCCTGCAGAATTATAACCAATGCAAAGTAATGACGGCCGGGCTTTTTTTAGCTCAACCAGAAAAGATCTTACACCCTGGTAAAAGTCTTCATTCCATTTATGCGGTGGTACGCCATATGCGTGACGAAAGGTCATAAAGTCGCGCATTTCCAATGCATCAATACCAGTCGCTTTTGAGAAATCAGCCATTTGTTTAGCAAAAAAATCATAAAAAGGGGTACCATTAGGAATCCCATCCGGATACACAGCGTATATGTTTTTATCTCCCTTCAATGGACTCTGATATCTCAAATTATATATTGGGTATGTCTCTGGGTGGCGCTCTTTCCATTGGGATCTTTCTAAATCGTAAAGTTGTGGACCTCCCCAGAACCAGATAGCAACTTTGAAATCGTAGAATCCATACTTTGATGCTGAATTTTTAATGGTAGTAACCAGTTCTCTAAACTCTCTTCCTGTCCAAGGTGAATATTGATGACCTGGCATTTTGAAGGTTGGAAGAATTAGTTGATCGTCTAGATTCCCTGTCCAGCAAGCTACCATATCAAACATCCATCCTGGATTGAGAACGATTCCTTTTTCACCTCCAACCTTTCCATACAAAGGACCTATTCGGGAAAAAAATTCATTAACACTTCCTTTAATATCCCTAGGCTTAAACCACAGAAGATCACATTCTATCCAACGATCCTCGAGAGCTAGTTCAGATTTACTTATGTCGAAATTTTGGCCTCTTAGAATTCCATAAATTCCAATAAGCAAAAAAAACAATAGCCATCTTATTTTCATTTGAGTAGTTTTTTAAAGATATTAATTTTTTAGATATTTAAAGTTTAAACAATGTCTTAATGAGTTCCAAATAGTGTCTTTCTCATTGCTGCTAAAAATCAATACATACAGGTATGTTAGTTTGTTTCACTTTGAAATTAAAATAGTGTCTATTTGAAAATTATTTTTATTCAATGATTAGTATAAGTAATATGACAGCAAGTGATTTGTTAGAGAATGTTATTTGCCAAAAAACAATCCAGCTAATTATTTTGGAAGAACGGCCTCAATAATAAGCAGAATATTTTCTTTGTTTTCAGCCCAACTTAAAATTTTAATGGTCCTTACTTGATATTTGATGTGAATTACACCCGATAAGTTTCGTAGGTTTCCTATAGCTCTTTTAATATTACGACGAATTATTCTTTCAGATTTGCCAAAAATGTTCTTCTCAGTAGAACTAAAAAGCTTAAATAGGATATACCTAGTTTTAAATTTTAATTTAAACGGGCTTTATAATATGAATTTACCTCTGTAGGAATAGGTGCATCAGTTTTTTTCCACCACGCTTTAAGTTCATCTAGCAACTCCTGTTTTTTTAAATTATTGACTTCTGCAAGGTTATTTCTTTCCTCTATATCATCTTTGAGATTAAAAACCTCAACATCATTGTCCTCAAAATAATAATGCAGTTTCCAGTCTCCTTTTCGGATTACAGAACCGGGTCGGGTTCTAAACAGTGAATCTCTATTTTGATTGTCTTTGATGTCATAGCCTTGGAGGTAAATGGGAAAATGCCAGAAAAAAGATCTCTCCTTCAAGGCTGTCTTTTTGGTTGTTAAAGACAAAAGAGAATAACCATCCAATTCATTTACCATGCTATCATCTCCCACAAGATCCATTAGGGTGGGGAAAATATCGAGATGAGAAATAGTAGTTTGAGTATCTTTGCCGGGACTAATTCTATCTTTCCACAAAAAGAAGAAAGGAACTCTGATCCCTCCTTCGTAATAGCTTCCTTTGCCAGCCCTTAGTGGTTTTTGCATAGTGATTTTACCATAATAGCCTCCGTTATCAGAAGTAAAGATTATAAAGGTATTATCAAAAAGCTTTCGCTTTTTAAGCATGTCCACCAATAGACCAATGTTGCGGTCGAGGTTTTCAACCATGGTAGCGTATCGTGGATTTTTTTGGCCTTTGTAAGGTGGCTTATTTTCGTATTTATACAAAAGGGAATCAACCGGATGTATTGGGGTGTGTACAGCATATGGAGAATAGCTTAAAAAGAAGGGATCCTTGACATCTTCCAAAAACAGCAAAGTTTTTTCCATGATCAGATCAGTCAAATACTCACTTTTCCCTCCCTCTACTTTAATCTGATTATTAATATTTCCAAATGGGGAGTAATAACTTCCTGGAGCACCATTTGGCCCTCCGGCAATATTAATATCAAAACCATATTCTAAAGGATCATCACTTAGATGCCACTTACCCGAATGGCAGGTAATATAGCCTTGTTGTTTTAGCTTTTGTGAAAGGGTCGTAAATTTTTTATCCAATACTGTAGTGTTCTTGATAGGAATCAACTTTCGATCCGATGCTTTTCCACGATCTGAATGGGCTACTGTATAAATTTGGTGTCGTGTCGTCCATTTTCCTGAATGAATAGAGGCTCTACTTGGAGCACAATTTGCTGAGGCGGCATAGCCTTGGGTAAAAACCAACCCCTGATCCGCTAAGGCATCAATATGAGGGGTGTCATAGTATTCACTTCCCATAAAACTGACATCATTCCACCCCATATCATCTATATTGATCAAAACTATATTAGGTTGTGTTGAATGATTATCTAGAGTGGCACATGAAAATATTGTGATCAACAGCGTCAATTGTAGTAATATGACTGTGATGTTTAGATGTTTTTTCAAGTTTTTGTTTTTTTATATTTTTTTAAATTTAGTTATTAATAAATAGACGTTAACCTTACATCAAAAAAGTTTTATGTGATTATAGTGTTTTGGCAACAAAAACAAATACCTATGAGAAAATCAAATTTTTATCTATTGTCGATGTTTTTTTTAATGACAGCATGTCATTCAATTGATAAAAAAAAACCCAATATACTATTTGTAATTTCAGATGACCAATCTTATCCACACACCAGTATTTATGGCACTTCATGGATTAAAACTCCTGGCTTTGACCGAGTGGCTCTAGAAGGTTTATTATTTACTCAAGCATATACAACTAACGCAAAATGTTCTCCATCACGATCATCGATTTTGACAGGAAGAAACAGTTGGCTTCTTGAGGAGGCTACCAATCATGTCCCCTATTTTCCTGAAAAATTCACCACATTTCCAGAGGTCCTTAAAAGCAATGGCTTTAAAACGGGTTATACGGGAAAGGGGTGGGCTCCGGGTACAGCGAACAGAAACGAAAAAAAAAGAGATTTGATCGGGAAGGGTTATAATGAAAAAAAATTAGACCCTCCTGCCTCTTTTATCAGTAATATAGATTACTTCGAAAATTTCAAAAATTTTCTCAACGAAAAATATGAGGATCAACCCTTCTTCTTTTGGGTGGGTGGTCATGAACCCCACAGAGCCTATGAATACGAAGTAGGACTTAGAAAGGGCAAGAAAAATATCAACGAAATTGATCACATCCCCGACTATTGGCCTAACTCTGTCAATGTGAAAACCGATATGCTAGATTATGCCTTTGAGATTGAATATTTTGATCGTCATTTAGTCGATATCATTGACGAATTGGATAAAAGAAATTTACTTGAAAATACAATTGTGGTGGTCACCTCGGATAACGGGATGCCTTTTCCTCGGGTCAAAGGTCAAGTCTACCCCTTTGACAACCGCCTGCCCTTGGCCATTCGGTGGGGTAAAGGAATAAAAGACCCTGGAAGGGTAATCAGTGATTACTTTAGCTTTTCAGATTTTGCACCAACTTTTTTAGATTTGGCAGATATCCCAGTAGGGAGCCACAATATGAAGCCCTTTTCGGGAAAAAGCTGGAGAAATATTTTTGATAACCAGATCGATCCAAACCCTAGACCATATATGATTTTGGGAAAGGAACGGCATGATGTGGGTAGAGAAAACGACCAAGGATACCCAGTAAGGGGTATTTTGAAAGGTAAATATTTTTACAGCCAAAATTTTAAACCCGATCGGTGGCCTGCTGGAAACCCCGAAACAGGTTATCTCAATACTGACGGAAGTCCGACTAAAACTGAAATATTGAACCTTAACCGTCAAGGAGAAAATTCAACCGATTGGAACTACTGTTTTGGTAAAAGGCCAAATGAAGAGTTGTATGACATCGAAAAAGACCCTCTATGTTTGGAAAATTTGGCTGGCTATGAGGAATTATCTGATCTAAAAACCAAACTTCAAAATCAGCTAATCAATGATCTAAAAGAACAGGGCGACCCCAGAGTTTTGGACAATGGAGACATTTTTGACCAATACCCCTATTCGGGTGAAAATGTAAAAAACTTTTACAACCGATACATGGGCGGTGAGAAGATCGAAACCCACTGGGTAAATTCCACAGATTTTGAAAAATAAATTGGTATCTTAAAACGCTATTACTCTTCCAAAATAGGAATTCTGAAGTTTTCCTGTGAAGCAGTGGTATGAGCTTGATCCAAAAAATTTTCCATTTTTTGGACAATCTCCGGATACTTAGCAGACAAATCATTAAGCTCCTTGGGATCTTTAGAAAGATCATAAAGCTGTAGGTCTGACATACCTTTGAACAAGTTCTTTTTGAATCCTTTCCACGAACCCATTCTGATGGCCTGTTGACCTCCATAGGCCGGAAACTCCCAATACAGATAATCATGCTGTTGCTGGGGTTTTCCCGTAAGTGATGCATAATAACTGATTCCATCGATTGGATAAGGAGGCTTTACGCCCAGAACATCACATACTGTGGCGAAATAATCATAGAAAATACTTGGGTGATTGGATTTTGTTCCTGCTTTAATTTTATTCGGCCAGGTAGCGATCGTAGGAACTCTAATCCCCCCTTCATTAACATTTCCTTTTACTGTTGTTTTGGAGTTAATAAAAATTCCAGTACTATTAAAAAAATTAATATCGACCTGTTTATCTTTATGGGTAGGCCCATTATCACTGGAAAAAATAATGAATGTATTTTCATATCTACCAATTTCTTTGAGTTTTGCTACTACCTCCCCAACCTGCTCATCCAAATAAGAAATCATAGCAGCATAAGTAGCCCTAGGGGTTCTGTTGGGGTAATAGCCAGAATTCCCCAAATAAGGCTTTTCAGGGCCTAATTTTTGTCTGTAGTAATCCACCCATTTTTGTGGCGCTTGCAATGGTAAATGAGGTAAGGGACTAGCGTAATAAAGAAAAAATTTCTCATCTTTATTTCGGTCTATAAATTGCATTGCCTCTTGATGCATCAGAGTAGGGGCATAGTCATTCTGATTGAAAATTGCATAACTTGCCTCATCGTTGGGGTCTAAATTGGCGGCAAGCCTTTGTTTATCTACAATTTTATTATTGAGTATATGTCTTTCTTGGTTTCTCCACAAGTGAGAGGGATAGAGTGAATGCGCTTGACGTTGGCAATTGTAGCCGTAAAAGAAATCAAACCCTTTTTTATTGGGAATACTTGAAGTATTAGGAGCTCCGAGACCCCATTTACCTACCATTCCTGTTTTATATCCTTGATTTTTTAGCACAGTTGCTACGCTAACGATAGAATCTGGCATGGGTCGTTGACCTTCCAAATTTGGGTTTTCAAACATTGCGTTAAAATCCCATACCTCTCCTCGTTCTTTCCACTCACTATTTCCTCTAACAGGGTTGTTTCCAGAGTGGAGACCTGTCATTAAAATTGCTCTAGCGGGAGCACAAACTGGAGCACCGCTATAGTGGTCAGTTAAAACCATTCCTTCTTGAGCCAGTTTGTCAATGTTTGGGGTTTCAATCCATCTTTGTCCTTGAATACCAATTTCTCCATAGCCCAAATCATCAGCCAGAATAAAAATAAAATTAGGTGAATCCTCAGACTTTTTGGGGGAATTACTGCATGAGGATAAGAATATGAACAGTGAAATTATATAAAAAATATTTTTCACAAATGGTCTAGTTTAATATAATTGATTCATATTCTATTTTAGTCTGACGATTCATTATAGTAATAATTTAGAAATAAATTGTAACTCTAGAAAAAGTGTTCGTTGATTGATTAATTTTCATTGCAATTTACTTTTTTTTATCTAATTGAAAAAAGACACCTACCTACCCCCTATAACCGTTATTACTAGTTTTCTCGACCCTCCCTGGTTTCTATGTTCGCAGAGGTATATCCCTTGCCAAGTCCCTAACAGTAATCTTCCGTTTTGGATAGGAATATCGACACTGCTTCCTAAAAGACTGCTTTTAATATGAGAGGTCATATCATCTGGTCCTTCTAGGGTGTGTAAAAAATGATCGGCAGATTCAGGAACCATAACATTAAAATGGGTTTCAAAATCTTGTCTGACTGTCGGATCAACGTTTTCGTTTAGGGTCAAACTCGCAGAGGTATGCTTGATAAAAATATTGAGTAATCCACTACTTTTGGGCAACTCCCTAATGACATGGTTAGTAATTAAATGAAAGCCCCTTGAAAATGGAGGAAGGGTAATTTCTTTTTGAAAAATCATATTTCTATTTTTATTAAAATTAAGTAATTAATGATTTTTTTATCCAAACAAGGTTTTATAAAGTTTATAATCCCTATATGTATGGTATCATTTTCTGCATTAAGTTGTAACGAAAATTACCAGCCATATATCATAGGACATCGCGGAGCCAAGGGTCATGTAGCCGAAAACACTCTTCCCTCTGTTGCTAAGGCAATAGAATTAGGGGTGGATGGAATCGAAATTGATGTGTTTTTGTGCCAATCCGGAGAATTAGTTGTTTTTCACGATAAAACCTTGGATAAACTAACCGATTCACAAGGATATATTGAGGATTTGTCCCTAGATACTATTCGAAAAATTAATGTTTTAGGAGGGTATAAAATTCCCACCCTAGAACAAGTGTTGGAATTAATCGATGGAAAAGTATTCTTAAATATTGAATTAAAAGGTAGCGGAACAGCAGAGCCCACACATAAACTTTTGACTCTTCTGCTAAAGAAAAAAAAGTGGAGGGCAGACCAATTCATCATTTCAAGTTTTAACTGGAAGGAACTCAAACTTTTCCATGGACTCAATCAAGAGGTACCCATTGCAGTCCTGACCGATGCAGATCCTTTAGATGCAATGCCCATCGCTAAAGAATTAAAAGCTCAGGCCATTAATCCTTCTTTTAAAGCCTTGAACCAAAAAAATGTCAAAAAAATTCAGCAGGCAGGCTATAAAGTCATTCCATATACAATTAATAAGCCTGAGGACATCCAAAAAATATTGTCTTTAAAAGTAGATGGGATCATTACAGATTATCCGGAAAGGGTAAATGAAGCATTATCCGCTGACTAGACACAAAAGATATAGGCAAATCCGGCCAAAGCCCCTCCTGCCATTGGAGCCAAGATGGGGATCCAAGCATAAGGCCAGTCAGCGTCTTTATTTTTTCTGGGTAACATTTGATACATTAATCTAGGGCCAAAATCCCGCGCAGGGTTTATGGCGTAGCCAGTTGTTCCCCCCAATGCCATACCGATTACCCAGACCAAAATAGCTACAGGTAGTGCTTGTATGGCTCCCAGACCAAAATTGTCCACAACTACACCTTCAATTTCTATATTTGGAACTGCTATAAACAGCACACCAAAAACCAAAACAAAAGTGCCGACAAATTCACTAAAAAAATTATTCTTAAAGTTCCTGATGGCAGGCCCAGTAAAAAAAGTACTGCGCACTACACCTTCGTCCTCAGTAAGACGATAGTGGTCAATGTAGGTAAGGTAACACGCCCAAGCACCAAACATGGCACCCAAAATCTGGGCTATAACATAACCTGGAACTAACGTCCAAGAAAATTTTCCTGCAACTGCAAGCCCCAATGTTACCGCAGGATTGAGATGTGCTCCACTGAATTGACCCGAAATAAAAACACCGACAAAAACAGCAAATCCCCATGCACTAGTGATTAGTACCCAAGGGCTTTGCCCCTCGGCAATAGTGTTTTTAAGTGTCACATTAGCAACTACTCCAGTACCCAACAACAGAAGGAAAAAAGTGCCAATAAATTCTGCGATATAAGGATCAATCATAATCTATAATTTTTTGTTTGAGTCTCAAATTGTTCAAGTTCCTGAGCAATCCAATTCTCATCTTTATCAAGTGCAATTGCCATAATTGCAGCCACCTTAGGTGCAATTTTCAAAGTTTCCTTAGCATCCAAAAACAAACATCGCACTCTTCGAGCCAAAACATCCTCTAGGTGAATAGCCATTTCATTTTGAACGCCCCATAGAATTGTATTTTTACTAATATAAAACTTTTCAGATAAGGAATCGTTGTCCTGGGGTTTTCCCATCGATAGAATCTTTTCACGGTCAGAACCATATACATGTAAGGGATCCTCTGCGGGAGCATCATTATCATAGCCATGTAGTAGTAGTTTTTTTGTTTTACACTTTTTTTCTTTCAAACCACCTACCACTGCAGCAGTATTGATAGTATCTTCCCCCATTTTTCTGTAGGTTGTCCACTTGCCACCCAAAACACTAATCAATCCGCTGGTAGAAACATTTACCTTATGGTGACGCGAGACCTCTTTGGTTTTTGTAGAATCGCCTTGTATCGCTGCTAAAGGTCTCAATCCAACAAAAACACTTTTGACATCCTCTCGCATGGGTTTCTTGGTCATATACTGAGAGGCATTGCTGAGAATAAAGACAATCTCTTCCTCCAAGGCTTTGGGTTCTTCGTCCGCGTGATCTATGGGAGTATCTGTCGTTCCCACTACTACGTGATCGTGCCATGGTACAGCAAATAAAACCCTACCATCGCTGGTATGGGGAATCATAATGGCGTGGGGGCCTTCCAAAAAAACCCTTTCCAATACCAAGTGAACCCCTTGGCTGGGTCTGATCATGGGCCTAGCTTTAGGTTGATCCATTTTAACAATCCGATCGCTAAATACACCTGTAGCATTGATAACTACCTTGGTCTTTACCCTAAACTTTTCTCCCGATTCACCATCCAAAAATTCCAAACCCGAGATAAGATCTTTTTCTTTAATCAAATTCGTTACCTCCGCATAATTAATCAGGGTGGCTCCAAGATCAATAGCGGTCAAACTCAAGGTAATCGCCATCCTTGAATCATCAAATTGACCATCGTGATAAATCACTCCGCCCTTGAGCCCCTCTTGATTAATGTTATTAATCAGTTCAATAGTTTCTTTTTTATCCAACAAAATAGAAGGGCCCAATCCCAACTTACCAGCCATCATATCATAAACCTTCAGACCCAATCCATAAAAAGGACTATTCCACCAATCATAAAAAGGGATCACAAAACTCATGTCTTTGACCAATTGGGGGGCATTTCTTTTCATAACACCCCGTTCTTTTAAGGCCTCAATTACAAGTGATATATCTCCATTCTGAAGGTAACGTACCCCACCATGAACGAGTTTAGTGCTTCTTGATGAAGTTCCTTTGGCAAAGTCATTTTTTTCAAGCAACAATGTTTTATACCCTCTTTGTGCAGCGTCAACAGCAGCTCCTAAACCGCTTGCACCTCCACCAACAATGACGATGTCCCACTTATCTAACTTGTTAAGCTCCCTTAAACTTGTGGTTCTACTCATTATTTGTTAAAATTCTAGATACCCTCTTCTCCCAAAGAGAAATAGTCTTTTCAGTCTCTTGTCTTGCTGAAGATTCAAATCGTTGATCCTCTTCCCAAAGATCTTTGAGCATATCGATTGAAGACCAGAAACCAGTGGCCAAACCCGCCAAAAAAGCGGCACCTAAAGCAGTAGTTTCGGTAACTTTTGGTCGAATTACATCAGCATTTATAAAATCGGCTTGGATTTGCATCAGTAAATCATTATTACTTGCACCTCCGTCAACTTTTAAGCTTTTAAAATCAATTCCTGCATCTTTTTGCATTTCAATAATGATATCTCTTGATCTCAGAGCAATCGACTCTAAAGCAGCTCTGGCAATATTACCTTTGTTGGTTCCTCGAGTAATTCCCATAATGGCTCCAGTAGCACTTGGGTCCCAATAGGGTGCTCCCAAGCCAGACAGCGCTGGAATAAATGTTACTCCCCCATTGTCTGGGACAGATTCTGCTAGAGCTTCGATATCAGCAGAAGACGGAATCATATGTAATTGATCTCTAAGCCATTGCACCAACGCTCCAGCTGTAAAAACACTGCCCTCCACGGCATAGGTAACCTGTCCTTTGATTTGCCAGGCAATGGTAGTTAACATTTTATTTTTGGAAACAATGGGTTTTTCACCCGTATTCATAATGCAAAAACAACCCGTACCATAAGTGTTTTTTACATCTCCTGGTTGAAGACACAGTTGACCAAATAGAGCCGCTTGTTGATCACCTGCAATTCCTGCAATATTTATGGATGCGCCAAGTATTGATGATTTTGTCTTTCCAACTATCTCGGAAGAATTGACCACCTTCGGCAAAAGTTCCTTGGGAATATCCAATATATCTAAAAGTTCCTGATCCCACTGATTGTCGTGAATATTATAAATCATAGTTCGACTGGCATTGGTAGCGTCTGTCACATGACAAGCTCCTCCAGTAAGGTTCCATATCAACCAACTGTCCACGGTCCCAAAAGCCAGCTCACCTTTTCGAGCACGATCTCTTAGGGATGGGTCTTGATCCAAAATCCATTTGATTTTGGTAGCTGAAAAATAAGCGTCAACAACCAAACCGGTTTTTTGGGTAAAAAGATCCGCCTTACCTTGAGTTATTATCTCCTCACAGGTTTTGGCCGTTCGGCGATCTTGCCAAACTATGGCATTGAATACTGGAACTCCAGTGGCTCGGTCCCAAATAATGGTCGTCTCTCTTTGATTGGTAATCCCTATAGCATCTAATTGCTCAAACTTAATGTCCGCTTTTTTGAGGACATTTTTTACAGCATTGATTTGAGTCTCCCAAATCTCTACAGCATTGTGTTCAACCCACCCCTTTTCTGGAAATATTTGAGTAAATTCTTGTTGCGCAACCGCAATTTGATGTCCTTTTTTATTAAACAAAATGGCTCTAGAACTAGTCGTTCCAGCATCCAATGACAGTACACAATTTTTCATAAAAATAATTTTATTATTATCCAGTAAAATACAATAAAACAGACACCACCAAACCGATGAGGATCAGAGACAAAATCAAATCAGCTCTGTTGAAAGAATTTTGATATTCTTCTTTCATATCTGGCGTCATGGTTCCAAAAGATAAACCTTTGATTCTGGCATAATCTGGACGAGCCGAAAGCAGACTAACACCTACACATACAAATATTGAAAAGATAAACATAAATATTGCCATGTGGGCAAAATTGATAGTGGCAAAAGTAAAAGCTATCCCAGAGATGCTCTCCCCAGAAAGGATTTCTTCTTGAAAATAAATCTCACTTCCCAATCTCGATATAAGCAAGATCAATCCACTAAATAGTGTGGCAATCGCTGCATCAGAAGTCATCCTTTTCCAAAGTATTCCCAAAAGAAAAACAGCAGTAACTGGTGGAGCAATATATGACTGAACGTTTTGAAGGTACTGATACATGACCCCTCCTCCAATTTTATCCATAATAGGTATCCACATTATTCCCATTATTACAATGATGGTAGTGGCAATTTTACCGATATTAATGAGAGATTTTTCTGACTTTTCTGGTCTAATTTTTTTGTAAATGTCTATAGTGAAAATAGTGGAACACGAATTAAAAACCGAAGCCAAAGAACTCATCAAAGCAGCCATCAATCCACCAGCAACCAATCCTTTCAGTCCAACAGGCAAAAGGGTTTTTACTAACATAGGAAAAGCACGATCCGCTCTTTCTATGACAAAAACATCAGGTTGTTGAAGTGTCAAGGCAAAAGCAATAATTCCAGGTACAAGGAAAATTAAAATAGGTAATAATTTCAAATAAGCCCCAAAAATGGCTCCTCTGCGGGCAATGGTGATATTATTGGCCGCCAAAGTTCGTTGAACAATATATTGATCAGTACACCAATACCAAATCCCAACAATGGTCCCACCAATCAGCAATCCCGTCCAAGGAAAATTAGGATCAGTTATGGGTCTCCACATATTGAAATGATCAGGACTTACTGCAGTAACTGTTTCTCGCAACTTTCCCCATCCACCGACTTCCTTTAGTCCTAGTACGGTAATGACTACAGAACCAAAAATAAGAACAATAGTTTGAAGCGTTTCCGTGTAAATGACCGCTTTCAATCCACCAATGACGGTATAGACACCCGTAAAGGCAACAATCCCTATGGCTCCATACCAAAAGGGAATTCCAAGCAATTCAGATACTACAATACCTCCGGCATAAATAGTAATGGACACTTTAGTCAATACATAGGCCAGCAATGAAAAAACAGAGAGAAACCAACGAGAACGGCTGTCAAATCTCTTTTCTAAAAACTCGGGAGTGGTGAATGCTCCACTTCTAATGTAGAATGGGAGAAACAACCAACCTAACAATAAGACAATCCATGCATGAAGTTCGTAGTGCGCCATCGGCGTTCCCGTTTCAAAACCAGTGCCTGCCAATCCCACCACGTGTTCAGAACCTATATTAGATGCGAAAATGGAGGCTCCAATGACGAACCAACCCACATTTCGTCCTGCCAAGAAATAATCTTCTGTATTTTTATTTTTTTGAATAAAAACCCAAACTGCAACACCGATAAGTGCAAAAAAATAAATACCCAAAACGATCCAGTCCAACTCTTGGAGTACTGATGTCATGATCAACCCTATTAACCTAATTCTTAAAAGATACAATATAATCAAATCTGAACGCTATTTTATACTTTTTTTGAGTTGACAAACCCAATCTTAGTTCAATCTTGACTTTTCAAAATAGAATACCATATTCCGTTCATAAAATTTGATTATTCACCAAAATAATTCATAATTAAATCAATTGACACGAATAAAAATTATATTCAATCCCCACTTAAAAAATTTATATATTTAAAAAAAAAACCATGTATCAATTATCTAGAAGATCATTCTTAAAATCTACCACCACGGCTTCAACTGGGTTACTTTTTATTCCAGACTTTCTAAAAAACGCCCCAACTAATCGGCTCAACGTTGCCGTAATAGGTGTTGGGGGAAGAGGGAAGGCGAATTGGAGTAAGGTTCCCAATGAAAATATTGTAGCACTATGTGATGTTGATGATAACAGAGCTTCCTCGGGATTTAAAATGTTCCCAAAAGCCAAAAAATTTAAAGACTTCAGAGTCATGTTCGATCAAATGGCCAAAGAAATTGATGCCGTAATAATTACCACTCCAGACCATACTCATTTTGCGGCTACAATGATCGCTATGGAACTGGGTATGCATGTCTATGTAGAAAAGCCATTGGCGCACAATATTTGGCAGCTTAGAACTCTGAAAAAAGCTGCTAAATACTACAATGTGGTTTCTCAAATGGGAAATCAAGGCCATACTACCAATGGTATACGTTTGATCAAAGAGTGGTATGAGCAAGGAATATTGGGAGAAGTTACAGAAGTTCATGCTTGGCATGGTGCCTTTAATTATGGACCCGGAAAATACTTTACAAAACCGGAAAGTTTTCCACCTCCTGTTCATCCCATACCTGACTATTTGGATTGGGATCTTTGGTTGGGTCCAGCCAAATATCGGTCGTTTAACTCTGCATATGCTCCAAAATCATGGAGAGGTTTTTATGACTTTGGAAATGGACAATTGGGTGACTGGTCGTGTCATACCCTCGACGGACCATTTTGGTCACTAGATTTAGGAATGCCTCATACCGTTCAAGCTACTGTTCCCAACCCTAGAACAAAACACGGTTTTATTGCTGATCAATCGGTAACCCATTATGAGTTTGGCGCGAGGGGCAATAAACCTCCTGTGACACTGAAATGGTATGAGGGAGGAGAAAAACCAGCAATCAGACCTGAATGGGGTATTGAGAAATTTGATCGCTCGGGAATGATTATGATTGGTGATAAGAAAACATTGTTAACTGGTGGAAGACCCAATAAACCTCAACTTTTGGTCTCTGACGAGGAGTGGAAAGCTTTCCAAGAAAATCCACCTGAAAGAACAATTCCAAGGGTACATGAAGAAGGTCCTGTACAAGAGTGGGTAGATGCCATCAAAGAAAACAGCTTACCTGGTTCCCATTTTGGTTATGCCGCCGAACTAACAGAAATGGCATTGATCGGGGTACTAGCGCAAAGATTTGCTGCTAAAATCAAATATGACGCTGAAAAGATGAAAGTAACCAATCGGCCCGATATCGATGCTTTGATTAAAGAACCCGTAAGAAATGGATGGTCTTACGGTGAAAATCTTTAAGGCATAAACCACTGATAAATGAAACAGTTTTTGTTTTTTTTTATGCTATCCTCTTTGGCTATGGCCCAAACTGAAATGCAATCATATAGTGTAATTCAAAAGATTTCGGGTGCTGAAATACGGTTTTATCCCCCTGTGATGATGGCTAAGTACACCTCCAAAAATGAGGGATCAGGCTTTGGAAAACTCTTTGGATACATCTCCGGAAACAACACCAACAATTCCAAAATTGCCATGACTACTCCTGTTCATATGGAAAAAAAAACAGGAGAAAATTCTATGGCCTTCGTACTGCCCAAAACATTTACGGACGTCAATACCCCCCAGCCTAATGACAGTTCGCTTAGTGTTTTTGAAGATAGAGGAGGATACTTTGCCGCCATAAGATATTCGGGATATACTAATACGTCTAAAGAAAAAGAATACACCAAGATACTTCAGAAGTTGCTCCAAAAAGAAAATATAGCTGCCTCAGGTTCCCCTAAAATTCTGGTTTACAACAGTCCGTATAAGATCATCAACCGAAGAAATGAAATATTAATTCCCATTTCTTTAAAAGTTGAAAAAAATGACTGATTTAAAAATTACTGCAATAAAGACCAAAGACATCCGCTTCCCTACCAGTGAAAATTTAGATGGATCGGATGCTATGAACCCTGACCCTGACTATTCCGCAGCCTATGTAATTTTAAAAACAGATCACCCCGACGGATTAGAAGGTCATGGACTGACATTTACTATTGGTCGAGGCAACGAACTTTGTGAACAGGCCATTCAATCCCTATCATACCTATTGATCGGAAAATCTTTAGGGAGCTTTACTCAGAATATGGGACAATTTTGGACAATGATGACAGGAGACAGCCAACTCCGGTGGCTTGGGCCAGAAAAAGGAGTGATTCATATGGCTACAGGGGCATTGGTCAATGCAGTATGGGATTTGTATGCCAAAATTAAAAAAAAGCCCCTATGGCAATTGGTAGCAGACATGAGTCCAGAAGAATTGGTCGAATGTATTGATTTTACTTACATTACCGACGCCCTAAATAAGCAGGAGGCACTGCAAATCCTTAAAGAAAAAGAAAAAGGGAAGGAAGCCCGCATAACCCATCTGAAGAAAAATGGATACCCTGCCTACACTACTTCGGCGGGATGGTTGGGTTATTCCGATGAGAAAATAAGAAGACTATGTCGAGAGGCAAAAGCAGATGGCTTTACTCACATCAAAATGAAAGTAGGATCTGACCTACAAGACGACATTAGAAGAAGTAAAATCATTCGTGAAGAAATTGGATACAATATTAAATTAATGATGGATGCCAATCAGAAATGGGATGTTGATGAGGCCATAGAAAACATGAAGCAGTTGTCGAAATTCCGACCTTGGTGGATTGAAGAGCCTACTTCTCCAGACGACGTCTTGGGGCATGCCAAGATTGCACGAGCCGTTAAACCAATTCATGTAGCCACTGGAGAACACTGTCAAAATCGGGTCATGTTCAAGCAACTGATGCAATCCAATGCTATAGGTATATGTCAAATTGATAGTTGTAGAGTGGGGGGCGTTAATGAAATACTGGCCATATTGTTATTGGCTACAAAGTTTAATATACCTGTTTGTCCTCATGCAGGAGGGGTTGGACTTTGCGAATACGTTCAACATTTGTCCATGATCGATTATCTCTGTATTAGTGGATCTATGGAAAATCGAATGATTGAATATGTAGATCACCTCCATGAACATTTTGAAGATCCCGTGGTCATTGAAAATGGAAAATATGTGGCCCCTTCTCTTCCTGGTTATAGTATCGAAATGAAAAAAGAATCTTTGGAATCATATGATTTCAATAATGGATCCATTTGGAAAATGAGAAAAAAACGACTATTGTAAAATGAAAAACAAAGGATTCTTGTTATTGGTTCTTGTCTCACTGAGTTTTTCATTACCCCCCAACAGTGAAATATACCAAGCCCTAGAAAAAGCCCCTTTATTTGAAAAACAAATGCTTTTTGAGGGTGAGCGATTTCCCAATGTGATAGTGAGTACAGATGGAACTGTCGTATCAACTTGGGGTCAAAAAAATTGTGTGAGTCGCAGATCGATAGATGGAGGAGATACTTGGCAGCCTGTAGTAAAAATTGATCAGGGCATCAATGGAGGCGGCCTTATGGTGAACGAAAACAATGGTCAAATCATAACCTTTGTAGAGAAAGGTGAGCACCCCCCTGCTCCAATTCTACCCTACTTCAGCAGTGATCAGGGTCAATCTTGGCAAACCAAAAAAATAAAAATCCATCCCGATAAAAATGGTAACCTTCCCTCAATGCACATGAATGAGCACGGTATAACACTAAAAGCAGGGCAATACAAAGGGAGACTGCTCCGGACCACAAGGTATTACGGACAAGGGAATGATCGAGAGTATTGGCCCAGTCATTACACTAACGCCATTTACAGTGATGACGGAGGAAAAACTTGGCATACAAGTAATCCTTTCCCTGCCAATGGAACGGGCGAGGCAGCTGTTGTTGAATTGAACGATGGATCTCTTTATTACAACACCCGAAGACACCTATCTACCGACGGGCTAAATCCTAGAATGCGACACATTGCCAGCAGTATAGACGGAGGAAACCATTGGAAAAACCTCTATGTCAGTAAAGTATTACCTGACGGAGAACAAAATCGAGATTATGGCTTGATGGCTGGATTGGATCGTCTTCCCTTCAAAGGTTACGATCTTTTAATTTTTAGTAATGTTGATTCATTCAGCGGTCGTAAAAATGGTACCGTATGGTTAAGTTTTGATGGCGGAAAATCCTGGCCAATCAAGAAAGTTGTTGAGGAAGCGGGATTCAAATATTCCTCTTTGGCAGTCGGAAGAAAAAACACTTCTAGTGAAGGATACATATATTTGTTATACGAAACAGGAACAAATGACGACATTCATGCATATGGAGGTGGTATAATGGTACGATTTAATTTGTCTTGGTTAATGAAGGGAAAAGACATCAATGAATTTTTAAAATAACCTCATGAAGTTTGATTTAAGTGGAAAAAAAGCGGTGGTTACTGGAGGAAGTAGTGGCATAGGAAAATCCATAGCAGAGACCTTGAAAAAACAGGGAGCTCAAGTATTCATCGTCGATTTAAATGAAAATCCATCTCATGAAAAAGTAGGAATACATACCATTTTAGCCGACATCACTCAAGCGGACGAACTCAAAAGCTCATTGGAACCCTTATCCAACAATATTGATATTTTGATAAACAATGCTGGAATTGGTTTTGTGGGTAACATCGAACAAACTGAAGAAAAAGATTTTGATAGGTTGTATCAAGTCAATGTCAAAGGAGTCTTCAACTGTATAAAAGCCATTCTGCCCAGCATGAAAAAAAATGGTGGTGTTATCATTAATATAGCTTCCATCGTTTCTCATATTGCTGTCAAAGAGCGATTGGCCTACACCATGACCAAGGGAGCAGTTTTAGCCATGACCAATGCCATCGCCAAGGATTATATCTCTGATGGGATCCGTTGCAACAGCGTCTCCCCTGCCAGAGTCCACACCTCATTTGTAGACAATTACATAGAAAAAAATTACCCAGGCAAGGAAAAAGAAATGTTTGATAACCTTTCTCAAACTCAGCCCATTGGAAGAATGGCTAAACCACAAGAGGTAGCAGATTTAGTTTTATACCTCTGTAGTGATGAAGCGGCATTCATTACCGGAACAGACTTCCCTATAGATGGGGGATTTATAAAACTTAATGGAAATTAAAATTAAGTATGAAACTCATTAGATTTGGAAATTTCGAAAATGAAAAACCCGCTGTTCAATTGGACAACGGTCAAAGGATAGATGTTTCAGCCTTTGATTCGGATTATGACGAAAAGTTTTTTGGTACAGAGGGACCCAAAAGACTCAAAGATTGGCTTTCCCACCATCAAGACGAATGCCCACTAATAAATGATAACATTCGATTGGGATCTCCCATTTGTAGGCCCTCAAAAATCGTCTGTGTAGGACTAAATTACACCAAACACGCCCAAGAAAGCGGTATGGAAGTTCCCAACGAACCCGTTCTGTTTTTCAAAGCAAGCTCCGCTATAGTGGGACCATATGATGAGGTTATCTTGCCCAAAAACAGTAAAAAATCGGACTGGGAAGTGGAACTGGCAGTTGTCATTGGTGCCAAAGCAAGTTATGTAAGTGAGAAAAATGCCATGAATCATGTGGCAGGATATGTTTTACACAATGACATTAGCGAAAGAGAATATCAGTTGGAAAGAGAGGGACAATGGGTCAAAGGAAAAAGCTGTGATACTTTCGCTCCGTTGGGTCCATTTGTAGCCACCTCAGATGAGATTGAAAATCCTCACAATCTGCATTTATGGCTTAAACTCAATGGCAAAACCATGCAGGATAGCAATACTTCGGATTTGATCTTTGGGATTCCCAAACTGATTAGTTACATCAGTGAATTTATGACCCTACTTCCCGGAGATGTCATCTCCACAGGCACTCCCTTTGGAGTAGGTCTTGGCTTGGATCCACAATTGTATCTGAAAGGGGGAGACGAGATGGAATTGGGCATTGATGGATTGGGGGTTGCCCGTCAAAAAGTAAGAACATAACCATCAAAGATTAAAATGAAGCCCTACACAAAAATAATTCTCGGTATATTCATTTTGCTAATGACCTTTAACTGGTCTTGTCAAAATGCTCCAAAAGAAAAAAAAAATAAGCCTGTAGATTTTCTGAATGAGTCAAAAGAAGATTTTGATAAACGAATGAAATGGTGGAGAGAGGCCCGTTTTGGAATGTTTATCCATTGGGGCATTTATGCCGTTCCCGCTGGGATCCATAACGGATTTGAAACAAAAAGTGTGGGCGAATGGATTCAACTTTTTGCTAAAATCCCCATTTCAGAATACGAAGAGTATGCCAAAAAGTTCAATCCCATAAAGTACGATGCTGAGGAATGGGTAAAACTCATGAAAAAGGCAGGCATGAAATACGTAGTTATCACTTCCAAACACCACGACGGTTTTGCGCTCTGGGACTCCAAAGTATCAGAATATGACGTAGTAGATTTTGCACCCTATGGTAAAGACATTTTAAAATCGTTGGCGGCAGCCTGTAAAGCTCAAGGCATCAAGTTTGGTTTGTACCACTCGATTATGGATTGGCATCATCCACAAGCACAAGCCAATAGTGAACCAGAATACGATTACCAAAACCACCCCAATACTGAATTCCCCCAATTCGTTGAAAATTATCTGAAACCACAAATCAAAGAATTGGTCGATAATTACGATCCGGATATTTTGTGGTTTGACGGTGAATGGATAAATGATTTTACCCACGAAATGGGTTTGGATATATATCAATTTGTGAGAACCTTAAAGCCTAGTCTCATAATCAACAATCGAGTTGATAAAGGAAGAAAAGGAATGGCAGGAATGAATCGGGATGATCAGAAATACGCTGGAGATTTCGGAACCCCCGAGCAAGAAATTCTCGAAGGTACCTCAACCATGGATTGGGAATCTTGTATGACCATGAATGATACTTGGGGTTTCAAGTCTCTTGACCTCAACTGGAAATCTGACAAAATTTTGATTCAAAATTTGGTGGATATTACCGCCAAGGGAGGCAACTATCTTTTGAACGTAGGTCCTACTGCAGAGGGATTGATCCCTGCAGCTAGTGTAGAACGATTAGAAAAAATGGGGAAATGGCTTGAGGTCAACGGAGAAGCCATCTATGCAACTCAAAAACTGGAAAAAGTTTTCAAACAAGGGGAAGGTATTCGTTTTACCAAAAAGAAAAACAAGCCGGATTATTACGTAATTACATTTAAACAACCTCATAAGGAATTGGTCATTCACCATATCCAACCAGATGAAAAAAGCAGCATTCAACTCCTGGGTTATGATAAACCGTTGAAATGGACTTTTGATCTAAAAAAAAGCTTGATCATTCAAATTCCAGAGAGCATACCTGGGGAGATAGCTTGGACTTTTAAAATCAAAGGAAAAGAAATTTAATAAACCAGATGAGAATTGATTCTCACCAACATTTTTGGCAGTTCGATCCCGTCCGTGATTCATGGATTGATTCCTCTATGCAGAAAATTGCCAAAGATTTTCTACCCCGAGACATAAAGCCACTTCTCGAAAAAAGCCAAATGGAGGGTTGTGTTGCTGTTCAGGCAGACCAATCAGAAGTCGAAACTCAATTTCTTCTTAAATTGGCCGATAAAAATCCTTTTATTAAAGGCGTAGTAGGTTGGGTCGATTTGTGTGCCGATGACCTTTCAGAGCGCCTTGAATTTTTCTCAAAAAATCCGATATTTAAAGGAGTCAGACATATACTTCAAGCAGAAAAAGAGGGTTTTATGTTGCAAGATTCATTTTTAGGTGGAATTCGCCTGTTAAAAGATTTTAAACTGACTTACGACATCCTGATCTATCCGCATCAGCTAGAAGAGTCGATTGCATTGGTTGATATGAATCCAGACCAGCCTTTTGTATTGGATCATCTCGCTAAGCCATACATCAAAGATCAAAAAATCGAGGAATGGGCATCCAATATCAAAAAGTTGGCAAACCATAAAAATGTTTATTGTAAATTGTCAGGAATTATAACTGAGGCGGACTGGAGCCATTGGCAAGCCAAAGATTTTGACAAATACCTTTCAGAAGCTTTGGAGGCTTTCGGTACCGATCGATTGATGTTTGGGTCAGATTGGCCAGTTTGCTTATTGGCAGGCAGCTATCAACATGTTGTCAAAATTGTTGAGCTATTTTTAAAGGAACTCAAGCCTATTGATCAAAACAAAATAATGGGGGAAAACGCGCGCAATTTTTACAGCCTTTAAAGATGAATCTATTACTCCAAGACAAGGTCGTTATTGTAACAGGGGGCTCAAAAGGAATTGGCCATGCCATTACTCATGTATTGGCAGCTGAAGGAGCTATTCCCTTCATTGTAAGCAGGAATGAAAAGAGCATACTGGAAACGGTTGAAGAAATCAAGAAAAAAGGAGGCAAATGTGCATATGCATTAGCAGAATTGACGGACCCAAAACAAGCACAAGAGGCAGTTAATAATGCTATTTCTGAATTTGGAACAGTTCATGGCTTGGTCAATAATGCCGGAGTCAATGATGGTGTAGGACTTGAAAATGGTGATGCAGAGCAATTTATAAATTCTCTCAAAAAAAATCTCGTCCATTACTTTGTAATGGCACAGGCTTGCTTACCCTATCTAAAAGAAAATAAGGGAGCTATAGTCAATATTGGTTCAAAGGTCTCTGTCACTGGTCAAGGTAGAACCTCAGCCTATGCTGCAGCTTGTGGAGGTAGAAATGCACTTACACGCGAATGGGCGGTAGAATTGCTTCCTCACTCTGTAAGAGTAAATACTATAATGGTAGCTGAAAGCTTAACTCCACTTTATAAAAAATGGATTAACACTTTTGCTAATCCCGAAGAAAAACTAAATCAAATCACTAATAAAATCCCTTTAGAAAAAAGAATGACCACGCCAGAAGAAATTGCCAACACGGTAGTTTTCTTAATGTCTGAAAAATCCAGCCATACCACTGGCCAATTGTTGTATGTAGATGGTGGCTATGTGCATTTAGATAGATCATTAAACACATTATCATGAAAAAACCCGTTGTATCAAAAGAAATCTTATTGCCCTTTATCCTTGTAACCTCGTTATTTGCACTTTGGGGTTTTGCAAATGCGGTAACAGATCCCATGGTTCAAGCTTTTAAAAAAGTACTTGAATTATCCAATTCACAAGCAGCTTGGGTACAAATGGCATTTTACGGAGGCTATTTTTGCATGGCTCTGCCAGCAGCATTGTTTGTAAGGAAATATTCCTACAAGGTAGGAGTGCTAATTGGTTTACTCCTTTATGCCAGCGGTTCACTACTTTTTTATCCTGCCGCGATTACAGAACAGTTTTGGTTCTTCTGTCTGGGATTGTACATACTCACCTTTGGTTTGGCTTTCCTGGAAACCACTGCTAATCCCTATATTTTGGCTATGGGTGATCGTTCCACCGCTACACAGCGGCTCAATCTCGCTCAAGCTTTTAATCCATTGGGTCTTATTCTTGGCCTTCTGGTCGCCCAACAATTTGTTTTAAAAAAACTACAATCCGACAACATTGCGGATTTCAGTACCCTCGATACTGCCAAAAAGATAATGATCCGAACTGCTGATCTGATGGTCATTCGCGATCCCTACGTCATTTTGGGATTGGTTGTAATAGGAGTATTTGTCTTAATCGCTTTATCTAAGATGCCTCAGGCCAAAGACGATGGAGAAATGGCTCCGCTTAGTGAAACATTTAAAAGTCTTTTTCAAAATGTAAATTATCGGAACGGTGTCATATCTCAAGTGCTTTATGTTGGGGCTCAAATAATGTGTTGGACTTATATCTATCAGTACGCTGAGGCCATTGGTATTTCGAGTGAAAATGCGGCCAATTATCAATTCATTTGTTTCATTGTTTTCCTGATTGGAAGGGCCATCGGCACCTACCTACTGAGATATATCAATTCCGGAAAACTCCTTCTCCAATTTGCTTTAATGGCAGGAATATGTGTTTTGGGAACCGTTTTTATAGAGGGAATTGCAGGTCTTTACGCACTAGTTGGTATTTCCTTTTTTATGTCGTTAATGTTCCCTACCATATATGGAATAGCACTTGAAGACTTGGACGAAAAAGAATCGAAGATTGGAGCTGCCGGTTTGGTAATGGCTATTGTTGGAGGCGCACTTATGCCCAAGCTACAGGGAATGGTCATCGATCTGGGTGGAAGCGGGGTAAGTGATACGCAAATCTTGGGGGTACCAGAAGTCAATTTTTCTTTTCTACTTCCTTTGTTGTGTTTTATGTTCATTGCTTATTACGGTAATAACGTAGCCAATCAATCCTAAAATGAAGAGATATTGTCTGGCCTTGGATCTTGTCAACGACCCATTGTTGATTGACCAATACATCGAACACCACAAAGCAGTTTGGCCGGAAATCATTGAAAGCATAAAAGATAGTGGGATTCACGATATGCAAATTTTCCATGTTGCAGACCGACTTTTTATGATCATAGAAGTTGAAGAGGGTTTCAGATTTGAAAAGAAAAATAAAATGGATCGTCACAATCCATATGTCATCAAATGGGAAGAAATTATGTCAACCTATCAAAAAAAAATACCCAACGCTAATCCCGGTGAAAAATGGCTTCTGATGAAAAAAGTTTTTGATCTTAAAATCCAATAAAGATGATTCGACTGCTTGTTGTTTTACTATCCACCCTTTTTATTGCTTGTAATTCATCTTCTCCTAAAGCACCTGTGGACAACTTGCCAAATATTCTATTTTTGTTTGCAGATGACTATATCTTTGATGCTATTCACGCTTTAGGAAACGATGTTATCCAAACTCCCAACCTAGATCGATTGGTTCGCAATGGCACCCATTTTAGTCAAGCCTTTAATATGGGAGGGTGGAATGGAGCTGTATGTGTGGCTTCAAGGGCAATGATCATCAGTGGTCAAAGCATTTGGAATGCTAAGGCAATCAGCGATCAATGGCACAATAAAAAAAAAATTGAGGCTTCACAGGAAAGTTGGGGTAAATTGTTAGAACAAAAAGGCTATCAAACCTACATGACAGGAAAATGGCATTTACCCATTGATCCCAATAAGATTTTTCAGACCGTGCGTCATATCCGTCCTGGTATGCCCGGAGATTTTTTTGGAAAAGGAGATGAAAAGGGTTATCATCGTCCTATTGAGGGGGAAAAAGACCAATGGAATCCTGCCGATTCCCTAAATGGTGGATTCTGGCAAGGAGGGAAACATTGGAGTGAAGTAATCAAAGATGATGCCTTGGACTTTTTAAATCAGTCCAAAGAAAAAAAAGGTCCATTTTTTATGTATCTAGCTTTCAATGCGCCCCATGACCCAAGACAGTCTCCCCAATCTTTTTTGGATCTTTATCCTTTAGAAAAAATATCGCTTCCTGAAAACTGGCTTTCCAAATATCCTTACAAAGATGCAATAGGAAACCCCAAAACCCTAAGAGATGAAGCTTTGGCTCCCTTTCCAAGAACTCCATTTGCCATCAAAACACATATCAAAGAATACTATGCCATCATATCTCATTTGGATGAGCAAATTGGGAAAATTTTAGACTCATTGGAGGCCTCAGGCAAGGCCAACAACACCTATATCTTTTTTACTGGTGATCACGGCTTGTCGCTGGGAAAACACGGTCTCTTGGGAAAACAAAGTATGTTTGATCACAGTGTTAGGGTGCCGTTAATTATGACTGGGCCGGACATTCCGAAAAGTAAAAGCATCAACCATGAAGTTTACTTACAGGACATCATGGCAACGAGTCTGGAATTGGGAAATGTTATACCTCCTCAAAACATTGAATTCAAAAGCTTTTTAAGTTTAGCCAAAGGAGAAAACGATATTACTCCATATCCCAATGGTATCTATGGCGCATACATGGATTCACAACGAATGATTCGAAAAGATGGATTTAAGTTGATAGTTTACCCAAAAATTAAAAAAATTCTTCTTTTTGATTTGAAAAATGACCCCTTAGAACAGCATAATATTTCTGGCCAAAATCAATACAAGGGTAAGGTCAAAAATCTTTTTGAAAATTTATTATTACTCCAACGAAAATATAGAGACAGTCTTGATTTATCGGATATTTTAGTATTGTAAGTTTTAATCTAACAACGCAGCTCAATTATTTTAGTTTACACTTGTGTTAGTTTAAAAGCTAAATGATTGAATTTTAGTTATATTTGTATTGCACAGTGCATAAAAATTTTAACCATTTATTATGGGGGTTCACAAATTTACTTTACAGAAGAACTTAAGCACGTTACTGTTTTTTTTTGCCTTTTTGCCTACCCTCAACTCTCTACCAATTTAATTCTAAATATTGATGCCAACAAGATCTCAAGCTATGGTGGTAGTGGTAACATAATCAATGATTTAAGTTTAAGTGGTAATCATCATAGGATTGTTAACGATGTAACACATATAGCCGATTTAAACGGTTATTCAAGTTTCAATTTTGGAGGAAGCCCAGATTACTTAAAACTTAACTCTGCTCCATTTAATGATTTATTTGAGGGTACTAACTACACTATTGTTATTTTAGTAAATTTATTAGTGTCAATTTTTCAAGTTTAAAAATTTATGCTTACAAATCACTTTTGGCGGAATTTATTGTTTCTTGACCATGAAGCTGGAGAAAATCCGGGCGTGAGGCTTTGATTAACGCGCGTAAAGACGCCAATGTTTGATCAACAGTCAGTAACACACGCTGTGGCCCGGCGCTTGGCAATTTTTCGACCTGATCGGCAAGGCTGGCCAATGCCGAGATATCAAGATGTCTTGGTGATCCTGGGTAATAGACCATGCCAACCCAACGCGCACCAGCCGCCCGGCATGCCTGATAATCTGCAGGTGATGAAATGCCGCAAATTTTTACATCAATCATAAGTATTTCCAATTTGTTCAGGGTAATCTGATCGCATCACATACTTACATGGTCGTGGTTGAATGTCACTTTAGCGGTTATCGCGACTTGGATGTAACCCAATCAGAGTATGTGAGGTGATGAACTATGAGACGTTATATATCTGGAGAATGCAGCATAGTTTGGTTGGTGTCTTTTCCCGGTGATTGTGCGCTTTGTTTGTCTAATTTCCTAATCTGTAATTCTGCGCGCCATAATTTTGCACGAATCGCCAGCATTTGCCCCCACATCAATATCGCGCCCAAAATACCGCCGATCACAAAGGCGCCGATGCCGAATAGCCACATGGAAATATCAAGATTTTGGGTCAATGGCCAAAGTGACAGGCTGATTATGGCGTTATTAGAGACTGTAAAACTGACAACGAAGGACACCAGCGCTACCATGATGATGATCCAAATTAGTCGACCAAAAAAGTGCATTAGTTAAGTCAGCTTAACGATTCAGGCGCTCGCGCATACCTTTGCCCATTTTAA
>CAJVZM010000009.1 GCA_913020475.1 uncultured Flavobacteriaceae bacterium
CATCAGAGAATTGGGTATGACTGGCGATGATGGAGACTATGGACCCCTATTGGCACTTACCGATCAAAAAACCCAAGCAAAATTAGACAAACTCAATGAGGGACTGAGACATATCAAAAAAGACATTACCATCACAAGTGAAAAATTACAAGAAGTATATCAGTATTCTGAGGAACTGGCGGCAAAAACCAAAGCCAAACCTGAGTTAGTCTTTCATGGTGCTTTCGAAAAAATGGCCAAGATCAAAAAAGGTAGACATAGTGTGGACGGCAATATAGGGTTCTATGGCAGAGTTGATCAAATGCCCGAAATCGTCCCCGGTGTTAAAGGCAACGCGTTTCAATTCAGTAAAGACCATGATCACTTGCATGTTACTGATAAAATTATTCCCAGCCTCGAATGGACCGATCCCTTCTCCCTCTCCATTTGGATGAGCACTGACAAAAGAAAAAAAGGATCCTCCCAAACACTAATGGCTAATGCCGGAGGTAAAAATCACCTTTGGCGTGGATGGGAGTACTATTTAGACGACCAAAATAGAGTCAACCTTCGCCTAATCAATGTAGCTCCCTCCAACCTCATCCATGTAAGATCAGTAGACTCTCTTCAACTCAACGCTTGGCAGCACCTGATTGTTTCCGTCGACGGAAGCGGAAAAACTGACGGTGTCAAATTTTATCAAAATGGTAAAGAAATTAAAACAATAGGGGTAATCGATAACCTCTACAAAACCATTAAGCCGACCAAACCAGACTTTGAAAAAGGTTTTGTGGAAAGGAAACAGAATGTTATCATTGGAAGATCCTATGAGGGCTCTACAGGAGACTACGGATTATTTAGCGGCAAGCTTGACGAATTAAAACTTTTCAAGGGAGTACTCACCCCATTCGAAGTCCAATCAATTCACTCTGAAAACACGGAAGAAAAAGAAAAAATCAAATGGCCGGTAATTCAAAAACACCTCGTTGAAAAGGATTCCAAAATCCTTGAGCTGAAAAAACAACTCAAAGAAAACCGCGAAAAATATTTAAAAACCTATGCCCCAATAACCGAAATCATGGTCATGCGTGAAATGGACGAACCTCGCCCTACCTACCTCTACAACCGTGGAAATTACAGCGAACCTCTTTATACCGTTGAAGCCAAAGTGCCGGAAATATTGCCTGGCATGGACAAAGATTTACCCAAAAACCGATTGGGCCTTAGCCAGTGGCTATTTGACTCCAAAAACCCTCTCACCGCCAGAGTCGCCGTTAATCGATATTGGCAAATGATCTTTGGAAAAGGACTCGTAGCTACACCCAATGACTTTGGAGTACAGGGACAATTGCCCTCCCATCCTGAGCTACTTGACTGGCTGGCTATAAGTTTTAGCAAAGACTGGGATTTAAATGCACTGATAAAAAAATTGGTGCTTTCAAAGACCTACCAGCAACAATCGGTAAGCAATCCATCTATAGATCAAAAAGACCCTAACAACCTCCTCTTGGCTCGCGCCAATTCCTCCCGACTACCAGCAGAGTTAATACGAGACAATGCACTAAAAGTCAGTGGCCTTCTCAACTCCAAAGTAGGAGGGGAAAGTGTTAGGCCCTATCAGCCCAAGGGGCTTTGGAAAGAAAAAAGCAACTTCTCCGCCTTTCTTTTAGAATACAAAGAATCCCAAGGAGAAGATCTTTACAGAAGAGGGCTATACACCTTTGTACGACGAACTTCACCACCCCCAAATATGGTTACTTTCGATGCCACCTCCAGAGAGGTTTGTACAGTAAAAAGAGAGGTAACTTCCACTCCACTTCAAGCGCTTGTCCTGCTCAATGACCCGCAATTTTTTGAAGCCTCTAGAGTTTTTGCAGAACGGATCATGAAAAGCAAAAACACTCTTAAAGAACAAATCAGCCACGGATTCCGATTGGCCACCGCACGCCATCCCAAGGAGAAAGAACTAGAAATATTGGTCGATCTCTACAATAGCCAATATCAATATTTTAAACAGAACCGGGACAAGGCGTATCAGGTCATTAGCGTTGGCGAAAAGCCAAGAGATAAAAGCATATATAGTGTACAAACCGCTGCCATGACAATGGTTGCAAATACATTACTCAACCATAACGAAACATATACCAAAAGATAACATGCACTGCAACGATCATCATCATGAAAATAAGAACTACTCCCGAAGGGATTTTTTGACTAAAACTTCTCTCGGGCTAGGAGCACTTTCTTTAGGCACACTGATTAGTCCCGTAAATGCATATGGTCAAAGTGACTTTCTAAACCTTTTGGAAAGTAATAAAATGAAGTTGCCCCACTTTGTTCCCAAAGCCAAAAGGATCATCTACCTCTTTCAAAGCGGCGCCCCTTCACAATTGGATCTCTTTGACTACAAGCCCAAACTCAATGAAATGTTTGGTAAAGAAGTTCCCAAAAGTATCATCGGAGGGCAACGGCTCACCGGCATGTCCTCTGGACAAAGTTCATTCCCTATGGCTGGGTCATTGTTCCAATTCAATCAACACGGACAAAGCGGCGCATGGATGAGTGAACTCATGCCGTATACGTCAAAAATCGTAGATGAACTTTGCTTTATCAAATCAATGTACACTGATGCCATCAATCACGACCCTGCCATGACCATGATACAAACCGGATCGGAACTTCCTGGCCGGCCGTCCATAGGATCTTGGCTCAGCTATGGTTTGGGAACTGACAACAAAAACCTACCCGAATTTGTAGTTTTGGTCACCAAAGGCAAAAACGGACAACCCCTTTACTCCCGACTTTGGGGCAACGGCTTTCTCCCCTCCCAACACCAAGGGGTACAATTCCGCTCTGGAAAAGATGCTGTTCTTTATCTCGAAAACCCCCCGGGCGTATCCAGTGACATTAGAGAAGAACAACTCAAATCACTTGAAAAACTACAAAGCATTCAGCATGCCGACATTGGAGACCCTGAAATTTTAACCAAAATCTCCAACTACGAGATGGCCTACCGTATGCAAACTTCCGTCCCCGAAGTAATGGACGTGTCTGATGAGCCAGAATATATATTTGACCTCTACGGTGAAGACAGTAAAAATCCTGGCACCTTTGCTGCCAACTGCCTACTCGCCCGAAAATTGGCCGAAAAAGATGTCAAATTCATTCAGCTCTATCACCGAGGTTGGGATCAACATGGCAACTTACCAAAGGATATAAAAAAGCAGGCCAAAGAAACCGATCAAGGCACTGCTGCCCTTATTCAAGACCTTAAACAAAGAGGTTTGCTTGAAGATACTTTAGTCATCTGGGGAGGAGAATTTGGTCGAACCAACTATTCCCAAGGGATGCTCAAACCTGACAACTACGGTAGGGACCATCATCCGCGTTGCTTTACCATCTTTATGGCAGGAGCAGGGGTGAAAAAAGGAATCACCATCGGTGCTACTGATGAGTTTGGCTACAACATCGCCGAAAGACCTGTTCACATTCACGATTTTCAGGCCACCTTAATGCACCTTTTGGGTATCGATCACGAAAAATTAACATTTAAATTCCAAGGAAGACGGTACCGATTGACCGATGTGCACGGCAATGTGGTTAACGAAGTCTTGGCCTAAAATATGCTGACAGAACTCGTCGATTTCCTAGGTAGTCTCCACCCTCTGATAGTTCATCTGCCTATTGGCATTGTCCTTCTGACCCTAGCCATTGATGTTTTTATACGAAATAAAAACAACAGCGTGCACAGAGTAATTACTATGGGATGGTTCTTTACCTTTTTTAGTGGACTTTTGGCCTCATTCTTTGGTTGGCTTTTGGGAGACAATGGCTACTATTTCGAATCACAAATCTCCATTCACCGTTGGAGCGGAATTGCTTTCGTAAGTCTGAGTTTTATCGTCTGGATATTGCGATACATCAACTTTCGATTTTCAAAACCCTTTAACCGTTCCATCAACCTGATCACCATGTTGCTGCTGATGATTACAGGTCATTTTGGTGGAGAAATGACCCACGGTCAAAATTACCTACTCGAAAATCTTCCTTACGTTGAAAAAGAAATATCAGTAGTGAAACTCTCCGAATCCGAACGATCTAAAGCCGATTCCTTAATGGTTTATGAAGATTTAATCCACCCCGTTTTGGAAGAAAAATGTATGGCCTGTCACAACCAGAATCAAGCTTATGGCGGACTGAATATGACCGCTTTCGAAAGCATGATCAAAGGAGGGAACAGTGGTGCAGGTATTCAAAAAGGAAATCCTTATAAAAGTTTGATTTACAAAAGGGTAAGTTTTCCCCAAGACCACCTTAAGTTCATGCCCCCAGCCGGGGTTCCGCTTAGCTATGACCAAGTCGCTACACTAGAATGGTGGATCGATAATGGTGCCAAAAAACAAATGCCTGTAACTTTGGCAAGGAAAGACCCGAAAATCCAGCGACTGCTGGAACTCCAATACGGTCTGGATCTGAGAGAAAAAACCTATTTGGAAACCCTTATTCTGGCTTCTCCCACCCTTGATCAACTCAAATCCATAGAAGAAAAAAAATACATTTGGCGTTTTCTAAATCCCGAACAGAGTTTTCTAGATCTAAAATTCACCAAAAACCAGATCAAAACTAAAGACCTACTCAACATTCAGCAAATAAAAAAAAATGTAATCTGGTTAAACCTAGTAGATTGTATGCTTAACGACGGTCACCTGAGTTTCCTAAGTGATTTTCCCAACCTCACCCGACTCAAGATTCAAAAAAACCCATCGGTGACTAGCAAGGGCATCAAAGCTCTGAAAAACTTGGAAAACCTCAGCGAGCTAAACCTTTACGGCACTAGTGTCAATAATACAGCTCTGATGACATTAGGTCAAATTCAAAGCCTTAAAAAATTATTCCTGTGGAATACCCGCATCACACCAAAGGCAATTGCAGATTTTAGAGCCCAACATCCCGAAATAGAAGTCGTCTCGGGACTCTAGCTAAGGTAGTTTAAAGAGATCGTCTTCCTCCTTTGCCTCATTTTCTTCGGTAGGTTCTATTTGTTCCACTTTTCGGAGTTTGGACAACATAATACGGGTACGTGTCGTTACCATTTTTTCGATCTCGTTATCTGCTTCTTTAATCTTTCTCTGGGCCTTCTCCAAGACCGTTCCAAAGGTAGAAAACTCTTTTTTGATACTGGCTAAAACCTCCCATACTTCACTACTGCGTTTTTGGATCGCCAAAGTCTTAAAGCCCATTTGTAAACTGTTGAGCATGGCTGCCAAAGTAGTGGGGCCAGTGAGTATGATTTTGTATTCCCTCTGCAGTTGAGCGATCACTTCAGGATGACGGGTCACCTCAGCATATAAACCCTCGAAAGGTAAGAACATAATCCCAAAATCGGTTGTATGGGGTGGATCTATATAGCGAGTGGCAATGTCTTTGGCAAATTTTTTAACAGCATTGAGCAAAGCACGGAGGGAGGTTTCAATTGCCAAAGGATCTCCACCATCATAGGCCGATTGCAAACGAGCATAATCCTCCTGAGGGAACTTTGCGTCCACTGGAAGATAAACTGGACCGCTACTATGACTTTTTCCCGGTAGTTTGATAGCGTATTCCACCAAAGCATCTGAGCCTTTTTTGGTTTTTACATTGGTGTCGTATTGTTCGGGAGCTAAAATTTGTTCCAAAATATTGCCCAACTGAATCTCCCCCAAAACCCCACTGGTTTTGACATTACTCAACACCTTTTTCAGATCGCCTACTCCAGCCGCCAAGGTTTGCATTTCTCCAAGTCCCTTTTGAACCCTAAGCAGCTGCTGAGTAACCAATTCAAATGATTTGCCCAAACGGTCTTCTAAGGTTTTATGTAGTTTTTCGTCTACAGTTTCTCGCATTTTTTCCAGCTTCAACTCCGTGGATTTTACTAATTCGTCTTGCTTTTGATTGAGGCGTTCAAAATTTTGCTTTTGTAGCTCGTTAAAGGCAGTAACGTTTTTTGAAAAAGAATCCTGAAAATCCTTAAGCCTAGTACTTAACTCCTCCCTGTCCTCTTTGGCTTTTATACCTAAAACCTCATTGAGACGTTCCATACTTTTGGTGATCTCCAAACGTGTTTCCCGAAGATTTTTTGTTAACTCGTCCCGGTTTTGGTAAAACTCCCCTTTGATCAAATCCCTCAATTCACCACTAATAACATTGTTGCCTTGTTTTCTAAAGATCAAAAGCAGCAACAACCCTAAAGTCAAAGCCGATATAGCCAATAATCCGATTTCCATCCTAACGATTTATTGCAAATTAAAAAGAAATGCCCAAGTAAAAGAAGCTAAGTGGGAAAAGAAATAAACAGTAATTTATATTATTGAGTTTAAATCTTTACGCCCAACAATGATCACTATTACTCTGGAAAAGGGCTTGATATTGTTAACCCCGAAACCTATGGTGAAATGATTTACCCTAAGGATCTCGGCTATGAGTGGTTAGGTGAGGAGTTACTTCGCTTTGCAAGTAAACTCCAAACTGAAAATCGTCGAGGATTTTCAGTTCATTTAGGTCAATTGTCGGATAAGTCCCTCTTGCACAGTAGAGGCTATCAAAATGCCATCGCGGTCAAAAATAGAACCCCTAGAAAATCCACGGGAATTGGAAGCACTTGGGCTGTCCATGGCATAAAGTAGCCATTCCTGTAATGAAAAAGGACGGTGGAACCAAAGTGCATGGTCCAAGCTGGTATAAAAGGTAGGGGATTTACTCAACTCTTTTTTGTGTGGCAAGGTGGCCGTACGCAGTAAGCCGTAGTCAGAGATATAGGCCAATAACTGGTGCTGGATATCCATTCCATAAGGTGTTTTTTCTTTGGAACGAAACCAATAATTACTTTCAGCAGGGGCATCTATATCATCCCTTAGGCTGAGTTTTTCTACTGGTCGGAATTCAATGACCTCAGGTTTGATTTTTTTAAATCGATTGTAGGCCTCCATATCGGTATTTTGTGCTTCCAACTGCTCTAAATCACTCAAGAGTTTTTCGGGGGGAATAAAGTTGGGCATGGAAAATTGATGATCTACACCGGGTTGATTGAGTTGGAATGAGGCTGACATATTGAATATGGCCCTGCCCTGCTGAAAAGCGACGACACGTCTGGTGGTAAAGCTTTTTCCATTGCGAATAATGTCAACCTCATAGGTAATGGGTAAATCCAGATTTCCACCCAAGATAAAATAACCGTGAAGGGAGTGGGCAAAGCGATCCTGAGGAACCGTCTGATAGGCCGCATGAAGCGATTGTGCCAATACTTGTCCACCAAAAACGCGACCCCAAGAGGTTTGGAAATTTCTACCCTCAAAAGTGTTTTCTCCTTTTTTTTCTAAAGTGATCAAATCGATCAATTCTTTAATGTGCTTCATTGATATAACTAGCATTTAAATCTGCTGCAAGTTAAGACTAATTCAATAATCCTTGCCTAATTGACTGTTTTGAATACTTGTATTCCAGTCTTGATATTTAGACTGTAAATCCTTTAATAAAATAGGCTCAGCCTTTGATAAATCTTTTTCCTCAGATGGGTCATTTAACAGATCAAAAAGTTGTGTTGAACCGTCAGAAATACCGTACATTTTATGTTGATTGTCAATCAAGGCGAATTGTTTTCCAAATTGGAAAGCCAAGGGTTGGAATCTTTTTTGTTTTTGACCCTTCCAATATGGTACAAGATTTTCCCCGTCATAAGGTCGTTGGTATTTTTCCAGATCAATCTTCAAAATATGGGCAATGGTTGGGAAGTAGTCGGAGGTAAAACAAGGAGTATCAATCTGAATTCCCGCTTTGATTTGCCCCGGCCACTCCACAATACCAGGAACTCTTATACCCCCTTCGTGCAAACTCCTTTTTCTTCCTCTTAAGCCTTTGGTAATTCCTTGAGCCCTTCCGTGTGGGATGTTTTTATCTCTTACTTGGAGTGAGGTTTCTGGGCCATTATCGGAGGTGTAAAAAACCAAGGTGTTGTTAGCAATTCCTAGGCTTTTGAGTTTATTTCTCAGTCGGCCTACTTGTTCGTCCAAAGACGAAATGACTCCATAGTAATTTTGTTGGCCCTCACTGAGATGGGCGTATGGAGATTTATATTTTTCTCCAGTCAAAACCGGTAAATGAGGCGCATGAAACCATACCACAGACAAAAAGGCTTGCCCTTTGGCCGCAGATTCTTCAACAAAAGGAATCACCCTATCCATAATAACACGGGAATCGTCCCCTTGGAGATTTTCGGTTACCTGTCTTCCAGGACCAGTCCAGTAGTATGTACCAAAATGTTGGCCTTCCTTCAAAGAGGCTTTGACATCCTCGGCATTTTGGTTAGGGGTGATCATAGGATCCCAGGTCGGTACTTTGGATTCGGTAACAAAACTAACGTCAAAACCGTGATTCCACGGAGGAGCATAATGCATATCGTTTTTTTTTCTGCCTCCACGGTTGGCGTCCAATACATCACGAGTGAGAGTGCCTAAGTGCCATTTGCCAAAATGCCCTGTGCGATAGCCTTTTTCTTTGACCATTTCGGCCAAAGTGATCTCTTGGTCTTTGACATGACCGCAATTGGCACTGCAAATCCCCATACGGGAGGGATGCCTGCCAGTCATCACACTGGCACGAGTGGGAGAACAAACCGATCCTGCCGAATAAAAACGTGAAAAGACAGCCCCATTCTGCGCCATGGCATCCAAATTGGGGGTATTTAGGCGGGGATGACCGTTGTAGCCAACATCACCCCATCCTTGGTCATCGGCCATTATCAAAATAAAATTGGGGTTTTTGGATTCAGGCGAATGACAGCCCAATACTAAAATCGAAATCAAAAAGGGAACCAAAAATGGTTTCATAATGCTAAAGTTTTTTTATAAAAAATCCATTTTAAGCGAAACATCAAAAAGGGATTTTTTAACTTCAACTAAAAGAATTTAACGATTGACATAGCTGTCGATAAATTGCTTATCCAATTCATCAGAGTCACCATATTTTTCTCGCATCTCGTCATATCTTTTGTGCATCATTTCCTTCAATTCAGCGTAGGCAGGATCATCATAGATGTTATTCATTTCCGAAGGGTCTTTTTCCAAATCGTACATTTCCCATACGTCAATATCATAATAAAAATGAATGAGCTTATAACGATCGGTTCTTACCCCATTGTGTCTTTTGACCATATGTACTGATGGGTATTCGTAATAGGTGTAATAGATTGCATCACGCCACTCACTGTTTTCCTGGCTGACCACTTTTCTAAAAGAATCTCCCTGCATGTCCTCGGGTATGTTTACCCCTGCATAGTCCAAAAAGGTGGGAGCAAAATCTAAATTTTGGATCAGTTGATCGATATGAGTACCTGGTTTAATTTCTTTGGGATAACGCATTAAAAGCGGGGTCCTAAGGGATTCTTCGTACATGAATCTTTTGTCAAACCAACCGTGTTCTCCCAAATAAAATCCTTGATCGGATGTGTAAACGACTATGGTGTTTTCCGTTAAGCCGTTTTGGTCGAGATAATCCAGCAACTCCCCAACTCCGTCGTCAACAGACTGTATGGTTCTGAGATAGTCTTTTAGGTAACGGTTGAATTTCCAAAGGGCCAATTCTTTACCCTTGAGTTTGGCGGCTTTCATGGCATCATTTTTTGGGGTATAGGCATTAAGCCAAGCTTCCCGTTGTAGGGGGGTAAAGCGATCGAGTTCTTTATTGAATCGAGTGTCTCTGCCATAGGGGTCAACGAGAAATTTAAAATCGTGTCCCCAACGTCCGTGACCTCCGTTGCCATTAGCTGCGGCAATCTGCTCTTCGGAAGCGGCGATCATCATCTCTTGTGCAGCCGCGGCTGGCCGACCTTCATAGTCATCAAAGAAATTGTCGGGAAAATCAAAAGTCTTATCGTCAAAAAGGGTCAAATACTTTTCTTCGGATTGCCAATTTCTGTGAGGAGCCTTTTGGTGATACAACAATAAAAACGGTTTGGTTTTATCCCTTTTGTTTTTTAACCAATCCAAACTCAATTGGGTGGTGATGGTGGTTACATAACCTTGAATGCGTTCCTTTAATCCATTGATGATAAAATCGGGATTGTAGTAATGACCTTGACCAGGCAAAACGGCAGAATAATCAAATCCTTGTGGGAGTCCTCTTAGGTGGATTTTACCAACCATAGCAGTCTGGTAACCGCTCGCCTGAAGGTTTTTAGCAAAATTCGGTTGATCCCAATTAAAGTCTTGGATGTTATCCACCTTTCCATTGACAAAACTGTGCTTTCCAGTAAGCATAACAGCTCTACTGGGGGCACAAATGGAGTTGGTTACAAAGCCCTTATTAAAAAGGGCTCCCTCATGGGCAATACGATCAATGTTGGGAGTGTTATTCAAATCATGTCCATACGCACTTACCGCTTGAAAAGCATGATCATCGGACATTATAAAAACAATATTGGGGGGCTTTGGTTTTTCTTGCTCACAAGAAGTAAGAAGTGTGATTAGAAAAATGAATAGTATCAATTTTTTCATTGGATTTGATTTTTTAAGAGATCTACAAATTATAAAAATTTCTATTAACTGAAGTAAGTAATCCTAATTGATAAAATCTTAAATTGAATTAGAAAATTAAGGGTTATAGAGAATGAGCAAAAAAATAAAATGGGGAATCGCTGGTTTGGGCAATATTGCCCGAAAATTTGCTAGGGATTTAATAGGGGCTCCACAAGCTGAATTGATTGCAGTTGCTTCGAGTGATATTGACCGCGCTAAGGCTTTCCAGAGTGAATTTGACGCTCAAAAAGCATATGATAATTATGAGGATTTGTATCATGATCCGGAAATTGAAGTCATTTATATTGCCAGTCTCAACCAAAACCACAAATCGATGAGCTTGGCAGCACTACAAGCGGGAAAAGGAGTTTTGTGCGAAAAACCCTTGGGGGTCAATACAAAAGAAATGCAGGAAATGATTGCCCTAGCTCAAAAACAAAATTGTTTTTTGATGGAGGCTTTGTGGTCACGTTTTAATCCCGCCATTCGGAAAGCCAAACAATGGGTTGAAGAGGGACAGATCGGTGACCCTAAATTTCTCTTTGCCGAGTTTTCCTTTTACAGGCTTAATGTAGAATCTTCTCATCGTTTATTGGATCCAAAAAAAGGTGGAGGGGTTTTACTGGACATTGGGGTATATCCCCTTTTTCTGGCCTATCTTATTTTTGGTAAACCCAAAAATATCGCTGCCCAATCCCTCTTTGCAAACACAGGGGTAGATGTTCAGACCTCAATGATCTTGCAATATGAAAATGCCCAGGCGATACTCTATTGCGGCATTGCCAACGAAAGTGACAACAACGCCAAGTTGGGGGGGACCGAGGGAGAAATACTGTTGCATGGTTTTTGGCACAATACCCAAAAAGTTAGCTTGACCCAATGCGGAAAGACTATACATGCAGAATTTCCATCAACTGGCAACGGTTATATCTACGAAATTAATGAAGTCAACCGCTGTATCGCTTCAGGTAAAAAAGAAAGTGAGTTGTGGAGTCATAATGATGCCTTGGAATTGGGCCGAATGGTAGAGGAAGTTTTCGATAAAATTAGGCAAAAATAGCCTCTATCTAAGTAGAAAAGATTTACTATAGGTTTTGTCTTGGTTGACCATGATTTTATAGAAATACTGCCCTGAAGGAAGGTCATGGGAAGCAGAATCAATTAAAGAAAGGGTGTGTCTCCCTGAGCTTAAACGGGTGTCGATGGTGTTGCCTACTTTTCTTCCCAACACATCAAAGACAGTAATTTCAACCTGAGAATATTCGTTAATTGTCAAATATAAACTTACTCCTAGATCTCCGTTGACTGCAGCGTGAAGTGGCATCAGCGGATCATTTGTAAGAGGCAGGTTCTCCGATCCATCGCATCCCAATCCTAATCCTAAAAGATCGGGCTTAGGGCCGCTAATGGCATTGCCTACATCCACCGGATCAGCACACAGCCAATCTGTAAGAACAGAAGCATAAACCGACCTAAAGTCGATACCACTGGCCATATTGCCCCGTTTGTCTAATTCCGATAGGCTAGGGTGCTTACCAACAAAACCATTGCCTTGAAGTGCAGGCCCGAAAAGCATAATGGGTGCGGCAGAGCCGTGGTCGGTTCCGCTGGAACCGTTTTCGGCCACACGTCGGCCAAACTCAGAAAAAGTCATCGAAATGACTTTATCGGCCATCCCATAATTATCCAAATCTTTATAGAATGTTTGGATGGCATTAGTCAGTCTTTTCATTAGTGCTTCATGTCGTGAGGGCTGATTGGCATGTGTATCAAAACCGCCCAGTGAAACCATATATACTTTGGTGCCCAGCCCTCCTTTGATAAAACGAGAAACCAAACTCATTTGTAAATCGAAATTATCATTGGCGTAAGCATCAAACGCCTTGGAACTCTCATAGGCTTTGTTTATCACAGATGCATATCGGAAGGTGGTGTTTGATGCTTCTCTCAAGAAGGAAACCTGCTGTCCGTGTAGATTTTTCCCATTGTTTTGATTGTCGAATAGAGTGCCGTTTTCGGCGACTCTTTTGAGACGTTGGGGACTGGAAACAGAAAAAGAATACGTTGTCAGATCTCCATCAAAAACCATATTCCCGCCCCCACTAATTTGAATAGCCAAGGGTTTTTCGGGAGGGTTGTTCATATAATCCATGTATTTCCCTTCGTAGTATCTACCCATCCATCCGGAAGAAATTTCACTATCGGGAGTGGTGGTAGCCCAGATTTCGGAAGATTTAAAATGAGATAAATTTTGATTTTCATAGCCAACTCCGTGGATCACTTTCATGGCTCCTTCACCCCACATAGGAGTAATGGAATTCATAAAATTTGGGATAGCAAAATTATCGTTGAGCTTGTGCAGCCTGTTTTCCGGAATATGAATTTTAGGACGCTTTTTGGCGTACAAATCATATTCATTTAGCGGAATAATGGTGTTGAGACCGTCGTTTCCACCTTTGAGTCGAATGAGGACTAAAATACGATCAGAGTAGGCATCTGATAGGGCTTGGTTCAAAAGTGGAGATTCGACCACCGAGAGGCTACTGTTTCCAGACGAAACAGCACCTAATCCTGCAATACCTATGGTTCTCAAAAAACCCCTCCGATCCCATTGTACATGATCACTATCATGGGACTTAAGATGCAGTTCATTTGGTTTGCGGTGCTTCATCTTTATTTCAATTGAAATTCAGGTAGGGTAATCAGAAAACGGATTAGATCATAAGCCTGTCTGGAAACACTGTTGCTCTCCAAAGACCAGGTGCCGTCCTCAAAATAACTTTCGGGCACTTCGCCCATGAAAATATTTATGGCGTCTGTCATTTCTTCTTCTTTGATTTGAAAGGGACAAAACATAAAGTCTTTGAGTTGAATAACAATGGTTCTTAAATCGGTTTCATCAGTCCCCACCAAAGCTTGGATAAAAGTTTTAAACTGATTTTTGTTTTTTTTCCAGTATTTGATCAACAAATAGTCTGCAAATTCCCAACGTTTAGGAAGGGTTTCAGAATTGATCCAATCGTGATTGCCTTGCCACCCTGCTACATCTACAGGGGAAAAAATTTCTTGTCCCATATCCCTGCATTTATTCTTCAGGTTCAATTCCAAATCAACATTGTCTTGGTATTGAAAAGAGAGTGAGTGATGCAATCCCAACATTAGATCAATAGGACTTTTGATGATAACATTGTTGTTGACCGAATCATAGAAATGCTGGCTTTTAAACAATTTTTTTAAAACAGGCATGAGCTCAAATGCCTCCTCTTTGAGGGTATTGGCCATGGACGAAATGATACTAAAATTTGGATCTGGACTTACAAAATATCGATAGATTTTGGTACAAATAAATTCAGCAATAAGGTCTTTTTTCTCCTCGAAAAGAATTTCTATTACGTCACCATATCCCCATTTTCCCTTACTACCAAAAATGGTTTTACTACCGTTATCAAATGTATTTTCATTGAATTCTATAACCCCCAAACTGGTTTTTCGGTTGTAACCTGTCAGTGCTCTAGCAGTTTCAGTGATGTCCTCTTGAGTATATCCATTGCCTTCGCCAAGGGTGAATAATTCATACAGTTCTCTGGCGTAGTTTTCATTTGGACTATTTTTTTTGTTTTCATAGCCATTTAGATAGAGCAACATGGCGGGAGCCAGTCCCATCGCGCTGACAAAAGTTTTAAAATTTCCCAGAGCATGGGATTGAATTAAGGTGTAATATTGATAGAGATAGGCGGGTTGGTTAACGTCTCTATACTCAATGACAAAGTGGTTGCTCCAAAAGACGGTCAATCGCTCCCTAAATCCATTATTGGCGATGTCCTTAAAGGCTTGTTTTTGCCAAAGGGTATGATAATAGCTTTTGTTTTTTGCGGAGTTGTTGAATTGCTTATTATCCCAATGCCCCCATTCAGGGGGAGGCGTAACTTCCATACTCGATGCACCATCTAGGATATCGTCGATTAGAACTCCAGGGCTAGAGTTCAAATAAAGTTTGATGTCGGATATTGAACAACCGAAACCCAACCGTCTAAAAACCAAGTTGATTTGCTCAGCATTCCATGGGTTTTTTTGAGAGGGTAAAAAGGGTTTCAAACTAATTCATGATTTTAAATACGTTTCCAACACTCTCAAATTTTCCGTAAATTTGTTATCTAAAATCATCCACTTCTCTATAGGCATCAATTACAGCGATTTCACCAGCTTTATCGGTTTTTGAATTACCGTGTTCCATGCCCATAACCCCATTAAAACCTCTGGAATGTATATATTTGAAAATATTTTTGTAATTGATCTCTCCTGTTGTAGGCTCATTTCTTCCAGGATTGTCTCCAATTTGGAAATAGGCGATTTCGTCCCAACATTTTTCGATGTTAGGAATCAAGTTCCCCTCTTGGATTTGTTGGTGATAAATGTCAAAAAGTATCTTACAGGAGGGAGAGTTGACTGCCTTACAAATCTGAAAAGCTTGTGGGCTTTCTTTTAAAAATAATCCCGCATGATTCTGGTACCAGTTTAGGGGTTCCAATACCATCACGATTCCGTGGGGTTCCAAAATGGCTGAAGCTTGTTTAAGACTTTCGATCACATTAGCGGTTTGATAGTCCTCCACCAATTTCAAATCTACAGTTCCTGGAACTACAGTCATCCATTTCGCATTTACCCTTTTGGCTACGGCTACAGACGCTTCGATTTCTTCTAAAAAAGCAATACGATCGGAAGCTTTCCCACCTGTCAAAGTAGGATTTTTAAAGTCCTTGTAAGCCACAAAAACCCCCATAGTCAGATTTCTTTTCTGCATGGTGACAGACATTTTTTCTTGCAAAGCGACCCGCCGGGTATTCATGTTGTTGTCCTCGAAAGCTGTAAACCCTTGATCTGCCATAAAGTTGAGTTGATCAATTGGATCGTCACCGGCTGAGTGTTTAAACATCCCCAGATGAGGGGCATATTTCAAGTTGAATTGATGGGGAGCCGCAGTGCCCTTTTGTGCAAAGAGACCGGGAGTGGTTGCCATTCCCATTCCTGCGATCAAAGTGGATTGGGTGAAATTTCTTCTATTCATTTTGTTTGGTTTATTAAAATTCGGTTATTCCTGGTGTTGGAATCGGATACATCCCATTAGTATCTGGCATGCTGGGAGGGTTGCTATTCCAATCCATCGATTCAGGCATGATTTGTAAATTGGAATTCATGACCTGATCCCAAGTAATGACTTTCCCAGAATAAGTCGCCATTCTTCCCATTATTGCAGTTAAGGTACTTTTGGCTCCATTTTCAGCATCGGCTATCAAACCGCCGTTTCGGATCGAGGCAAATAATTCATCGTGCTCTACCTGATAGGGATTTGGTTCATTTAAAGGATCGGCTGAAGAATTACTGGGTTTGGAACTATTTGTTTTAAGCCCCGCTTTATATTTGTACATTTCGTTTCCTTCCAAGTCGGTAAGTTGTCCATTACCCGTATTAATACTACCTTGAGTTCCTTGAAAGTTTTCATTAACCTTTCGCATACATCCCGGTTGGTGACGACACTGACTAGAAATTACGGCTCCAGAATCATAGGTGAATTCTACAAAATGATGATCAAAAATCTCTCCGTGATCTTTTCCATTTCTTACTTGTCTTCCTCCCATTCCTTGGGCTTGGGATGGATAGCCTCCAATAAACCAGTTGGCCACATCAATGTTATGTATATGTTGCTCTAAAATATGGTCTCCGCACAACCAGTTAAAATAGTACCAGTTGCGCATTTGATATTCCATTTCGGTTTGTCCAGGCTGTCTTTTTCTTACCCAAACACCAGGGCTATTCCAGTAAACCTGTCCACCGACGATCTTTCCAATATTACCGTCTTGTACTTTTTGATACAAATCGATATATTTTTTTTGGTAATGACGTTGCAATCCTACTACAACATTGAGTTTGTTTTCTCTTGCCTTTTGAGCCACCTCCAGTACTTTTCTGACGCCTACAGGATCAGTAGCCACAGGTTTTTCCATAAAGACATGTTTACCATTATTAATAGCATATTCAAAGTGATAGGGTCTAAAGCCTGGAGGGGTCGTTAGGATAACAACGTCAGCCAAATCGATGGCTTTTTTGTAAGCGTCAAAACCAGAAAAAAGGTTTTTGGAATTAACCTTAATTTTCTTTACACCATCGAAATGTTCTTGAACGGCTTTTAGACTATTTTCAACATTATCCTGAAAAGCGTCTGCCATAGCTACCAGCTCGACATTATCATCGGCCTGAAGGGCTTGAACCACAGCACCTCTTCCGCGACCGCCGCAACCTACAAGTGCGAGTTTTAGTTTTTTGTTTCCATAGACGTTGGCCATGGCACCCGCGGGAAGACCCGCAGAAAAAATTCCGGTTGTTACTAGCGAAGAGCTTTTTATAAAATTTCTTCTACTGATTGAGTTGTCTTTTTTAGATTTCATTTTATGGATAATTTTTAATTCCAGTATATTTTTTGTTGTTCGGGCAATGGTGTTTTCGTTGGTCTTACGACCCTAAAACCTACGAATGGAGCATCGGTGTGCCACCATAGGCTTTTTGGTATTTGAGGGTCTCTTTTCTTCCATTTTTTGGAAGAAGGTCTTCTTGTTGCACTTCTCAACCGACTAGGCTGATCTGACCAAGCACCACCCCTAACAACGCGGGGGTAGGTTTTGGTTGGTTTCTGAAGAGGATTGCTGGCGGTTTTCCTTTTTCTTTTTTTGTAAAGAGTTGGAACATAATGATCCAAAGTCCACTCCGAAACATTTCCATGCATATCATACAGCCCCCACGGGTTGGGTTTTTTTTGACCCACTTGATGATAGGCACCTCCACTATTCCCCGAATGCCAACCATAAATATCTAAATCTGCGGGATTATCTCCAAATGAATAAGCAGTTTTTGTTCCAGCTCGACAAGCATATTCCCATTCTGCCTCGGTGGGCAAGCGGTAAAAATTGCCTGTCATGGCAGAAAGCCACTCGCAAAATTTGGCTGCTGCCAATTGGGTCATACAAATGGCTGGGTATCCCTCAACTCCCATACCAAAACTCATTTCGGTATAGGGCTGGGTAGCTCCAGAAACACCATCAACGTCGATATTAACCTCCCTTCCTTTGGCCTGTTGGGGTCTTTTGCTATCAATATTACGAGCAACAAAAAGTTCGTATAGATCCCACGTAATTTCAAATTTTCCCATCCAAAAAGGATCAATTTTCACTTGGTGCTGGGGTCCTTCGTCTCCAAAGTGACCCTTTTCAGACTTTGGACTTCCCATGGTGAACGTTCCCCCAGGAATTAATACCATTTCAACTTTTTCATCGGTTCCAGGAACCGACTCAATATATTCATTCTCATTTTCACCAAAAGCGATTAAAAATGGAGCAATCAAGATAATTTTAATAATGTATTTAATCATTTGTAAATCTTAGAAATTAATTCTTTTTAAAAGTAATGGGATTCCAACTTCAACGATTTCATGTCCATAACCGCCAATTTCTATCAATTCGTTTAGTTTGTGATCATTGAGTTTTAACATTCTTCTCAAGTAGGCATTTTCCTCATACGTACCAAAAAATTCTTTTTCTCGATCTCCCGTAATCAGTGTGATTGGTGGCGCATCTCTCCTTGTGTGATGTGCAGGAGCATAGTGATCAATAAAAGCTTGGGTAATTTTCATACCGTATTCTTTTCGGATGGTATGATTGGTAAAGGTACTGGCCGAAAGTGTAACAACCCCTTTGATTTGGTTGGCCTCAATACTGTGTTTTTTTAACCATTTTTGATCTAAAGTCACCAACAATGACAAATAACCTCCAGAGGAAAATCCACACACATAGATTTGCGAACTGTCTCCCCCATATTGGTCTATATTTTTAAACACCCATGCCACGGCTGCTGCCGCATCTTCGATGTATTTTGGTGCATTAACTTTGGGGTGTAAGCGATAGTTGACAGCCACCACAGCCAATCCTTTTTCCTTTAATGGCTCTGGAATCGATTTTGATCCGCTTTTGAGTCCACCGCCGTGAAACCACACTATGGTAGGAAAATTCTCAACATCTGTAGGAAAATATAAATCTAACTTACACCGCTCTTTTTGATAAGTTCCATCCACAGGATTGTCGTAATATGGTAAATCTATAATGGTTTTGTATGAGGGTGACTGTGCAAAACTGACACCCAAAACCATCATAAAAATCAGCTGAAATATTTTCTTCATGGTCTTAAATTTTATTAATTGTTGGGGATTGCGCTCCCATTTGTTCGACCCAATCACTTAACAATTTTTTTAATTCCTCAAGCTTGGCCAATTCCTGGTTGGCCAAGTCGATTTTTTCTTCGGGATCTTGTTCAATCTGATAGAGTTCATAATAATCCTCTTCAAAGAAATATACCACTTTCCAGGGACCTTTTCGTAACGCCCTACCAGGGGTCCAACCACTGCCATGATAATGGGGGAAATCCCAAATAATGATCGAATGGGTGGTGTCAGTTTTATCTTCCAAAAGAGGCTTTAGACTGATCCCATCAAGATGTTGTTCTGGTTTCATTGGCATATTAGTATAATCTAATATGGTGGGATAAAAGTCCATACTAACGGCTGGAAGATCGACGACCTTAGCCATCTTGTTTTGTGGAGGTTTGATTATAAGGGGAACCCTTATCCCTCCTTCATATAACCAACCTTTTCCCGCCCGAAGGGGCAAAACACTTGTGGGAGCAGTCCTATCTTCTTTCTCAAGAGTAGTCAACCCACCATTGTCGGAGGTAAAAATGATAAGGGTATTGTCCATCAAATTTTGGGTTTGCAATTGATCAATCAATCTACCTACATTTTGATCCAACGCATACACCATGGAAGCATATTCAGGATTGTACTGATTCTGAACCGTATAACCCCCTTGATCTTTAATTTTGAGGGCCAAAGTGTCTTTTAATGTTTTCTTTTTGGCTTTGAACTTTGACAAATAATTTCGATGGGCTTGAATGGGGGTATGAACAGTGTAATAGGAAAGATAAAGCAGGAAGGGATTGTCTTGATTTTGGGAAATAAATCTGAGTGACTCATCGGTGAGTCGGTCGGTCAGCTGCTCTCCCTTTGGACCATCCTCCAATTTTGGATTTTTGTAGGGCGAATAATAACCCCCGGGAGGCGAACCCCTATGATGGCCTCCATTGTTAACCTCAAATCCTTGATCTTCTGGAAAAAATCCTTGATCCCCCAAATGCCATTTTCCAGCAAAAAATGTTTTATAACCCTGTTGTTGTAATGCCTCTGCAATAGTGGTTTCTTGAAGGGGTAGGGCATGAATATCATTTGGACCAAGCAATTTTCGGTTTTTGGGATTTTGACCAGGGATCCAATCTGTGATATTTAATCGGGTGGGGTGTTTGCCCGTCATAATGGCGGCTCTGGTGGGAGAGCATACAGGATGAGCGGAATAGGCCTGAGAAAAACGAAAACCCATATTGGCCAAACGGTCTAAATTGGGAGTTTCGTAAAAAGAGCTTCCATAACAACTAAGGTCTTTCCACCCCAAATCGTCCACCAAAATAAAAAGGACATTGGGATGGCTGACTGAATTTTCGGAGACTTCCGAACAAGCGAAACAGACTAGTAATATAAGTATGTAAAGTTCTCTCATAAAAATCTCAAAGTTTCACCGTTATGGGCCATCCCGTAAATTGTTTTGCGTCAGGAAGGGAAACATCCTCTCCCCTTGGCCAACACTCAAAAGTAACTTCCTTTTTATTAAGGTTAAATCGAATAAAACCAAAACCCGCTCCTCTAGACTCAGAATCCGGATTGGCATAGGCATGCATGGTAATTTTATTTTTAAAACCGTCGAGATATCGTCCGGTCCAAGGAAGAATATCGTTGTTGTTTTCGCCAGGCATTTCGTCCTCAGGCCACCACCATCTGCTATAATAATTATTGATAATGGCAGGAACTACAAAGGCCCACGGGCCATCTTCATAATTGTTGATACCATGATGAATTACGGTGGGTAGGTGTTGGTCTCCAGCAATGTGAACTGCTCCTGCCTTTTGGATTAGACTTAGAGACTTGTCTCTTCCGTGTTGAGGCCATCCATTGGAATCCAAATCGGCATGAAGGCGATTACTTGCCCTGCCGTGTAGATGGGCTCCTCCACAAAATCCAGTTGCGGACAGCACCGCTTTCATTTGAGCATTTTTGTCCCTCCCCCATTCTTCCAAAAATTGATGCTGTAGATCTCCTAACAATACTAATTCAGGTAAATTTATACTCTCTGGATTATAGTTCGGATCATTAATATGATCAGCTCTTGGACCTTGTTTGGGGATTTTTCCATTGGGTCCAGATTTGAATTTTCGATCCTCTATGATTGCAAAGTCCACCCCGCCAATCTTTAAACTTGTAAAAAAGGCTTTTATACCTTGTTCCAAAGGAACTTGGTGGTAGGCGTCGGGCAAATGAGCGGTTTGAGCTCTTTCTACCATTTTGACATATTCCGAGTGATAGTAATAGCCTCCGTCGTTACCATCTTTGCGCATCGATTTTTTTCCGCTTTCACCCCACAGGTTGCCCTGGCCAATATCGTGATCATCTGGAATAGTCACGCAGGGACGGTTTCTAAAAACTTCTCTGAATTGCAGGCCAAATTTTAACCAAGCGGCGGTATGTTCTTTGTGGTCATAGGATTGGTCTCCTGCAAAAAACACAAAGTCGGGATCTAGTGCATTAATATTTTTTACATACTCTTCTCTGTCGCCCCTATCTTTATTACTGTTACAAGACAATGCTGCCATACTGATTTGATTATGGTCAATGGGATCCCTCCGGATAGTACCTATAAATTGGGCGTTTTTTCCATGTAACAATCGGTATTTAACGGACTGGTTCATATCCCAATCTTCGACTCTGAACAAAGCCGACCACCCAATTTCACTTAACTGTTGGGATTGAACCTCCTCCCATTGGTCGTTTTTATAGAGTTCCAATCTGACGGTTCGGGTCTCATTCGGATAAAGGGGGAAAAGCTGAGCGGAGAGTTTTAGGGTATTGTTTGAAGTAGTATAAATTCCAAAAGCTATAACCTGATCTCTAGGCACTTTTGTGTTGACAATTTTGGAGGTTTTTCGGTTCCACCAATCGTTGGTCGAAAGGGTATCCAAAGCCTTAAAAGGTGCTTCTACATATTTTCGTGGTTGGGATTCACAAGCTTCTATCAATAAAACAAGAAATATTAAAAAAAAGGGGGCTTTCTTGCTACTTTGAATCATATCTAGTTTTTCTTAAAGATAATAAACTATTGGAATTTTAAAGGGAAGAAAAATAACCCACCGAAAAAGATACGAAACCCGTTTTACTCAAATCATTCTCACTGGCTAAAGTCCTAGGAAAATTGATGTTATAGGACAATTCAAAATCCCAATTTCCTTTATCCAATTCTATGGGAAAACTCAATTGAGTATTGATCAAATCAAATACATCTTTTTCTAAGATTTGAGTATTGAATATCCCTATATCAATTTGTTCACTGACGGTTTGTTCACTCATCAAAAAACTTAACTTAGGGCTAATATTTACATCCCATTTATCACTGTCCACAATTTGAATTTCGTAACTCGCAGCTGAAGAGGTGTAAAAAGAAGTCGAGCCTCCAAAGAGATAGCCTCCAGCCAGCCGCATCCTTAATTTATCTTTTTGAAAGACCAAAGCGACTGTAAATCGATTAGGGTTAAGTTCCTCTGCGTCAGCATTAAAAAAAATTCTGCTGTAAATACCCGTCAGACTCCAGTTTTCCCTTTGATCAAGAAAAAGTGAATATCCGCTACTGATCGATACAAAATCCCAATTGGGATCTAGCTCACTAAAATAGGCGGAACTCATGCTGACAAAAAAGTTTTCTCCATACATATAACTAATACTAGGTGTAAATCCGAACTGGTCAATATCAAAATTCCTACCTGCAAAAAAAACACTTTCGTCAAATGAGAAATTGGCATATAGATTATGAGATGAAAACTGATTCAAAAATAAATCTTCGCTTTGGAACAGTTCATCCAAAATAGCATCCTCGTCCACGGTTTGTGAAAAGCAATAAAAGTGTACTAAAAAACCAAAGAAAATGAGTTTTTTCATTGACTAAATATAGTAAAATGAATGAGGGGATATCCCAATCAAAAAGTAAAAAACTTAGGGTTTGGATTTTAATTTTTTTGTGCGCCCCTTAAAGTTCTGTTTCTTTTCTTTAAGCTTTTCTCTTCGGCCGTCAAAACCAGATTTATAATCCTTAAGCTTATTTTTCCGATCTCTTAAGTATTGCTTGCGTTGTTTAAGTGCCCCTTTTTGCTTTTCGGAAAGCGTTTTGGCAAAATCATATTTAAGTTTTCTAAGGGATTCTCGATTGCCTTTTAGCACACCTTTTTGGGAGGAGGACAGGGTCTTCATCAACTCCTTTTGTCTTTCTTCGAGTGAAAGAGAGTTGTCTTTGAGTATGTTTATTTGATCCTCAGAAAGAGAATTTCTGAAAGCTTCTCTATTTTGCTTTACCAGATTTTTTTGGGATTCAATCATTTCCAATTGATTGGTAGTGTAAATTTTATCCACAGAGGGACGCTGTGCCATTAATCCCTCGCACCAAAAGACGATGACCAAAAAAAATAGGAATAAAGCATTGTTTTTTTTCATCGTTCTTAATTGACTGAACTTAAAATATATTGTTCTTCAAACCATTCATCAAATTCCTTGTCCTCCACAAAGAGAGATTCAATCATGGTTTGATCTGCTAGAAGATCTTGTTGGGTATTAGGGGCTATTTCTAATAGATTGGGTTCTTCCAATACAGTACTTTGGAAACTGAAATAGAAGGTTGAAGCCAACAATAGGAAAAAGGAAGCTGCAATCCCATACTGCCAGTATAGCTTGAAAAAGGTTCGCTTTTTTGAGGGTACAACGGCGTCCTTTTTAACTAAATCTTCAAACTTTTCAGACCAAACCAAATCCTTGTCTTTTTCTAGCGATATTTCTAACTTAGAAAAAAGATCGTTGATCACTTGATCTGAAAACTGTTTTTTGTGACTCATCCGTGATTGAGATTTTGTTTTAGGGTTTCTAGGGCCAGTCGAATGCGCTTTTCAATCGCTTTCTGTGACAAATTTAGTATTTCTGCAATTTCTTTGTGAGTAAGTCCTTGCATCTTATTCATCATCAAGGTTATCTTTTGTTTCTCTGGTAATTGATTGAGGACTTTTTCAAATCGTTGTTTTTTATTTGAAAGGCCGTCATCTATCTGAGGTTCCCACATCAATCTTATGTCAATACTGTCAGTGTATTCTTTTTCTACTTTTTTCTTTCGGATATGACTGATGAACTCATCGGTGGCCATTTTGAAGAGAAGGCTTTTGATGTTGCCCGAACCAATTTCAATTTTTTTGATCCAAACTTTCATGAAAACGTTCTGAGCAATATCTCCCGATAAGTCTTGATCCCCCGAACGAAAAGTAAGGTATCGTCTAAGGTCATCAAAGTGCAAATCATAAATCATTTTAAAATCTTTGGCCGTCAATTTTTAATTCGTTAAATCCAATTCCCAAGATAAGTTATATCATAGGAATTGGACAAGACAATGAACAGGAAAATTCAATTATATCTTTTTTCTTTTCTTTTTCAAAATATTTTTAAAACGATCTCCTCTTTTCAAGTCTTTTAAATCGACAGTTTCCACCTCACCATCTTTAGTTATCTCTACAAGAAAATCACAAGTGCCGTCACCAAAATCAGTGGTAACAGTTTGATCGCCTTCCATGTTTACTTTGACTCCCTCTACAGGTATTTTTCCTCCTTTTTTAAATCCAAGATCATCGCAATTGTAGACGAATTTAATGGGTGTGGTGATTTGCATAGAAAAGCTAACCCCTTCTGAACTGATTGCAGATTTGCTTCCCGTCAGAGAGCTGTATTGCTTTTTGTCATTTTCTACATGAGTGTAACGAGTCATTTCAGAATTTTTGGTTCTGAAAGTACCGTCTTCATAAATCATTTTGCCGTCGGTCATGGTAGTTCGCATCGTTTTGCTACCGTTATCATCTATCGAAATGATTTCGGTTCTTCGTATTCCTTCAATTTTGATCCCATTTAGATAGAAGTCATCATAGGTGACTTGTCTAAAACTACCTGCCTCAGCCTGGGTTTCTGAATAAGTAACAATCATAGTTCCACTGCGAACCTGACCACGCTTTCCCTTACAATCCTCTGAGAAAGAGATGATCTTGGTGTTGTTCTCTTCGTCTTCAACAACTGTAGCACAATCTCCGTATTTGTCACCCTTAAATTTTTTAGGCCCTATATCTACTGCGGTATCTGCAGATCGAGCACTTTTAGAATTGGAGCTTAAGTTCATACTTTCTGACACCAATTCTTCTATGTCTTCTTCAAAGGCAATAGAATTAATCGTTTCCATTACAGTAGTCGTGCTTAAATTTTCCGAAAAACCACTTACCCCATCTTCCGAGCAGGAGGTAATTAAGCTAAGACCGAATGCGATTAGTGTAAATCTTTTCATTTTCATAGCAATTTATTTTTTTTGATTACACCTATAACCCGATTTAGAAATCAATTACCCTACTTTTTTCAAAAAAAAACTAAAATTTCACCAAAATATGATGTCTATACTTTCTTTTACCTAAGAAAAAAAGGTTTGTAAAGCTTATATTTGCGGATGATTGAAGATTATGGATTTACGTCTTAAAGAATTCATCGCACTTTTTTATCGTATTATCCTAGTTTATTTCTGCTATTTCTTTTGTAGGCTACTGTTTGTTTATTTTAACAACGATTTGGTTCAGGTAAAATCGATCTCCCATCTTGCTGAATTATGCTATTATGGCCTGCGCTTTGATAATGTAGCCATCGTTTATTCCAATATGATTTTTATTCTAATGTCAATCATTCCCTGGAAAAAAACAACTTATTTACAATATCAAAGGGTTCTTTTTTGGGTTTATTGGCTATGCAATGCATTTTTTCTTTCTCTCAATTTTATTGACTTTGCTTATTACCGATTCAATCAAAACAGATTGATGAATAATTTTTTGGAAGTTGTTGAAAATGAAACCAACAAAACTGGTTTATTATTCCATTTTGCTTGGGTTTATTTACACCTTATCATACTTTTTATCGCCATGCTTTATTTATTGGCATTGGCCTATAAAAAGGTGAGAATTTACCCTGTTATTATAGAGAACTACTGGCGTTATGGTCTTAGCTCTTTTATTTTGTTTTTTGGAAGCATTGCACTATTTATTTTGGGAGCTCGTGGGGGTGATTTCAAAAAAAGTACCCGTCCTATCACATTGATTGATGCAATGGACAATGTAAGAACCCCTCAACAGGCTGATGTGGTGCTCAGCAGTACCTTTACACTGCTTAAAACAATTGGGCAAGACAATTTCAATAAATCAAAAGATCTCTTTAGCGATGAAGAGGTTGAAAATGAACTGAACACTATAAAACAATACCCTCCCTCGGGAAGGTTTGAGAGGCAACCCAATGTAATCGTTTTTATTTTAGAGAGTATGGGAAGAGAGTATTGGGGGGCATTGAACGAACCCTTCGACATTCCCGACTACAAGAGTTATACCCCTTTTCTAGATTCACTGGCCAGTCACAGTTTAATATTTCCCAATGGTTTTGCTACCAGCAGAAAATCAATTCATGGCATGCCTTCGATTTTAGCAGGCATTCCTTCTTTTGAAACTTCATATGCATCATCGCTTTATTCTAGACAAGACGTAGGTTCTGTAGTTTCTATTGCCAACGAATTGGGATATCACACTTCTTTTTTTCACGGTGCGGCAAATGGATCCATGGGCTTTTTGGGCTTTGCTAATACCTTGGGATTTGAGCGCTACTATGGCCGAACCGAATTTAATGATGATAAAGAATTTGACGGCTCTTGGGGCATTTGGGATGAGCCGTTTTTAAGCTATATGAAAACGGTTTTGGATGAACAAAAAACACCCTTCCTCAGTTCCGTTTTTACCATTACCTCACACGAGCCATATGTGATCCCAAAAGCTTACGAAGGAAAATTTGACAAAGGAAACATTCCTATGCACCAATGTGTTGGTTATACTGATAATGCCCTTAGAAACTTTTTTAAAGAAAGTCATAACGCTCCTTGGTTTGAAAACACAATTTTTATATTTACTGCCGACCACAGCAATCAGGTTCACTACCCATTTTATCAAAAAACCATTAATCGTTTTGCCAACCCCTTGATGATTTACAAACCCAAGAGCGAACTCAAAGGAGTAGATATGCGTTTGGCCAGTCATATGGACATCTTCCCAACAGTTGCCGATCTGTTAGACTACTCCAAACCATTTAAAAGTTGGGGAAGAAGCTTGATTTCTGACCAAGAATATCATCCATTTGTAATTAATTATTTTAGTGGAGGAAGTTATTTCATGATGGATGAAAATATTATCTGTGTCCATAATGGTGAAAAGGCTATCGGCTTTTATGATATTAACGATAAAAACATGGAAAAAAATCTCATTGGAAATAAAACTCAGAAGATGATTGATTTAGAAAAGAAATGCAGCATGTATCTAGAGGATTATTTTGAATCCCTAATGTCGGGAACTGGCAGTATTCAAAATTCTCACTAATGAAGATATATTTCATTGTTAAACCCCTTGGGACTTATGCACTGAAAAAATTACACAAGTCAATAGAAGCAACTTTTGACAAAAAAAAGGATTCACTTCAGGTTTTAAATACACTCAAAAAAGGCCACGCCATCGATCTGGCTCAGAAGGCCATCCAAGAAAAAGCTGATCTCTTGGTGGCTTGCGGCGGAGATGGAACGATTAATGAAGTTGCTCGTGGGTTAGTTGGAACAGAAATTCCTCTGGCCATCATACCTCTGGGATCGGGAAATGGAATCGCCCGACATTTTAAAATTCCATTTGGAATTTCTCAGGCAGTTCAACTAATTAAAAAGAACAAAGTCGCTAAAATGGATGTGGGAGAGGTCAATGGACATTATTTTTTTGGAAACATGGGCTGCGCCCTTGAGTCTCATTTTATTCGCACTTATCAAAAGAACAAATGGCATGGAATCTGGGCCTATATTATTGCCTTTTTGGATGCCATCTTGAGTTTTAGATATCAAAAAATTAAAATTGAATACGATGAAAATTCACAAACTATCAGCCCGTTTGTGATGCTCGTTTCTAATACCAACCAACAGGGATACGATTTTTCCTTAACCCCTCAGGCCCTTTCGAACGATGGATTGATGGACGTATTTTGGATGGAAAAATCAAATTTTTTCAATAATTTCATATTTATAGTCAATGCATTAATGGGACGTAAATTAACCACCAAAGGATGTAATTTAATTCGCTTGTCGGCCTTAAAAATTTCTCTTTTGGAGTCGAGTGATTTATGTGTACAAATTGATGGAGAATTCCTGCTAGTAGCATCAAAACGTTTGGAGGTTAAAGTACTTCCCAAACAACTTAATTTGATTGTGCCATAAAATAAAGAAAGCTCTCCGAACTAATGGAAAGCTTTTCATCAGTTGCTAATTCATTGGTTTCCCAATTTTAACAACACACAACACTTTTATAATGTAAGACCGTCAGGTCAGATTTTTTAATTTTCATTGTAAATTTAAGTAATTTTAATTTACCTCACCTTCCAAAGATTTTTATTTTACAAAAAAGCATTTCCCTTATGCGCTTAATTTGATACATTTAGGGTAATGAAACAAACAATCGTACTGGCGGGAGCGACCGGTTTCATTGGGCGCTGGATCATTGAGGAATTCCAAGATGATTATCAAATCATCGCCTTGAGCCGAAAAAAAGTCAAAACCAATCCCAATGAAAATATTATTTGGCGGATGGTTGATATGTATTCCATGTCTAGCACTGAAAAAGCCTTGGAAGGAGCGGACATTGCTATCTATTTGGTTCACTCCATGCAACCTTCCACACGACTCAATCAAGGAAAGTTTGAGGATACTGACCTACTATTAGCTGACAATTTTTCGAGAGCAGCCCAAAAAAATAAACTCAAACAAATCATCTATTTGGGTGGAATATTACCTAAAGATAAGTATGAAATTTCCAATCATCTGTTATCACGTTTCGAAGTCGAAAAAACCTTAGGAGCGAGAGAGACACCACTGACAGCTATAAGAGCCGGTATTATAATCGGTCCAGGAGGTTCATCCTTTCGGATTGTTTCTAGTTTGATCAAAAACCTTCCCATAATGGGATGCCCTGAATGGACCAAATCCGAAAATCAACCCATTGATGTTCTTGATATTCTATCCCTTATCAAACAATGTGCGGGGAACACCAAAACCTATAATAAAAACATTGAGATTGGAGGCGATGAGATCATGACTTACATGGATCTACTCAAAAAAACTTCCAAAGTTATGAACAAAAATCGTTTGATTTTTTCCATGCCCTTTTTCACGGTGGGACTCTCAAAATGGTGGGTCAGTATTTTTGGGAATTCAAACATCAACTTTGTCTCACCGCTGGTAGAAAGCTTGAAGCATAGAATGATACCCAGTAGAGAATATGAGGATTTATATCACATAGAGTTTACCCCTATAGAAAGGAGTATAAAAAGAGCGCTCACCCAAAATCCACCCGCCCTTCCATCTTTTCATCAATTCAGTGCCGAAAAAAACACGGTCAGAAGTGTTCAAAGAATATATAACCCCAGAAAATACAATGCTCAATCAGTGGCTAAACATTATCCCATCTGGTTGAGTAAAAGGTTTGCTGGTCTGATTAACCCCAGTTTTAACGGCAGTATTTTGAGGTTCTACCTTTTGGGAATCATGTTGTTGGAATTGCAATTGATCGAAGATAGAAGCACCCCCAATCGGCAGCTTTTTTACATTACCGGAGGGGTGTTGACCAAAAGAACGGATTTAGGATGGTTGGAATTCCGATCTATTTTGGAAAATGAGTATGTAATTACGGCCATACACGAGTATGTCCCAAAATTACCTTGGGCCATCTATAAATTAACCCAAGCCAAATTACACCTCTATGTGATGAAGAAATTTGAAAAAGAGCTTCAACGCCTAAAATAAACTAACCTAATAAAATGATGAATATTAATTTTGATCAAGAAAAATTAAAGTTTTGATTTTATTTAAATCAAAAATTGAAATAGTTCATCATTTTCATTTAAATATTCAAACTTAAATTTATACTTCTTCATTTTATCAGTTAACAATTTTAAATCTTCAGTGAATTTCAACTCTATTCCTACTACTGCTGGAGCATTATCTCTAAAATTTTTTTTTGTAAATCTAAAATGAGTTATGTCATCATTTGGCCCTAAAATATCTGCAACAAATTGTTTTAAAGCTCCTGATCTTTGAGG
>CAJVZM010000010.1 GCA_913020475.1 uncultured Flavobacteriaceae bacterium
CCATAAGTGTCTATTTCCTCCAAAAAAAACTTTAACTTTTGAGCCACACCATTTATATTATTATCATATTTTGGATCAGTATTTCCTTGATTCTTAAGCCATTGGTTTTTTAAATAACGAGAACCTTCAGTCATCAAAATATGATTTTCAGAATCCTCTAGAAACATATAACCGACATTTTTTCTGAATTCACTTCCCTCTATTGTAAGTATATTATCCAATAAGTGGTCCCTAGTCTCGGGGTACAATAGGTCAGGGCTTTCTCCAAAGAGGTAAAGTAGAGCTGTAAATGCCATAGCTGTAAAATCATAGTCGCCCAGAGGATATAGCAACCAGGGTGATCCTGGGTGACCTACTGCTTTTTGATTCATCAGATAACTATTCATTTCCTCCAACCTTTTACCTTCCAATAAACAACTTATTACAATACGTGAATTTTTTAAATTCACTTTTTCATCGGGCTTCCAATTTTGAGGCGTTTTAGATGTCCACCCATCGAGGATTTTTTGTTTTAGGTCTGAATTTTTGTGGAAAGAATATGTGCGATCAATTGGAATTTGAATGTTTCCAGGCTTGATTGGCTGATCCATTTTTCTCCCCGCACCAGCAAAAAAATTAACCAAAATATAAAATACAATAGGAAATGTGACCACAGAGATGAATATACGGGCCAAGATTTTTTTTATCTTCATAAAGAGATTAATTTTTGTAAATTAAGGTATCGTAATAAAAGTAAGATATATTTTGACAAGCATTTACAACTAAATAAAATGTAACTAATAAATGGTTGTAAATCAAGAACACTTTTGATCTTTAAATTTGACTAAAACAAAAATATTTGATGTAGTAATAGTGGGAGGAGGCATAGCTGGATTGACCACTGCAATACATTTATCAAAATTCAAGCAGAGTGTTTTACTAATAGAAAAAAATTCATATCCAAAACACAAAGTATGTGGAGAGTATGTTTCAAATGAGGTAATTCCATACTTAAATTTTTTAGGTATTTATCCAATAAAAGAGGGAGCAAAAAAAATTAGTAAAGTCCAAATTAGCACAATAAAAGGAAATTTAATTACTGGCGAGCTCCCGCTTGGCGGTTTCGGGATCAGTCGATTTTTTTTTGATAGCTTGCTATTAAAAAAAGCGAGTTTTAATGGGGTTAAAGTTTTAAAAGACACCGTTAACTTTATTAGTTATAAAAATGGTGTTTTTTTTATTAAAACAAAAAATTCAAAATCTTATAAAAGTAAAATCACTATAGGTGCTTTTGGTAAAAGATCAGAACTAGACCAAAAAATGAAAAGGAAATTCATTCAAAATAAATCACCTTACTTAGCTGTAAAATTACATGTTAAAGGGAATTTTCCAGATAATATGATTGGTTTACACAATTTTAATGGCGGATATTGTGGAGTATCTAAAGTAGAAAATAATTCTATTAATTTATGTTATATAACAGATTACAAATCCTTTAAAAAATTTAAAAATATTTCAACCTTTCAAAAGAAGGTTGTTTATAAAAACAAACATTTAAAAAAAATATTTGAACAGTCAACCTCCGTTTTTGAAAAACCACTAACAATAAGCCAAATATCATTTGAAAGTAAAAGACCTGTTGAGAATCATGTCATTATGTGTGGGGATACTGCTGGAATGATTCATCCGTTGTGTGGAAATGGTATGGGAATGGCAATTATAAGTGCACAATTAGCAAGTAATTTGATATTACAATTTTTAAATGGAGAAATCAAAACAAGGGAAAACTTAGAAAAAAAATATATTAAAAATTGGAATAAAGAATTTAAAAAGCGACTAGTAACTGGACATTTAATAGCCAAATTATTCAGAAATAAGATTATTTCTCAATTTGTCTATTCTATTTTAAAAATGATTCCTTCTTTATTAATTGTTTTGATCAAATTTACCCATGGAAAAAATGTAAAAATTGTATGAATTTTTTTGTAGATACTTCACATAGATCTGATGAAATTGAAATTATGGATGATTTTAGTATGAAGGGTGAGATTCTTAGAGACACATTAGACAAGCTAGAACTTATAAATAGACTTTTCGGAGGCAATAAGGTAACGATTATAGGATTAAAAAATCTTATAAAAAAAGTACCCAAAAATAAGATTATTACAATTATAGATTTAGGTTGTGGTCATGGTGATATCTTACGTGATATTGCAAGATTTGGAAAAAAAAATAAATATTCATTTAACTTAATTGGTATTGATGCTAATAATGAAGCAATAAATTATGCAAGAGAGTTATCAAAAAATCATCCAGAAATTTGCTTTAAAATGATTGATATTTTATCTGATGATTTTAAAGATCAATCCTATGATGTTGTTTTATGTACACTATTTTTACATCATTTTAAAAATAAAGAACTCATTTCATTTTTGAAAACAACTATTAATAAAGCAAGAATAGGTATTGTCGTTAATGATTTACATAGACATAAATTGGCTTACTATCTATTTAAATTTATTGGAGTTTTTGTCAAAAACAAAACATTTAAAAAAGATGGACTTACTTCAGTTTTAAGGGCTTTTAAGAGGAAAGATTTGGAATATATTTCAAGTCAAATCAAAGTTCGTTTTTCAATTCAATGGAAATGGCCTTTCAGATATTTATGGATAATGAGAAAAGATTTTATTAATTAAAATTTTATTTTACAATTTTTATGCAAATTAAAATAATTTCTGTAGCTAAAAAACTTCCAAAGTATAGTAAGGAAACTAAAGATATAATTCCTTTTGTAAAAAATTGGATGAGTGGCCAAGACGATAGATTTAAAAGAAAAGTTTTAAAACTTTTTAAAGGAAGTGGAGTAAAAAGAAGATATTCTATAATGGATGCAAAGGAAGTCTTTTCGAAATCCTCATTTGAAGACAAGAATAATATTTATATGAAAGAGGCAACAAAGCTTGCTGAAATATCACTACAAAAATCTCTAAAAAAAGTAAATTTACTACCTTCAGATATAGATTATATTATAACCGTTAGTTGCACGGGGTTTATGATCCCTTCATTGGACGCCTATTTAATTAATAGCTTACAAATGAGACAAGACATTGTTAGACTTCCCGTGACAGAAATGGGTTGCGTGGCAGGTGTTTCAGGTATTATTTATGGAAAAAACTTTTTAAAAGCGAACCCAAACAAAAGAGCAGCAGTTGTCTCAGTCGAAGCACCAACGGCAACTTTCCAACTAGAAGATTTTTCGATGGAAAATATCGTAAGTGCTGCAATTTTTGGAGATGGTGCTGCAAGTGTTATTTTATCATCATACGAAGAGGACAAAGGGCCTATGATTATGGATGAAGGCATGTACCATTTTTATAATTCTATTGATATCATGGGCTTTAAGCTTGTAAATACTGGATTAAGAATGATACTAGACAAAAAGGTTCCGGAAACTATTTCCAATCATTTTAAATTAATTATTTATCCTTTTTTAGAAAGAAACAACTTGAAAATTGAGGATATAAATCATTTGATTTTTCACCCTGGTGGAAAAAAAATAGTTCAAACGATTGAGGATTTATTCAAATCATTAGACAAAAATTTAGATACCACAAAGGAAATTTTAAAGTTGTATGGTAATATTTCAAGTGCAACTGTTTTATACGTTTTAGAAAGATTTATGGAGGAGGACAGGCAAAAGGGAGAGAGGGGCTTGATGCTAAGTTTTGGTCCTGGATTTTCAGCACAAAGAATATTATTGGAATGGTAAGAGAATTTCAGAACAAAAAAGAATGGGCGTTGATCCTCGGTGGCTCAAGTGGATTGGGTTTGGCTACTGCAAAAAAATTGGCCAAACATGGGATGAATATTTGTATTGTTCACAGAAACAGTAGAGCACAGAAAAGAAATATTGATGAATGTTTCAAAGAAATTATAGATAAATCAATAGATTTCATTAGTTACAATATTAATGCTTTGAAAGCAGAAAAAAGATCATTTGTGATTAAGAGTTTAAGAAAAAAATTAGAGGGCAGTAAAATAAAAATTTTAGTTCACAGTATTGCAAGAGGAAATTTAAAACCAATGGTTTCAGATTCTACTCCAACATTACAATCAGATGACCTAAACTTAACTATTCAAGCTATGGGAATTAGTTTATATGACTGGGTTAAATCTGTTTTTGATGCAAAATTATTCTCAGAGGATGCTCGAATAATAAGTTTTACAAGTGAGGGAAATAATAGAGCGTTGAAGAATTATGCAGCCGTATCTGCGGCAAAAGTAACTTTAGAGGCTATTACTAGAAATATTGCATTAGAATTCGCTCGATTTGGAATTAAAGCTAACTGTATCCAAGCAGGAGTTACAGATACTGAATCTTTTAGAATGATTCCTTCAAGTAATGAAATTAAAAAACACTCAATTTCACGCAATCCATTTGGCAGATTAACGTTACCTGATGATATAGCTAATGTTGTATATTTATTAGCAAAGGAGGAGGCTGCTTGGATTAATGGGACTATAATACCAGTTGATGGAGGTGACCACATTATATAATATTTTTTAAGTGGTTGAGACATTAAATATTTACTTTAAAAAAAAATAATTACTGTTTAATTGAATAAAAAAACTGTCATAGAGTATTTACCCTACCAATCGCCCTTTTTGTTTGTAGATGAATTGACTTATATTTCGGAAAACAGAGTGACTGGAAACTACACTTTTAAACAGTCTGACTATTTCTATCGAGGCCATTTTAAAGACAACCCTATAACTCCAGGAGTGATTTTAACGGAAGTTATGGCTCAAATAGGTGTAGTTTGTTTGGGAATTTATCTATTAAGAGAGAAGTTTTCAGACTTAAAAAAACCTCAATTATTTCTCACTTCAAATAATATAGATTTTTTTTTACCAGTTATCCCGGAACAAAGAGTTAATGTGGTTTCTGAAAAAATATACTTTAGATTCAATAAGCTTAAATGTTTGGTCCAGTTGTTTAATGAGAAAAACCAATTAGTTTGTAAAGGTGTTATCTCGGGAATGTTAAAATAAATAAATGATTAAAAATAGGGTTGTAATCACTGGGATGGGAGTAGTGGCACCCAACGCCATTGGTTTAGAAAACTTTTTAGAAGCTATTAAAAAAGGAAAGTCTGGAATCAAGTTTCATAAAAAACTAGAGGATTTAAAATTTTCTTGTTGTATCGGTGGAGTTCCTAATATTTCTGAGGAGCTAAAGAATAAATACCTTACTCCATTACAATTAAGAGGATTTAATAGTGCTGGAATTTTATATGGATGTATTGCAGGTGTCGATGCATGGAAAGATGCAGGGTTTAAAATTGACAACAACTCAGAAACTGATTACAGCTCAGGAATGGTCTTTGGTTCCGGAACATCAGGAATTGAAAAATTTAGAGATTCAATTTATAAGCTAGACAATTTAAAAGTTAAACGATTGGGCAGTAATGTGGTATTGCAAACAATGTCTAGTGGAATTAGTGCTTATTTAGGAGGAATTCTAGGACTAGGAAATCAGGTAACTACAAACTCATCTGCCTGTTCAACAGGCACAGAGGCTTTATTAATCGGATTCGAGCGAATAAGGGCAGGTAAAGCAACAAAAATGTTAGTTGGGAGTTGTAGTGACGATGGCCCATATATTTGGGGCGGATTCGACGCAATGAGAGTAATGACTTATAAGTACAATGATTTTCCTGAAAAAGGTTGTAGACCAATGAGCGCAAATGCGTCAGGATTTGTTCCCGGAAGTGGTGCAGGTGCCATGGTTTTAGAATCTTTGGAAAGCGCATTAAATAGAAAAGCTAAAATTTATGCAGAAGTTTTAGGTGGAAATCTAAATTCTGGTGGACAAAGGAACGGTGGAACTCTAACCTCTCCAAACTCAAAAGCAGTCCAAAAATGTATTTTAGATGCAATGAAAGATGCGAACATAAAAAGTAGAGAAATTGATGCGATAAATGGACACTTAACAGCTACAATTAAAGATCCAGTAGAAATAGAAAATTGGACCGAATCATTGGGCAGAAGAGGGAAAGAATTCCCTTTAATAAATTCTTTAAAGTCAATGGTTGGTCACTGTCTTGCTGCTGCAGGAGCAATTGAAAATGTAGCGACAGTACTTCAATTAAAACACCAATTTATTTTTCCAAATTTAAATTGTAGCGAGGTCCATCCTGATATTCTGAATCTAATTTCAAAAGAAAAAATACCAACAAAAATGACTAGAACAAAATTAAATATTATAGCAAAAGCAAGTTTTGGTTTTGGGGATGTTAATGCTTGCATTATTTTTAAGAAATATTAATAACCTCTATTTTGAACTTTTAATTTTATCCGGAAATAATCTTAAATAAATGACAAGAAAAAAACTAATCACTACATTAAAAAAAATTGTAAAACCATACGTCCAAGACCAAACAGCATTTAAAAACCTTTCTGAAGAAACAGATTTTATCAATGATTTAAAAATTAATTCAGCCAATTTAATTGATATTATTTTAGATTTAGAAGATGAATTTGATATTGAGATTGATGACGATTCAATGGAAAATATGCTTTCGGTAAAATCGGCTTTAAAAATAATAGAAAATAAATTATCTGAATCTTGATTGGCAATGATATAATAGATCTGAAGCTTGCTAAAAAAGAAAGCAATCATTGGCGTTCAGGTTTTTTAGAAAAACAATTTTCTTCATATGAACAGGCCTTGATTCAGTCAGCATCAAATCCTTTTCTTTTGGTTTGGAAATTGTGGAGTATGAAAGAAGCTACTTATAAGGTTTATACCCAACAAAATAAAACACGTTTTTTTTCTCCAAAAAAATTTAATTGTGAAATTAGTTCAGATTCAAATGGATTTGTTTCTTTTAATGACAAACTTTATTATACATCCACAATTTTAAATGATAAATACATTTTTACATTGGCAACCGTAATGAAAAAGAAAAAAGTTTTTTCTGAAATAATAAATCCATATTTACTAGATAAATCCATAAAAATTAAATTAGAAGATAAAACGAAGTTTTCGTCTAAAGAGATTATTAAAAAAAAATCAGAAAATGGAGTTCCTCTATTCTATCACAGGAACATCTTGTTAACTAAATCTTGTTCAATTTCACATCATGGTAATTATGGTGTATTTTCGTTGTTACTTTGATAATAGCACAATTATATAAATAAAAATTTTTATAAAAAATTTAGCCTTTAAGTATGAATTTTACAATTTAAAGTTCGTTTTTGGTTCTGGGAAGTTCCAAAGCTTTAGGACAAAGAAATGTCTGAATGAAAGGAGCGCCACCGATAGACATATCAATTATAAAAATTACAATGCAAAAGAATTTTTTTCATGTCAAAAATCAAATTAATTTCATATTTTTTTTTGGGAATCATTTCATTATCAGGTTGTGATCTTAAAAATCCCGTAAAGAAAGATGTACCCGATTTAACCAAATTTGTCGATCCATTAATTGGAACTGGTTTTCATGGACATACATTTCCTGGACCGACCCTCCCCCATGGACAAATTCAATTAAGTCCAGACACCCATATAATGGGTTGGGACGCAAGTAGTGGTTATCATTATGATGATAAAACCCTCTACGGCTTTAGTCATAATCACCTGAGTGGAACAGGAATTGGAGACCTTGGAGATTTTCTTTTTTTACCATTTACTGGGGCAATTGAAAACAAACCTAAAGGTCAACTCAAACATGAAAACGAGACAGCAGAGGTAGGTTACTATTCAATAAATCTTGATCCTTGGAACATTTATTGCGAATTCACTAGTACAGATCGAGTGGGATGGCATAGGTATTCCTATCCGGAGAAAGATAATGCCAAATTAATGGTAGATTTCTCTCATGTATTACAACCCAACTGGGGCCACACTCTCATCGAAAGTGAAATAGAGTTTATAGATGATCATACTGTAAAAGGCTATAGAAAAACCAATGGATGGGCAAAAGAGGATCCTGTGTGGTTTATTGCAAGATTTGACAAACCGATATTAAATAAACAAATTTTTGAAGATGGAAAAATCTCCAAAGGTCATAAAGTAAAAGGAAAAAACTTGCTCGCATATCTTGAATTTGGTCCCTTATTAACCTCCCTTAATGTTCAAGTAAGTATTTCCTATACCAGTGCTAAAGGAGCGAATATTAACTTGTTAACATTAAACCGTAAAGACTCCTTTGAAGTGACAGTAGGAAAAGCCAAAAAGATTTGGAATAAACAATTAAATAAAATTAGAATAGAATGTAAACAGGAGAAAGTGTTCAGAAATTTTTACACAGCTATTTACCACAGTCATATGGCGCCTTTTATATTTAGTGATACTAATGGAGAGTATCGTGGAATGGACAATGAAATTCATAAAAGCATAACATCCCGGAGGTATTCGGCTTATTCATTATGGGATGTTTTTAGAACATGGTTTCCAATGATGACATTAATCAACCCTGAAAAAGTTAGAGAGTGGGTTTATGATTTATTATCCCAAGCAGATGAAGGGGGATTACTGCCAAAGTGGTCTTTGAATGGAAATTATACAGGTACTATGGTAGGCTATCCCGCCACTGCTGTGATAGCCGATGCTATTAAAAAAGGTTTGCTAGACTCTGTTCCAGAAAAATTACTCGCCGCTAGTATTAAAAGTTCAAAATGGCAAGAGAATTTTAATAGGAAACATCGGGGTACAAGAGCAGAAAACGTCATGCCAGATCACATCAAATACAAGGAGACAATGGGTTTTGTACCAATGGATAAGTGCAAAGAATCTGTTTCCTATGGTCTAGAAATGGCTTATTATGATTGGTGTATCGCTCAAATAGCAGGCTACATAGGAGCAGAAGAATTGGCAAAAGAATATAATATAAAAAGTAAGGCATATACCAACTATTTTGACGAAGAGACTTCTTTTATGAGAGGTAAAATGAGTGACGGAAGTTGGGATCCTAATTTTGACCCAAATTTTTCGGACCACCTGGAAAGTGCTTTTGTTGAGGGAAATTCATGGCAGTGGACCCCTTTTGTATTGCATGACCCAGAGGGATTGGCTAAATTGATGGGCGGAAAAAAAGCATTCGGAGATTGGTTAGATGATTTGTTTACTACCTCCTCAAAAGTAACGGGAGAAAATGCTTCAGCAGACATCACAGGACTAATAGGTCAGTACGCCCATGGAAATGAACCAAGTCATCATATCCCCTATCTCTACCAATTCACAGACCGACCATGGAAAACACAAGAAATATTGGATATTATTTTAAATTCTTTTTACACACCTACTCCCGAGGGTATCATAGGAAACGAAGATTGTGGACAGATGTCTGCATGGTATATAATGAATGCAATTGGACTATATCAAATGACACCCGGTAACAACACTTTTTACATTGGAAGACCTATTATTGACCGTGCAACTTTATCTCTCGACAGAGGAAGCTTTACCATTAAAGTATTGAACAATACAGTTAAAAACAAATATGTTCAAAAAGTACTTCTTAATCAAATTGCTCAAAGGTCAATGAGTATTCAATTTGAGGATATAAAAGCGGGTAGTGAACTTATCATAGTAATGGGAGATAAGCCATTTAAAAGTAGGTTATTGTAAAACACAAAAACAATTGTCCTCTGATTTAGACATAATGCAGTTTAAATGAATAATCCTTATTATCCAGCACCGGTCTACTCTTTCAGGATTTACATCGAATCGAGAAAATCATTAAAGATTTAATATTTTAGACCAGTTACACTACTTAAACCATTTGACTTTATCATCAATAGGTCTTGGCTTTCGTAAAAATGTTCGATCATCATATTTCCCCATATAAAAAATGCCTAGACAACTTTCTCCCTTCTCAAGTGGTATAAATTCATCAATAAAATTAATTAATCTCGGAGAACTCCAATATGCTCCTATTTTAAGGTTAGTAGCCATTAACCACATATTTTGAACAGACATTGATACAGAGGCTATTTCCTCCCACTCTGGTAGAGACTCATTTGGATCTCGTTGCATACAAATTAATATTATTACCGATGATTTTTTTGTCTTTTCAATTAAGTTATTGTATTTAAAATTTGCAAAGTTAGGAGTTGATTCTTTGTATTTTTTAGCCAAAAATTTTCCAAAATCATCTTTGATTTGGTTTTTAAGAACTTTATACCTCCATGGTTCAGTTTTTTTATGTGTTGGAGCCCAATTAGCAGCCTCTAAAATTAAATTTATATCACTATCTTCAATAATAGATTTATTGTATTGATTTGGCATGATTGATCTTCGAGATTTTATTAGATCGAGAATTTTTATTGACTTTTCCATGCTATGCCAGTTTATAATTTTTTTAATGTGAATAGTTTTTTTTCAATTACTTAATATTTCCATGAAAAAAAAATTGAAAGGTTCATTATTAATGTAATTATAGTAAATATAATGCTCCCTGAATGAAGAATTTTGAATGTACTTTCATTTAAAGAGTCTTTAGCTTGGTTCATGTATGGTATAGCAATGTAGCAAATTATCATAAAGAAAGCGGATAAAACAGATAAAATTTTAGCTGTATTTTGATTAGAATTAAAAAACAAAATACATGTAAAACTTAATAGAGATAATGTTCCTATAATTATAAAGAATTTAGACCAAATATATCTTAGATATAAACTAGCATCTTGATTATTGAGTAGTTTGTTTATCGAAGGGGCGATCATCAGCGACTGATAAAGAATAATGCCTGAAATAAATCCTGACAATAAGAGCGGGATAAACTTTAGAGTTTGCATTTAAAAGAAATAGCTTTTTAATGATTCAAAAATAAACGGCACGCAAGACCGCACTCAAAAAAACAAACCCCTAGTATTAATAGGGGTTAACAGCGCATTAAGCGGAGAAAGAGGGATTCGAACCCCCGGAGGTGTGACCCTCAACAGTTTTCAAGACTGCCGCATTCGACCACTCTGCCATTTCTCCTTAGGCTGCTAATATAATATTTATTGTTTTTGAATCCATCGATTTTTTTATATAAATATAGCAGGATGGCCAATTGCTTTAATAATTAACATAACCCACAATTTCAAGACCATAACCTGTGATTCCTACTCTTGGCATTTTACTTGAATTACTGATCAAGTTCAGTTTTTTTATATTTAGATTGTGTAATATTTGTGCTCCAATTCCAAAATCTTTACTATCCATTGCGATGGGAGGAGCTTTGTCAATTTCTCCTTTTTGTTGCATCCCTTTGAGCTTTTGAATTCTTGACAAAAGATTTTCAGAGGATTGATGCTGATTTATAAAAATAACGGCTCCTTTTTCAGCTTTATTAATTAAAGAAAAAATATCATCCAAACCCTTTGTGATTTCCCCTGTTAACATGCTCAAAACATCATTGCTAATTCTCAGGGAATTGATCCTCGTCAATATAGCTTCATCTTTTTCCCAACTGCCTTTAGTCAATGCAAGATGGATCTGTTGATTAGTGGTCTGTTGAAAAGCCCTTAATCTGAACGGACCAAAGCGAGTTTCCACTTGAAAATCACTCTTTTTTTCGATTAGGCTGTCATGTTGCATCCTATAAGCTACTAAATCCTCAATTGAAACAATTTTCAGGTTAAATTTTTCGGCCACCTCAAGCAGTTCTGGAAGTCGAGCCATAGTTCCGTCCTTATTCATTATTTCGACAATAACACCTGCGGGTTCGAAGCCTGCCAAACGTGCAAAATCAATCGCAGCTTCTGTATGTCCAGTACGACGTAAAACACCACCGTCTTTGGCAATCAAAGGAAATACATGCCCCGGTCTGGTCAGGTCAATGGCACGTGTTTTTTTATCGATCATTGCACCAATGGTTTTGGAACGGTCAGCAGCAGAAATCCCTGTGGTGACGTCTTTGCCTCTGTAGTCGACCGAAACGGTAAATGCGGTCTCCATAGGATCGGAAGTTGAACTTACCATCCGATCCAATTTTAATTTTTTACATTTTTTTTCAGTGAGCGGAGTACAAATAAGACCTCTTCCATGGGTAGCCATAAAATTGATTTTATCTGGAGTAATTACCTCAGCTGCGGCCACAAAATCCCCTTCATTCTCCCGATCTTCATCATCAACAACTATGATGATTTCTCCTTTTTTTACGGATGCAATGGCTTCCTCGATACTGTTTAGTGATATTTTTGACATAAATTTTTTTATGATTTTGACCCTATGTATTTGGAATAGATTTTTTGAATTGGAACTGTAATAAAGTCCAAATTTACAAATCCTTCATCCGAGGTAGCTCTTTTGGTTAAGTAAAAGGCAAATGGTGCCATGATCATTGTTGAAATCCAACTGGCCAAAATTGGATTAATACTGTTGTCTTCAGCTGCATTTTTTGCAAAGATTCCGATATAATGGTAGGATAAAAAAATTAAGACTGACAATACCAAAGGTAATCCCAATCCTCCTTTTTTTATAAGGGCACCCAGTGAGGCACCAATTAAGAATAAAAAGACGCAAGAAAAAATCAATACAAATTTCTCTAACATGATCATTTTGTGTAGGTTAATCAATTTTTGGTAATAAAAAAAAGTTCTTTTTTTAGTTTCTAAACCTCGAAGGATTTCTTCAACATCACTTTTAGACCGCTCTAAAACCTTATTTAACCTCCAATCATTATCTGTTTTGACTATGTTTAGAATATTAGCCATGACGAGTGAATCAGAAACATAGTCCTCAGGATCTTTAATCGGTTTGATCTGCGCACTGTAATGCTTCTTGTATAAGTTTTCACTAAATATTTTTCTTTGAGCTGCAAAATCACGTTCCAAGGTATCAATGCTAACTATGAGTTGATTCACTTTTTGCATTTTATAGGTGGTGGTATAATTTTCCTCGGTCAGATCTACATTGTTGAACTTAGATAAATCAATATTCATTACATATTCCTCGAAATGCACCCTGGCATGAGGGAAACGCATTCGCTCTTGATAATTTTTACCTGCAATTTCTTCATAACGATTTCCGTCATACAAGACCAGTTGGAGAGTTGCATCGGTGGTTTTACTCTTCAATTCACCATTTTGGGCTTTAATGACAATACGATTTTTGTAATCATCGGTTTTTTCATGAATGATAACATCTTCGAGTAACCTTTCATCATCACCATATTTACGCTTTACCTTGATGCTCATTTGTCCCAAATCATTAAAAATTCCCTCTCTAATGGCTATGGCAGGTTTTAACTTGGCCAAGTTTCTTCTTAAATTATAAGATTTTACTTCACCATAAGGAATCAAATGATTGGAAAAATAAAAACTGCCCACTCCAAGGGCAAGATGAACCAAAAATAAGCCTGTCATACAGCGAACTAGTGAAATTCCCGTAGATTTCATTGCAGCAAATTCATAATTCTCAGCAAGATTACCAAAAGTCATCAGGGAGGCCAGTAATATCGAAAGGGGGAGAACGATTGGCACTAACCTAGGGGTAAAGTAGATTAAGAATTTAAAAATCGTTTCAAAATCAAGACCCTTACCAGCCAGATCATCTATATATAACCAAAAGGTTTGTACCACAAAAATCAGCATACAGATAGCAAAAACACTGATTAGGCGAATTAGGTATTGGCGTATAATATAGCGATCAATTATTTTCAACACACTAATAATTGATGTAATAATTCGGATAAGATGCTTCGTTAAAAACGAAAAAGTTAGCGGGTAAGGAATTGTCTACGCTAATGTTGTTGATGGTTAGTGTTGTTACGGTTCCATTTTCTCCCACTTCAATTAGTTTGTAAATATGTTTTTGTTGGGTATCTATTCCGACCAATAAAGATTGAATATCCATATTATCTTGTGTGGGAATTAATTTAACGAATTGAATATTTTTTCCTTTTACCTTTTGAATTATATCCCAGTGGTAATCATAGCCTTCTTTGTAAAATTGTAATAATTCCCTAGGATTAATTCCAAAGTCATCCTCTTCTTGTGGTTTTGTGACAGTGATTTCTTCATTTTCAGGAACAATGGTATAGAGTACCTCACCGTCAAATAGCTGAATTGCATCAAGAAAATTTAATTTGTATTTTTCGTTTGCTACTGTAACCTTTCCAGAACTCTCCTGATTAATTTGTTCAATACGGTTGTTGAGTACATAACTGAATTCAAATTTGATATTTTCATAACTTTCCATTTGCTTGGAAGCCAGTTCCAATAATTTTTGCGCCTTAGCAGAGTTTTGGGACCAGAGATTTGTTACGATTCCAATAAACACAAACAATAGGTAATTTTTAAATTTCATATTGCAAATTTATGCATCTTGGTTGTTCAAAAGTGTATCGAGTGCATTTAAATCGGAAATCAATACTTGTCTCGCCTTACTTCCTTCAAAAGGACCTACGATTCCTGCCACTTCCATTTGGTCAATAATTCTTCCTGCACGATTATAACCGAGTTTTAGTTTTCTTTGAAGCAGCGATGCAGACCCCTGCTGTGCGGTAACGATCACTTCTGCTGCCTCCCTAAAAAGATCATCCCGTTCCGAGGGGTCAAGGTCGAGAGAACTTGTATTTTCATCCACATATTCCGGCAATTCATAAGCACTGGCATAGCCCATCTGAGATCCTATATAGTCTGAAATCTTTTGGACTTCGGGTGTGTCCACAAAAGCACATTGAATTCGAGTCAAATCGTTACCCTGAGTATAAAGCATATCTCCTCGTCCGATCAATTGGTCTGCCCCTCCGGAATCCAATATGGTACGGGAATCTATTTTTGAAGTCACCCTAAAAGCAATTCTGGCGGGGAAGTTCGCTTTGATGATACCCGTAATTACATTGACTGAGGGTCTTTGGGTGGCGATAATTAGGTGAATCCCTACTGCTCTTGCCAACTGAGCCAATCGAGCGATGGGGGTCTCAACCTCCTTACCAGCCGTCATTATCAAGTCGGCGAATTCATCAACCACCAATACTATGTAGGGGAGAAAGTTATGCCCGTCCTCAGGATTTAATTTTCGCTCCCGGTATTTTTGATTATATTCCTTGAGGTTACGACACATTCCGTTTTTGAGCAATTCATAACGATTATCCATCTCTATACAGAGCGACTTCAGGGTGTGAATTACCTTGGTATTGTCTGTGATGATAGCCTCTTCTGTATCAGGTAGTTTGGCCAAGTAATGGCGTTCAATTTTACTATATATATTTAGCTCTACCTTTTTGGGGTCAACCAAAACAAATTTGATTTCGGCAGGATGTTTTTTATAAAGTAAAGAGGTAAGAACGGCATTCAATCCTACTGATTTACCTTGTCCTGTTGCTCCCGCCATAAGCAGGTGGGGCATTTTGCTCAAATCCACAACGAAAGTTTCGTTGCTGATGTTTTTTCCCAAGGCTACAGGCAATTCCATCTCTGCCGTCTGAAATTTACTAGAGGTAATTACAGATCGCATGGAAACTATACTCGGCTTTTGGTTGGGGACTTCTATACCTATGGTACCCCTACCCGGAATGGGAGCAATGATTCTGATTCCCAATGCCGCTAGGGATAGGGCAATATCGTCCTCAAGGTTTTTGATTTTGGAAATTCTGATTCCAGCATCCGGGACAATCTCGTAAAGCGTTACTGTAGGCCCTACAGTGGCCTTTATTTTTGAGATACCGATGTTGTAATTCTTGAGGGTATCCACGATTTTATTTTTATTTAATTCTAACTCCTCCTGATCGATGGTAATGCTACTTTCACCATAATCTTTGAGGAGGTCATTGACTGGAAAACGGTATTTGCTCAATTCCAATTTAGGATCGAAAAATCCATGTTTCTCGACCAAAGACTGGGCCAAGTTGTCCATCAAACTTTCCTCTTCTTTGTAAGTCTCTACTTCCATGGTAACTTCCTCTCCGTCGGATGGTTTTTTAACTTCGATCTGGTCGGCAGGCTTCACCCGAGTTACAGGAGTGGATTTCTCTACAAAATCATCAATTTCTAAATCAAGGCTGTTTTCAACAACAACATCAGAAGGGGTTTGCTTTTTTTTGAATTGTGAACGAAAAAACATCAAGACTTTTTCAGGGGTCAATCGCCATTGCAAAACCAGTATTACAATCAATAAAAAAAAAAGTAGTCCCGCTACTCCCAAATTCCCCAAATAAGCCGCAAGAAACCTATTAATTTCAAAACCAACTAATCCACCCATCAAAGGAGAATCAATATGGTAAAACCCAAAAAAAATAGACAAGCACATCAAATAGAGAAATGCCCAACTAATGTGACTGAGCAGATATTTTCTGTTGCGATCAAAGAAAAGTAAGAAACCAGTATAAACTAGTAGATAGGGAAAGATAAAAGCAGCGATTCCAAAAAGTTGGTAAATAAAAAAGTGGCTCACTAAGGCACCCACTTTATTTAAAAGGTTTTGGGATTGAACTTCCCTCTCAAAAAATACCTCTAAGGTACTTTGATCAGATTGGTGGTTAAATAAAAAAGAAACAAAGGAGGTGGTAATCAAAAATCCAAGTGTCAGCAAAAAACTTCCCAAAAGAATTTGTCTTCTTCTGCTGCGGTATTTTTTTTCTTCCGAAAACTCAGGAATGCGGCTACGGGAAAGCTTTTTGGCCATGAATACTACTTATATAACAAAAATACAAATTCATCTCCAATACGCAGCCTAAAAAAAACCCGTTACCATAATTGGCTCGGGTTTTTAATTTTTTGAAGTGACCAGGTAGTCCTCCTATGACAAATCAAATCGATCGAGTTCCATTACCTTGCTCCAAGCTGCTACAAAGTCTTTGATGAATTTTTCTTCACCATCGGCACAACCGTATACCTCAGCGATGGCTCGCAATTCACTGTTGGAACCAAAAATTAAATCTACTCTTGTTCCTGTCCACTTGACTGCGTGTGTTGTCAAATCACGACACTCAAATTCACTTTCATGCTCATTTGTAGCCGACCAAGTGTTGTTCATGTCGAGTAAATTGAGAAAGAAATCGTTGGTTAGTGTTTCAGGACGATCGGTCAACACACCGTGCTTGGAATCACCAAAATTGGTGTTGAGTACCCTCATTCCACCTACTAGAACAGTCATCTCTGGAGCCGTTAATGTCATCAATTGCGCTTTGTCAATCAATAACTTTTCAGCATCTATTTCATACAGATCTTTCACATAGTTTCTGAATCCATCAGCCATAGGTTCCAGTACTGAGAAAGATTCTACATCGGTTAGCTCTTGTGTAGCATCTGTCCTCCCTGGTGTAAAAGGAACTTTAATTTGGTGTCCGGCATTGGTTGCAGCCTTTTCAATCCCTGCACTTCCGGCCAAGACAATTAAATCAGCCAAAGAAACTTTTTTGTTTTGATTGATTGCGTTGAATTCACTTTTGATTTTCGTCAACACATCTAAGACCTTTCCCAATTGAACGGGTTGGTTTACATCCCAATATTTTTGAGGGGATAGACTAATTCGTGCACCGTTGGCACCACCTCGCTTGTCGGAGTTTCTGAAAGTAGCAGCAGAAGCCCAAGAGGCACTTACCAACTGACTAACACTCAGACCTGAACTCAGAATCTTGACTTTAAAAGCCGCTTCATCTTTTTCGTCTATCAGTGCGTGATCCACTTTTGGAACGGGGTCTTGCCAGATCAAAGTTTCCCGAGGAACTTCAGATCCTAAGTAACGCTCTATTGGTCCCATATCTCTGTGGGTCAACTTAAACCAAGCTCTGGCAAATGCATCGGCAAACTCTTCGGGATTTTTATAAAAATGTCTGGAAATTGTTTCGTATGCTGGATCCATTCGCAAGGCAATGTCTGTAGTTAGCATCATGGGTGCATGACTTTTTTTAGAATTGTGCGCATCAGGTACGATTCCCACTCCAGCTCCTCCCTTTGGAGTCCACTGTTGGGCTCCTCCCGGGCTTTTGGTTAACTCCCATTCAAAACCAAAAAGATTTTCAAAGTAGTTATTACTCCACTGAGTGGGAGTAGTGGTCCATGCGCCTTCCAAACCACTTGTAATGGTATGTTCTCCTTTTCCAGAACCAAAGTTATTTTTCCACCCTGTACTCATCTGTTCAATGCGAGCACCGGCGGGTTCGGTCTCAACATATTGATCGGCATCGGCTGCACCATGTGTTTTACCAAAAGTATGACCTCCGGCAATCAAAGCAACTGTTTCGTAATCGTTCATTGCCATTCGTCCAAAAGTTTCACGGATGTCATGTGCTGATTTCAGAGGGTCGGGATTTCCATTTGGTCCTTCTGGGTTGACATAAATCAACCCCATCTGTACGGCACCAAGTGGGTTTTCAAGTTCGCGATCGCCGGTGTATCTTTTGTCTCCAAGCCACTCAGCTTCGGGTCCCCAGTAAACGTCTTCTTCTGGTTCCCAAACATCTGCACGACCTCCTCCAAAACCAAAAGTTTTAAAGCCCATAGATTCCATTGCGCAGTTTCCTGTAAGAACCATTAAGTCAGCCCAAGATAGTTTTTTACCGTACTTCTGTTTGATGGGCCAAAGCAGAAGTCTAGCTTTTTCCAAGTTGGCATTGTCTGGCCAACTGTTTAGGGGAGCAAAACGCAGACTTCCTGCTGCAGCGCCTCCTCGACCATCAGCTATTCTGTAGGTACCTGCAGCATGCCATGCCATACGGATAAAGAAAGGTCCGTAATGACCATAGTCGGCTGGCCACCACTCTTGAGAATTGGTCATCAATTCATACAAGTCCTCTTTAACTGAGGACAAGTCTAATTTTTTAAATTCCTCAGCATAATCAAAGTCAGGATCCATCGGATCAGATAATATTGAGTGTTGACGAAGAATATTTAGGTTTAATTGGTTGGGCCACCACTCCCGATTGACTCTACCACCACCGGCACTTTCTCTCAAAACTCCCCCGAGGTATGGGCATTTTGCAATGTCTACGTTTCCATTTGTCTGATTATCCATATGTAATGATTTAACTTAGTATGTAAAATTAAATTTATTTAAAGTAAAACCTCGAAGTGATAATAATTAATTTCTTTGCGAGTATAAGAAATTCTAATCGTTAAAAAAATGAAATTAATCAACCTTTAATTTTTTGATTTTAATTTTAAAATAGGCATATATCAATGTCATCAAGGGACTTATCCAATTAAAAAATGCGTAAATAAAATATTCACCAACCCCCACTCCCAATACACCAGATTGATAGGCTCCACAGGTATTCCATGGTACCAGTACAGAAGTTACCGTTCCGGCATCTTCCAATGTTCGACTCAGATTCTCAGGGGCCAATTTTCGGTCGCTATAGGATTGGGCAAACATTTTCCCTGGCACCACAATGGCCAAGTATTGATCAGAGGCGGTAAGATTGACTGTGAGACAGGATGCTGCTGTGCCTGCTATGAGTTGAAAAGAGGTATGAGCCCATTTCAAAAAAGCATTGCTGATGGCCTGCAAAGCGCCTATAGCATCCATTACTCCACCATAAACCATGGCACAAATTATTAGCCATACTGTTCCTAACATTCCTTGCATGCCACCAGAAGAAAATAATTCATTCAAAAGAGGATCACTGGTTTTAATTTGAGTATTGACCGTAATGGCATTGAGTAAGCTTTGGTATATGGCTCTAAAGTCCAATATTTTACTATTCGACAATTCTAGCAACAATTGGGTTTGAAAAATCAGTGCAAAAATCCCCCCTAATAGGGTACCAATAAACAATGCTAACAGAGGTGGTGTTTTTTTGACAATCATCAATATTACTGAAAGGGGTACTAAAAACAACCAAGGGCTTATATTAAACTTTTCTCGAATGGATTCACTTAAAAAAGAGGTGTCTACAACTCCAGAACTAGAAAAGCTCCAGCCCAGAAAAATAAAAATAAAAAGAGAAATGCCAATACTGGGCAGGGTAGTGTAGAGCATATAACGAATATGGGAAAAGAGTTCTCCTCCTGACATGGCAGGAGCCAAATTGGTGGTGTCACTCAAAGGGGAGAGCTTATCACCAAAATAGGCCCCGGAAATTACTGCTCCGGCAACCATTCCCCCGGGTAACTCGAGCGCCTTACCAATTCCTATCAATGCAATCCCAATTGTGGCTGAAGTCGACCAGCTGCTTCCCGTGGCCAAGGAGACAATGGCTGCGATTAGGACACAAGTAGGTAGGAAAAAAATAGGGTCAGCGATTTGTAAACCATAATCGATCATGGCTGGAATGACACCACTCAACAACCATGTTCCAGCCAAAGAACCGACCAATAGTAAGATCAAAATGGGCTCCGTAACTGATTGTAAGTTTTCCCCTACTTTTTGCAATATTTCCCCATAGGTGACTTTGTTTTTTATTCCTATCAAGCCTGCTACTGAAGCTCCTAATAAAAGGATAAACTGATTAGAGCCACTCAGTGCATCATCGCCAAAAACGGTAACATTAAAGGTCAATAACAAGACTAGTATGACCAGTGGAAATAATGCAGCCGATAGAGACAGTCTTGGGGTTTTCAATTTGATTATATTTTAAAAGTACAATTTACCCTTTTTTTACAACTGCTTTGATCGATCTTAAACCTTAACTTTTGTATTTTTGATTTTAAAAAGAAATTTAAACTATGCAATCATTTGATGTTGCCATAATTGGATCGGGCCCTGGAGGCTACGTAGCCGCTATTCGTTGTGCTCAGTTAGGGATGAAAACTGCCCTCATAGAAAAATATAATACTCTAGGAGGAACCTGCCTTAATGTGGGCTGTATTCCCTCCAAATCTATGTTGGACTCTTCTCACCACTATGAAGATGCGGTTAAGCATTTTGAGGAGCACGGTATTGAAATTCCCGGAGAGGTCAAGATCAATTTGGAAAAAATGATATCACGTAAAGCCTCTGTTGTTGAACAAACCATCAAAGGAATCGATTTTTTGATGGATAAGAATAAAGTAACTGTATTCAATGGCTTGGGGTCTTTTAAAGATACTACTACCGTTCATATAACAGGGGAGAAACCCGAAGATATAACTGCCACAAATATTATCATCGCCACCGGATCCAAGCCGGCAAGCTTGCCCTCTATCAATATTGACAAGGAACGTATTATCACATCGACTGAGGCTTTGGAATTGAAGGAAATTCCCAAACATATGATCGTTATCGGTGGAGGCGTTATCGGTTTGGAACTGGGACAGGTATATAAAAGACTTGGATCCGAGGTCTCAGTTATCGAATATGCCGACCGCATCACACCGGTTATGGACAGCGCACTTTCCCGTGAATTGACCAAGGTGATGAAAAAGCAAAAAATAAAATTCTATTTGTCACATCAAGTTAATAAAGTAAAGCGTAATGGAGACACAGTTACCGTGACCGCCTTGGACAAAAAAGGGGAGGAGGTCAATTTCGAAGGAGATTATTGTTTGGTTTCTGTTGGTCGAAAACCCTTTACCGATGGATTAAATGCAGAAGCGGCTGGTCTAAAACTTACCGACCACGGTCAGATTGAAGTAAATGAGCACCTGAAAACTTCTGCTTCAAATATATACGCAATTGGCGACGTCGTTCGAGGTGCAATGCTGGCTCACAAAGCTGAAGAGGAAGGGGTAATGGTGGCAGAAATATTGGCCGGACAAAAGCCTCACATTGACTACAACCTTATCCCCAATGTGATATATACTTGGCCTGAGGTGGCTGCCGTAGGCAAAACCGAGGAGGAACTCAAATCAGCGGGAGTCAACTATAAAAGCGGACAGTTTCCCATGCGTGCCTTGGGGCGTTCCCGTGCCAGTGGTGACACCGATGGTTTTGTCAAAATTTTAGCCGATGCCCAAACGGATGAGGTGCTTGGAGTTCATATGATAGGAGCCCGTGTGGCCGATTTGATTGCCGAAGCGGTGGTGGCTATGGAATTTCGTGCCTCTGCCGAGGACATAGCCCGCATGAGCCATTCCCACCCTACCTACGCCGAAGCGGTTAAAGAAGCAGCATTGGCGGCCTCAGAAAATAGACCTCTTCACATTTAATAATATTATTGCTGAAAAGCCTTTTCCATTTTAGAAATAATGGCCTCCAAAGCCAGATCGCCCAAACTTCCCAAGTGGGTATGTGATAAATTTTTATAGGCTTGGTAGTCACCACGTGCGATGTCTTCTCCCATTTTTTTATAGGCATCCCTAAAAGGCATTCCCTCCTTTACCCATTCGTTTAGCGTATCAACGCTAAAAACATATTGGTATTTAGGGTCGTCTAAAATATTTTCTTTGACTTGTATTTCCTTTAAACTGAAAGTAAAAAGATCCAAACAAGCTTTAAGTTCATTGATGGCTTCAATGATTGGGCCTTTGGCCAGTTGCATTTCTCTGTGATAGCCGGAGGGTAAATTAGCCATGAGTAAAGCCAAATGATTGGGTAGTCCCTGAAGGAGATTACATTTGCCTCTGATGAGTTCAAACACATCGGGGTTTTTCTTATGCGGCATGATACTGGATCCTGTTGTCAACTCCTCAGGAAAACTGATAAAGTTGTGCTCTTCCCCCATATAAAGACAGATGTCCATTGCCATTTTAGAAAGTGTAGCGGCCAAAGCCGCCATGGCGGTAGCAGTAGTTTTCTCAGCCTTTCCTCTACTCATCTGGGCGGCAATCACATTGTATTTTAAATCGGCAAAGCCCAAACTTTCGGTGGTGGCTTTTCTGTCAATAGGAAATGAACTCCCAAAACCTGCTGCACTTCCCAATGGATTTTGATCCACTACTTGATGAGCTGCATTGAGCAAGGTCATGTCATCGACCAGAGTTTCGGCATAGGCTGAGAACCAAAGCCCAAAAGAAGATGGCATAGCCACTTGAAAATGTGTATATCCTGGCAATAAATGATCTTTGTGCTGATCGGCTAAATCCATTAATAACTTAAAAAAGCTGTGCGAGAGTCCTTTAATCGTCTCAATCTCGGTCTTAAGATATAAATGAAGGGCCACCAATACCTGATCGTTTCTTGATCTGGCGGTATGTATTTTTTTGCCTAAATCCCCAAGCTTTTGTGTCAGTACATATTCGATTTTGGAATGCATGTCTTCAAACTTGGTTTCGATAACAAAATCTCCATTTTCTGCTTCGGATTTTAGTTCTTCCAAAACATAGACGATCTTGTCGGATTCATCTTGCGACAAAACTCCAATTTTGGCTAACATTTGCGCGTGGGCTATGGAAGCTTGGCAGTCATAGGAAGCCAAATAGAGATCATATTCTCGGTCTTTTCCCACTGTAAAATGATCTATTTTTTCGTTAGGAGCTTGATTTTTTTGCCAGAGTTTCATGCTTAAAGTATTTTTGCTAAAAGTTCAATATAAATTTTTACTGCCTCTTCGATCTCATGCACAAAGATATACTCATTGGCTGAGTGTGATCTTTTAGATAATCCGGGGCCCATTTTGAGCGATGGACATTGAAGTGCTGCTTGATCCGATAGGGTAGGAGAGCCATAGGTTTTTCTTCCCAAGGCAATTCCTGCCTGAACCAATTCATGATCCATTCCTATGGAAGAAGAATTGAGATGCAAGGACCTTGGTTTCATTTCACAGGGGGCTGCCTCGGTGATTATCTTGGCCAATTCTTCATTGCTGTATTGATCGTTGACCCTTACATCCACAACTAAATCTACGCTGGCAGGAACAACATTGTGTTCTTTTCCAGCATTGACCTGAGTGACTGTGATTTTAACATCTCCCAAAAAGTCGGATTGTTTTTCCAAGGAGAAGTTTTGAAACCATTCCAATACCTTTGGGAGTTTCATAATGGGATTGTCATCGTTGGGGTGTGCGGCATGTCCAGGAGTCCCTTTGATGACTGCATCAAAAACAAGCAAACCTTTTTCGGCTACCGCCAAATGCATCTCTGTAGGCTCACCTACTATGGCCACGTCAATTTTGGGTAAGTGAGAGAGCAGCGCTCTAAGACTGTCTTGTCCAGCAATTTCTTCCTCTGCCGAGGCAGCGATGATTAGATTGTATTTTGGGTTTTGTGCATCATAGTAGTAGGTAAACAAAGCAACAAGAGAAACCAATGCCCCTCCAGCATCGTTACTTCCAAGGCCGTATAGTTTTCCATCCTCGATTTTTGGCTCAAACGGATCTTTAGTATAGGCTGTATTGGGCTGAACCGTGTCGTGATGAGAATTGAGTAATAGGGTAGGTTTTTTAGGGTCAAAACCTTTGTTTTGCGCCCAAATATTATTTCCCGAACGCTGATATGGAATGCCGTAATGGTCAAACCATTGTCCAATCCTGTCTGCAGTTTTGTGCTCCTCTTGTGAAAAAGAGGGAATGCTAATTAAATCCTTCAATAAATCAATCGCTGCTGCGCTAAGCTCATTCATCCTTTAATTTTAGAGTGGTGTGTTGGGAAATTCCCGCTATCATTTTTGGCGCTCCAATTTTAACTTCATTTACGCCATTTGCCAAAGCATCAAAACAGTTGTCAATTTTGGGAATCATTCCCGAATGAATGACTTGAGCAGTTTTTAAGTTCTTGTATTTTTGGGGAGTGATGGTTTCAATCACACTACCGTCGTCATCGATGTTTTCCAAAACGCCCTGCTTTTCAAAACAATACCATAAAGATACTTCAAAAGATTGCGATAAACTTTGTGCCAAGGTGGCGGCTATAGTGTCGGCATTGGTGTTGAGTAATTGTCCTTTTTGGTCGTGGGTAATGGCACAACAAACAGGAGTGTATTCTCCCTTGAGCAACATTTGAAACAAAGTGTTATTAACACCAACTACATCCCCTACAAAACCGTAATCGATAGATTTTACCAATCTTTTTACGGCTTGAATCGCGTTGCCATCTGCTCCGGAAAGTCCCAAGGCGTTACACCCTAAATTTTGCAATTGGGCCACAATGTTTTTGTTGATTTTACCTCCATAAAGCATGGTGATAATATCGAGATTTTGAGCATCGGTGATCCTTCTGCCTTCGACCATTTGAACGGGTATGTCCATTTTTTTGGCCATGGCAGTAGCTTTTTTACCCCCTCCGTGAACTAAAATCTTGGAACCTTGCATTTGGGCAAAGTCGGTCAGGAAGATCTGTAGTGCTACTGCATCCTCAATGACGTTTCCTCCGATCTTGACCACCGACAGTTTATCCATTTTCCAAAACTTGTTTTAAGACCGATTGGGCCGAGAAAATTCTGTTTTGGGATTGTTGAATGACCAGAGAATTGGGACTGTCGAGTACACCATCGGCTGCAACAATATTTCTTCTGATGGGAAGACAGTGCATGAACTTTCCATCGTTGGTTCTTTCCATTTTTTCAGGTGTAATCATCCATTCGTCGTCCGTTCTGAGGATTTGCCCATACTGTTCGTAGGAGCACCAGTTTTTGGTATATACAAAGTCGGCTCCCTCTATAGCTTTTTCTTGATCGGTGGTGCATGTGATCCCTCCAGTAATTTTAGGGCTCAGGGCATAGCCTTCGGGATGAGCAATTATGAAATCGGCATCCATGTGTTTCATCATTTTGGTAAAAGAATTTCCAACTGCATGAGGAAGTGCTTTGGGGTGAGGAGCCCAACTCAATACGACTTTGGGTTTGTGGGCGGGTTTAAATTCCTTAATAGTAATGGCATCAGCCAAGGCTTGCAGAGGATGTGCAGTTGCACTTTCCATGTTGATGATGGGTACAGAAGCGTATTTTGCAAAGCTTCTCAATACAATTTCGGCTTCATCTTTTTCTTTGTCTGATAGGGATGCAAAAGCCCTAATGGCCACCATATCACAATATTGAGAAACTACAGCAGCAGCTTCCTTAACATGTTCTGATCTCAGTCCACTCATCTTGGTGCCGTCTTCAAATTCCAATGCCCAAGACTCCTGACTAAAATTCATAACCATGGTAGGAAGTCCTAGGTTTTGGGCTGCCTTTTGGGTACTCAATCGGGTTCTAAGACTTGGATTGAAAAATAAAAGCCCTAGGGTTTTACCTTTACCCATCGCATTCCATTTTGTGGGTTGATTTTTCAGCTCCATTGCCAAATTCAAGGTTTGGTGAAAATCGGGCAAATCCGCTAAGGTGATAAAATGTTTCATATTAAATCTTCTAGTGCATCAAAAAATTGATCGAAATGTACTTTTTGAACGGTCAATGGCGGAAGAATTCGCAATACGTTTTTGTTGCTACTGCCTCCGGTAAATATCTGTTTTTCATAGATGAGCCTTTTTCTTAAAGGTCCGACCTCAAAGTCAAATTCCAATCCGAGCATCAGTCCTCGTCCTTTGATCTTGGCTCCTTTTATTTTTTCCGCCTTGCTTCTGAAATAGGATTCCATTTCTTTGGCATGTTGTTGGAGCTTATCTTTTTTTATTATTTCCAAAACTGCCAATGAGGCAGAACAGGCCAGGTGATTTCCTCCAAAAGTAGTTCCCAACATCCCGTATTTGGGTTTGACATCTGGATGAACCAATATTCCTCCTATGGGAAAGCCATTGCCCATTCCTTTGGCCATGGTAATCACATGTGGTTTGATGTTGTTGTTTTGAAAAGCAAAAAAGGTTCCCGATCTTGAAAAACCAGACTGCACCTCATCTGCAATCAAGGCAGTGTCATATTGCTGGCAGAGCTGCTCCATTTTCAAAACGAAATCATCCTCTGGCATATCAAGACCGCCTACACCTTGAATGGGTTCGAAAATGACGGCACAGACATCTCCCTTTTGCAATTCTTCTTCCAAAGCATATTCATCATTAAAAGGCATAAAAGTTACCTCCTGCTGTTCATTTAGTGGGGCATTTATGTTTCGGTTATCTGTTGCCGCTACCGCTGCTGAGGTTCTCCCGTGAAAAGCGTTTTTAAAAGCCACTACTCTTTTCTTTCCGGTGTGAAAAGAGGCCAGCTTAAGGGCGTTTTCATTGGCTTCAGCTCCAGAGCTACACAGGAAAAGTTGGTAGTCGTGCAAACAAGATTGTTCCCCGATTTTATCTGCCAATTGTTGCTGTAGCGGATTTTCTACCGCATTGGAATAAAAGGCAATTTTATTTAATTGCTCCTGCAATCGATTGACGTAATGGGGGTGACTGTGTCCTACGGAAATGACCGCATGTCCTCCGTAAAGATCCAAATATTCCGTTCCCGCCTCGTCGTAAACATGGATATCTTTTGCCTTTACAGGACAAACTTCATAGAGTGGGTAAACGTCAAATAATTTCATATTTTAATATTCATTGAATTTTAATTTCATTGATTTTCTCGAAGGAAGCCATAAGCCCTCTAATCAAGGAGGAACTCAGCCCTTGGTGTTCCATTTCGTTCAATCCGGTAATGGTGCAGCCTTGTGGGGTGGTGACCTTGTCGATTTCAGTTTCGGGATGGGAGTCAGTTTCAATCAATAGACTGGCTGCGCCCAAAGCAGTGTACATTGACATGCGCATGGATTCATCGGCATCAAAGCCCATTTGTACACCTCCTTGGGTTGTGGCGCGAATCAATCGCATCCAAAAAGCAATCCCACTGGCACAAACTACAGTAGCGGCTTGCATTTGTTTTTCGTCGATCTTGATGGTGGTACCTAATCCATTGAAAATGGCTTCGGCAATGGCAATTCTCTTTTCTCCAGTGGTATTACAACACAAACAAGTCATCGATTTTCCAACAGAAATGGCGGTGTTGGGCATGCTTCTGATGATTGGATAATTCCCTCCCAATTTGTCTTCCATTCGCTGGATGCTATAGCCAGTGATGGCAGAAATCAATACGTGCTTGTCGGTCAATACATCCTTTATTTCTTCCAAGATACCGTCAAACTGTCGGGGCTGTACGGTAAAAATGACGATGTCTGAGTTTTTTACAGCCTCTTGATTATTTGTTGTAATTTTTACGTTGTTATATTCTTTCCATTTCTTGATTTCACTAAGATCTCTTTTAGTCAAGTAAAGTGAAGTATAGGTGTTGTTATATACCAAGCCTTTGGCAATACTCAATCCCAAATTTCCTGATCCGACGATGGCTATTTTCATTTTTTTCTCTTTAATTTTTAAAATACACTGGCTTTGAGTTGTAGTCCCAAATCCTCTTCCCATCCCATGATGAGGTTTAAATTTTGTATGGCTTGTCCCGAGGCACCTTTGATCAAATTGTCAATGACGGAGGTAATGAGCAACTGATCTTCAAATTGGTGCAGATGCAAAGCACAATGATTGGTATTGACCACTTGTTTTAAGGTAAGTTCATTTTCAGATACATGTGTGAAAGGGTGACTTTTATAAAATTCCTTATACATTTCCAGGGTCTTTTCCAGCTTCTCCTCAAAAGGGGTATAGCAACTGGCAAAAATACCTCTAGTAAAATTTCCCCTTTGTGGGAGAAAATATATTTTGGGTGCTCCCAGGGTTTCTCCGATTTCACCCAAATGCTGGTGGGTAAAAGGTTTGTACCAAGAAACGTTGTTGTTTCTCCAACTGAAATGTCCAGTGGGACTTAATCCTACCCCAGCTCCCGTACTTCCTGTAGTGGCGTTGACATGAACGGCTTCTTGTATCACTCCCGCTTTGGCCAAAGGCAATAGGGCCAATTGAATTGCAGTAGCAAAACAACCAGGATTGGCCACAGCATTCGCTTTTTCGATGCTTGACCTTTGGTTTTCTGGCAAGCCATAAACAAAATTATATCCTAGGAATTGAGCATCTTTTTTCAGTCTAAAATCATTGCTTAAATCAATGATGATGGTTTTTTCAGAGAATTGATTTTTTTCCAAAAACCCAACTGATTTTCCATGCCCCACACATAAGAAAACTACATCGACTTCAGGATTGATATTTCCTGTAAAGTCTGGTGCTCCAGCACCCAATAAATCGGAATGTGTATCGTGGAGTGGTGTTCCCGGTCTTGTAGTGCTGTACACAAAATCCAGTTCCAATCCTGGATGATGCAAAACCAATCGGATCAACTCACCTCCGGTGTAACCCGATCCCCCTATGATGCCTAATTTCTTCATTTTTCTTTATTTACGTGTTGGTATATTTTGTTTTGGTTGGACAATAATTTGATAAAGCCTTTAGCGTCATTGGCAGACCAACCTTTATTTACTTCCCCATAACTCCCAAACGCGGCATTCATCAAGTCGTGCTCCGATTCAATTCCGTTGAGTTCAAATCGGTAGGGGTGGAGGGTAACGAGGACCTTACCACTAACCGTTGATTGACTGTTACTCAAAAAGGCTTCCAAATCCCTCATAACAGGATCTAAATATTGTCCTTCGTGGAGTAACATCCCATAAAAATTACCGAGTTGTTCCTTTTGGAATTGTTGCCACTTGCTCAAAGTATGCTTCTCCAGCAAGTGATGCGCTTTGATGATCAATAGGGGTGCTGCAGCTTCAAAACCTACCCTACCCTTGATTCCGATAATGGTATCTCCCACGTGAGTGTCTCTTCCTATCCCAAATTTTTTGGCTTGTTGTTGTAACTTGATAATGTTGTTTACGGGATTTTCGGTTACGTTATCAATTGCGATTAATTCCCCTTTTTCAAAATGAAGGATTACTTTTTCAGCATCTTGTTTTTCCACGGGGCTGGGATAGGCCGATTCGGGAAGGCTATCATGTGATGTTAAAGTCTCTTTACCTCCTATACTGGTTCCCCATAGACCCTGATTGATGGAATATTGTACTTTTTCCCAAGAGAGAAAGACACCATTTTCTTTGAGGTATTCGATTTCCGCCTCTCTAGAAAGCTGTTGATCTCTGATAGGGGTAATAATCTTAATATTGGGTGCCATAACCTGAAAAATCAGATCAAATCTTACTTGATCATTTCCAGCCCCGGTACTCCCATGAGCAATGGCATCTGCGCCAATCTCATTGGCATAGGCAACGATTTCCATT
>CAJVZM010000011.1 GCA_913020475.1 uncultured Flavobacteriaceae bacterium
TACGATTTGGGCCCCAAACTGACGAACACGATTATGAGTTTAAGAAAAAGCACGCAGAAAAATTTTTAAACGATGGTGCCAAACTCAAAGCTTTTGTTTTTTTTAAAGGGCGATCCATTGTATTTAAAGAACAAGGACAAATCTTACTTTTGAAATTGGCACAAGACTTGGAAGAAATTGGAAAAGTAGAGCAGATGCCCCGTTTAGAAGGTAAGAGAATGACCATGTTCATATCACCCAAAAAGAAATAAAAAATAAATATTTGACGAAATGCCAAAAATGAAAACAAAATCCAGTGCCAAAAAGCGATTTAAGCTTACTGGTAGTGGAAAAATAAAAAGAAAACACGCTTTTAAAAGTCATATACTGACTAAAAAGTCTAAAAAGCGAAAACTGAAATTGACCCATTCTACACTGGTTCACGACAGCGACGCAAATAATATAAAAGAACAATTACGATTGAAATAAATCAATCACGGTTAATCTATGTATCACCCTGATATGTGGCCAAAAAGTGTTGAAAAACCGCCCATGTCAAAAAACTAAATTAAAATGCCAAGATCAGTAAACTCAGTGGCTTCAAGAGCCCGTCGAAAAAAAATCCTTAAACTCGCCAAAGGTTATTTTGGAAGAAGGAAAAACGTTTGGACTGTTGCCAAAAACGCAGTCGAAAAGGCTATGCTTTACGCCTACCGTGACCGAAGGACCAAAAAGAGAAATTTCAGGTCATTGTGGATTGCCAGAATTAATGCTGGTGCTAGAGAACACGGAATGTCCTACAGCCAGTTTATGGGAAAAATCAAGTCCAATAATATTGAACTAAACCGAAAAGTTTTAGCCGATTTGGCCATGAACAATCCCCAAGCCTTTAAGGCAGTCGTTGACAAAATCAAATAATTATTTTAAAGACCGCAACCCGTCTCTAAAGGATGGGTTTTTTGTATGATGTCATTAACCGTATACCACAACCCCCGATGCAGGAAATCTCGCGAGGTGGTTCAATACCTCAAGCAAAATGACCTTTCCTTTGAAATCGTCAAATATCTAGATCAGTCTTTTGATAAAAACACACTAAGTGATGTTTTAAAAAAAATTGACAGAAAACCTTCCGAAATACTTCGTAAAAACGAATTCCTTTGGAAAAAAGAATACGCTTCCAAGAACCTCAGTGAAGATGAGATCTTAAGACTTTTGGTCGAACAGCCCAAATTGATTGAAAGACCCATAGTAACCACCGCCAATAACGGTGTTTTGGCCCGACCCATAGAAAATTTGGTTGATTTTCTAAAAAAGGGTTAAACCTTTTGAAAATCAGTGGGTCTAAATCAATATTCAATACATGAAAAAAGTTTATGTACTCACCCTGATCTGTATTTTTAATTCTCTTTTTGGACAACGACCGACTGGAAATATCTCCAAACTAAAGTTGACTGGAATAGTTCTCGATCAAGAAACCCAACAAACCTTAGAATACGCAACCATCAGTCTCAAAAACACAAAAAAACCAGATCGGCTTCAAGGAGGTATCACTGGTTTTGACGGAAAATTCGTGGTGGATGTTTTTCCCGGCACTTACGACATCAGTATCGAATACATTGGTTTTGATAGTTTTACCATAACCGGTGTGCCCATCATGAGCAATATGGATTTGGGAACCATTTGCCTTACCATTGACAGTACCGCACTGGAAGGAGTTGAGGTTATGGCCGAAAAAACCGAAGTGGAAATACGACTTGACAAGCGCATATACAATGTCGGTAAAGACCTAACCGTTAGGGGAGGAAGTGTGGCCGATGTTTTGGACAATGTTCCATCCGTTACCGTTGACATAGAAGGCAATGTTGCGCTAAGAGGGAATGATAATGTAAGAATTCTCATTAATGGCAAACCCTCTGGTTTGGTCGGAATTTCTGGACCCCAAGGGCTACAGCAACTCCCAGCAGAATCCATAGAAAAAGTAGAGGTGGTCACCTTCCCCTCTGCCCGATACGGTGCCGAAGGAACCGCAGGAATTCTGAACATTATACTCAAAAAACAAGAACTTCTAGGATTTAACGGCAATTTTGTGGCCAACGCAGGACAAACTCACGCCAATATCATTCCATCTGCTTATGGAGGCTCAGCTAACGTAAATCTAAGGAAAAATAAATTCAATATCTTTTCCACCAACTCCTGTAGCAAAAGCCTGTCAATCGGAAATATATTTAATGAAAATGAATACTTTAACGGTGAAAATCCCAGTACTTTCCTCGAAGAATCCCGAATTCCCGAACGGGAAAATTTTAGCTTCTTTTCCAGTTTGGGCGTAGAGTATTATATCAAAGAAAAAACCTCATTAATCCTCAGTGGATTCATCCGTGACCGCAGTGGGGACGATTACACCAAAAACACCTTAAAAAGATTTGATGAGAATAAAGTTTTGATTGACCAGTCCCAATTGATCGAGTTGGAAACCGACAAAGACGATGCCCATCAGATCAGCCTCAATTTTGACTCTGAAATCGATCAAGAAGGACATAAATTCACAGCTGTTTTTCAATACGAAGAAAACAAAGAAGACGAAAAAGCAGACATAGACAATAGTTTTAAAAACAAAGATGAAAAAGTCAATCAGCTTGAAAGTGAAAAAAGAACTCTGCTTCAAGCAGACTATGTATTACCCTTGGACAAAAACACCCAATTTGAATTTGGATACCGAGGGAATTTTAACAATCAAGAAACCGACTATCAAGTCTTTCAAATCCAAGATGGTGGATTTGCGAAAAACACAGATTTATCGAATGTGCTAATATATAAAGAATATATCAACGCTTTTTACAGCCAATATGGTAAAAAAATTGATGCTTTTTCCTTTCTTATCGGTCTTAGAATGGAAGACTCAAATATTATTGTGGATCAAGTTAACATCAACGATTACAATCAAAAAAAATACACTAAATTTTTTCCAACCCTCAATTTATCCTATGAATTTAGCGATACAGAAAGCATCATATTTGGATACAGCAGAAGAATATCAAGACCTCGGGGAAGATTTTTAAATCCATTCCCATCTAGATCTAGTGTAGCCAACTTTTTTCAAGGAAATGCAGACTTGGATCCCAGCTACTCCAACACTGTTGACGTGGGATACCTAAAAAGATGGGATAAAGTAACTTTTAATACTTCTATCTACTATCAGAAATCAACCGAAGTATTTACTTTCATTGCTGAGGACAGTGGGCAAAAAGTAATTGTAAGTGAGGGAGAATCCACCACTGACTTTATCGAAGTTCCGATCATTGTCAGAAGTCCTATCAATATTGCAGAAAACAATCGAACTGGATTTGAATTTACACTTAGCTGTAACCCCTCAAGGAAATCAAGAATTTTTTTGAACTTCAATCTTTATAATTCTGAAACGATTGGAATCCACGAAGGTGTAGATCTGGGCAGAACCAATCTAAGTTGGTTTTCTCGAGCCAACGCAAAATTCATTATTTTTAAGGACATCGACTGGCAAACACAAGTTTTTTTTAGAGGCCCAAGAGAAACGGCTCAGTCCAAAAGTAGAGGAATGATTTTTGCTAGCACAGCACTTAACAAAGATATCTTTAAAAAGAAAGGAACATTATCCTTAAGGGTTAGTGACTTATTTAACACCGCCATGTATCGCTCAAGGACCTTTACACCTACCTTTAACAATGATGTGGTTTTCAGGAGAAGTTTACCTTCATTCAATCTCTCATTGACCTACAGAATCAATCAGAAAGAAAAATCGCAAAGCAGAAGACCTCAAGGTGGCGGAGCTGCTAATAATGATGGAGGATTCGGATTTTAGGAAACTAAGATTTTCCCTTTTCCCTTCTATCTTTTAGATATTGCATCAAAGACCCAAACAGCCAGTAAGGAATGACAAAGGTCAAAAGAAATATCATTAACCAGAAGCCAAGAGTTAAGATGGATAAAAAAGCTAAAAAACCTAAATATTGGTCAAATTCAAACATGATCAAAATTCTGATTCAAATTTACATCTTTTTCTTTTTCTCCGTAAAGTATCTTCCAAATTTATTTCAACAGCCTCGAACAAAAGCTTTATTTTTGTTCTATTAAACAGAAATGATTATGAACCATCGCATTGAAAAAGATACTCTTGGAGAGGTCAAAGTCCCTGTTGATGCCTATTGGGGTGCACAGACTGAACGCTCAAGGTCAAATTTTAAGATTGGTGCAATAGCCTCTATGCCTATAGAAATTATTTACGGTTTTGCTTATCTCAAAAAAGCGGCTGCCTACACTAACTGTGATGCAGGGATTTTAGATCAAAACAAAAGAGATCTTATCGCTAAAGTTTGTGACGAAATATTGGAGGGTAAACTCGATGACCAATTTCCATTAGTAATTTGGCAAACGGGATCGGGAACTCAAACCAATATGAATGTCAATGAAGTCATCGCCAACCGGGCTCATGTTCTGGAAGGGAACAAATTGGGTGAAGGAAATAAAACCTTGGCCCCCAATGACGATGTAAATAAATCCCAGTCCTCCAATGATACCTTCCCTACAGGTATGCATATTGCCACCTACAAAAAAATTATAGAAACCACGCTTCCGGGACTGGAAAAACTAAAAAAAACCTTAACAGAAAAATCAGCTGCTTTTCAATCGGTGGTCAAAATTGGACGTACTCACCTGATGGATGCCACTCCACTGACCTTGGGTCAAGAGTTTTCTGGCTATGTTTCCCAATTGGAACATGGAATAAAAGCACTGAAAAACACCTTTAGCCATTTGTCTGAACTAGCACTAGGAGGAACTGCCGTAGGAACAGGAATCAACACTCCAGAGGGCTATGGTGAAAAAGTGGCGGACTACATAGCGAAGTTTACTGGACTACCTTTTATTACTGCCGAAAATAAATTTGAAGCCTTAGCGGCTCACGATGCCATTGTGGAGACCCACAGTGCACTAAAACAGATCGCTGTTTCACTCAATAAAATCGCTAATGATATTCGCCTGATGGCTTCTGGACCTCGATCTGGAATTGGAGAGATTAGCATCCCCGCCAACGAACCCGGTAGCTCCATCATGCCCGGAAAGGTCAACCCTACCCAGTGTGAGGCGATGACTATGATTTGTGCTCAGGTGATGGGTAACGATGTCGCTATTGGTATAGGAGGACTTCAGGGGCATTATGAACTCAATGTTTTTAAACCCCTAATGGCGGCAAATATTATACAATCGGCTCGGCTCATAGGCGATGCATGCCTTAGCTTTTCAGAAAATTGTGTGCTCGGTATAGAACCCAATCACAAACGTATTGAGGAATTAGTCAACAATTCCCTAATGTTAGTTACCGCCCTAAATACCAAAATCGGTTATTATAAAGCCGCAGAAATTGCGAACAAAGCCCATGAGGAGGGAACAACACTCAAACAAGCTGCGCTTTCTTTGGGGTACCTTACTTCTCAGGAATTTGATAAATGGGTTAAACCAGAGGACATGACGGGTTCTAAATAGTTGACCATTACTTTGTTAGGGTCTAGAAAGAATAATTTTGTACTAAACATATTTATAAATCTTATTTAAAACGAAGCTTTTGTCTTTTGTCTTTTATCCTTTTTTCATGGTGTTAAAAGGTCATAAAGATTCGCATACATTATATTTGTAGAAACAACACTCATCAATCGGTGCCAAAAATAGATCTCGCCTTAGAAAAAAACAAAGACCAAAACAAAATATTGGTCTCTGAGCTACAACAAAAAATAGCCCAAATCAAATTGGGTGGAGGCAAATCAAAACTAGAAAAAATAAGATCTCAGGGGAAACTAACTGCCAGGGAGCGAGTCGATTATCTATTGGACAATGATTCAAAAAGCATAGAGATTGGAGCTTTAGCTGGCTACGAAATGTATAAAGAAGAAGGTGGATGTCCTGCTGCTGGTGTATTAGTGGTCATGGGTCATGTCGCCAAAAAACTTTGTGTAATCGTCGCCAACGATGCTTCTGTTAAAGCAGGTGCATGGTTTCCCATCAGTGCAAAAAAGAATTTGCGGGCACAGGAAATTGCATTAGAAAACAGAATCCCCATCATCTACTTGGTAGACAGCGCTGGTGTATTTCTCCCCCGACAAGATGAAATTTTCCCCGACAAGGAACATTTTGGAAGAATCTTTAGAAACAATGCCCAAATGAGTAGTGAAGGTATCGTTCAAATTGCAGCAGTAATGGGTAGTTGTGTGGCAGGCGGTGCCTACCTTCCTATAATGTCTGACGAAGCAATTATCGTTGACAAAACCGCTAGTATTTTTCTAGCAGGGAGTTATTTGGTTAAAGCCGCTATAGGAGAGGAAATCGACAATGAAACCCTAGGAGGTGCGACCACCCACTCCGAAATTAGTGGCATTACGGATTACAAGGCCAAAGACGACTCAGATGCTTTGAATCGAATCAAATCATTGATGGAAAAAATAGGAGACCCGCCCAAAGCTGGTTTTAGCCAAATCAAAACTTGCCCCCCCAAGAAAAAAATGGAGGATCTCTATAAAATCATTCCTTTTGACAAAACCCTTCCATATAATACCTACCGTATCATCGATTGTCTGATCGATGCTGATTCTATGGAAGAGTACAAAGCCGATTACGGAAAAACAATAATTACTGCCTACGCCAGAATCAGTGGCTGGGCTGTGGGGATTGTGGCCAATCAAAGAAGCATAGTCAAGAACAAGCAGGGTGAAACCCAATTTGGCGGAGTCATTTATGGAGATGCTGCCGATAAATCCACTCGTTTTATTGCCAACTGTAATCAACGTAAAATTCCCTTGGTTTTTCTTCAGGACGTCACTGGTTTTATGGTTGGAAGTAAAGCCGAACACAGTGGTATTATTAAAGACGGTGCTAAAATGGTCAATGCTATGGCCAACTCAGTGGTTCCCAAGTTTACAATCATAATGGGTAATTCCAGCGGTGCAGGAAATTATGCCATGTGCGGGAGAGCCTTTGACCCTCGCCTGATTATGGCCTGGCCAGGGTCTAAAATGGCCGTAATGGGAGGTGAACAGGCTGCAAAAGTTTTACTGCAAATCGAAAAATCAAAACTCAAAAAAGAAGATGAAAAAATTGATCCTAAAAAGGAAAAAGAACTTCTAAAGGAAATCAAATCTCGATACGACAAGCAAACCCAAGCCTATTACGCCGCCGCACGGTTATGGACAGATGCCATTATTGACCCAGTAGAAACGCGAAAGTGGATCAGTATCGGAATTGATGCTGCCAATCATGCTCCGGTCAATAAGAGATTTAATATGGGGCTTTTACAAGTCTAAGTGATCGTTATAGTATCAACCGTCTTGGCCCTGAGGTATTTCCCATTATTTCTCAATATTTGAGAAACACAAAATAAAGTCTTGGGTACTTCATACTTTTCCAAGCTATCACAAGCTGCCAACTGTTGCTCAATATCTTTAGCTTGGTCCTCCCTCGCCTCAACCACCATGATCAGCTTTTGCCCCAAAACCTCATCTGAAATACCGTGAAGAAAAAAGGGAAATCGAATGTAATGGGCCAATTTTACCTCTGCTACCTCTGGTGAAATTTTAACACCTCCACTGTTGATTACGTTATCTCTCCTCCCGAGATAGGTAAAAGTTCTCTCATCATGCATTTCTACCAAATCATTGGTGTGAATTAACTGGTCAGTGATATCGGGCGCATCTACCACCAAACAACCATTTTCATGAACCTTAAGATAAATACCATCCAAAGCATGGAATGGTTTTTTGGGTACCGAAAGTCTTGAAGCCGCAATATGAGTTATGGTTTCTGTCATACCGTAAGTCTCAAAACAATTGTCATGTAAAGCAACCAACTTCTCATTCAATTCAGGATGAATAGGTGCTCCTCCAATTATTAAGGTTTTTATTTGATGGATTCTTCCCAGGCTATTATTGGCTTGCATAGGGGTCATTGCAACAAAATCGTAGTAACTGTTGACATCTCTCATGGGATCAACATTAGGTTGAACCAAATCCAAGGATAATCCCAAAATAATTGCACGAATCAACATCATTTTTCCAGCAATAAAATCCGTTGGTAAGCAATGAAGAGCAGTATCCGCGATGTCTACATTAAAAAAGTCCCCTGTTCTAATAGCTGAATTGACCATCGCTTGTTTGGAAATTTTAATGACTTTAGGATCACCTGTAGAGCCCGAAGTTTTTACATTGATATGATCCTGTTTATCCATCCAATCCATGATAAATTTGCCGATAGAGACTTCATAGGGAACCCCTTCTTTGATAAAGTCATAGCCAATGTCCTTAAGTTCATTTGCAGAAAAATAATAGCCATTGAGTTGAAATCGATTGTGAATCTTGGTGTAGTGAGGTGTATTCATTAAAATTTATGGGTTAATTGAATTATCCAGTTTTTCCATTGATACTTTTTGGCAAAAATAAAAGCCAACAATGGGTAAATTAACACTAATGTAATGACGAGTTCTAACCCCAAGGAAGGTTCCGAATTATCTATAAGTAATGATTCTGTTTGAAATGCTGTCCAAGAGGCAGTGACCAATAATGCCGTCACTAGATTGTTGGCACTATGGAAACCCAAGGCGAGTTCCATACCCTCATCCATCAAGGTGATCACCCCCAAAAATAAACCGGTACCAATATAATACCAGATCAAGTGAATCCCCAATTTGTCAATTTCAGGATTCCAAATATGTAGCAAACCAAAAAGTACGGAAGATATCAACAATGGCATCCAACGATTTTTACAGAGAACTCCAAAGCCCTGCATCAAATAACCTCTAAAAATAAATTCTTCTAACGAGGTTTGGAGGGGAATCATAAAAATGCTGATCAGAAATAAAACAAAAAAAACTAAGGGTTTAAAGTTCCAAACATAATCATCTGGATTCATCCAATAATCAAAAATCACCATCGAAGCAGAAATAGTTCCCCATAACAAAAAAGAAAAAAGGATTCTTTTGTAATCCACACGTTTTCTGGCCGTAACCAAACTGGTAAATGAGCGCCCATGGTGTCGAGTCACTACAAGATAAACAAATGGAACAACAACAACAAAAGGCAATAAGACTAGAAATAAGGTGATATTGGGAGGAAGGCTGGAAAATAAATTATTTTGATTGATGGGATTAGCAGTTAGATTCGATTGATAAATCACAAAAAGTGTCAGTGGAATCTGTCCAATAATATGGAAGAAAATAAATATAAGCGTTCCCTTAATATAATCAACAAAGCGATTGTTATCGGTTTTTATTTGCTCTAAATATTTCATATAGCTAGCATCCCCCAATTTTGATTTGAATTAAAAGTAAGGTGGCCTTCGCGAACTTCCAAGGGCGACTCAAAATTATTGGTAAACAACCCCCCCGTTCCCAGCCCTTGATGGCTGTTGACTCCTAAAGAGTAGGTCCATTGCGAAATGGCGTTCAACCCTATATTACTCTCCAAGGCAGAGGTTACCCACCACCCTATAGAGCGTTGTTCGGCCAAATCAATCCAATGTTCACAAGATTTAAATCCTCCCAAAAGAGAGGGTTTTAAAATCAGATATTGAGGCATGATGGCATCTAGAAGATCCTTTCTTTCATTTGTGTCGAAGACCCCAATCAGTTCTTCATCCAGAGCTATGGGAATAGGGGAATTGACACACAGTTGATGCATCGCATCGACTTGTCCGGCTTTAATGGGCTGTTCGATGGAATGAATATCCAATTCACTCAAAGCCTTCAATTTATTTGGAGCCTCTGAGGGAGAAAAAGCTCCGTTGGCATCTACCCTCAACATCAATTGTTCAGAATCATAATATTTTCGAACCCCACTGAGTAAAGACAATTCTTGATCAAAATCTAAGTTTCCTATTTTTAACTTGATGCAATCAAAGCCTTGATCTATTATTTTATCGATTTGAGTCTTCATAAAAGATAGTTCCCCCATCCATACCAAACCATTGATACGAATCTTCTCTTCTCCTAGAACAAATCTAGAGGGATAAATCACAAAGGGATCTTGGGATTGTATTGACAACATGGCCATTTCATAACCCATCTGAATCGATGGGAAAAACCTAAGAGAAGCAAGGGATACCCTTTTTTTTTGATTTATGAGATCACATAAGTTTTTAAGTTGGTCCTCATAGTCTGGTCTGTCGTCTGCACTCAACCCTCTAAATAGACTACACTCCCCTATTCCTTTTTTTTTCCCATCGGTCAAATACAAAAACCAAGTTTCCTTTTCCGTCAATACCCCACGAGAGGTGCGTCCGGGACTTTTAAAATTCAAAACATATCTTTTGTAATGAGCTTTCATTGGAAGCAGTAATAAATTAAAAATAAAGTAAATGATACAATAAAAGTGGATAATGCAAGTTGTTTTAACAAAGGGTCATAAGCTTTGGGTTCTTCTATTTTCGCCACCTGATATAAATGAAAAAATATGGGTAGCATGATCAGCAATGATAAGGGATTCTCATTTACCCATGTTGTCCCCATCCCAAAAAACAAAAATAAAGCAGCTAAAATCATTAGGATATAATGATATTTTTTGGCCTTCTGTTTACCCAAATATACCGCCAAAGTTTTTTTGTTAGAGTTTTTGTCATTCTCAACATCTCTCATATTGTTGAGGTTGAGCACCCCCACACTGAACAATCCAATGGTTGTTCCCAAAAATAGGGCAGAAAGGTGGAAACTTTGCGTCTGTAAATAATAGGATCCCATCACACTTACCCACCCAAAAAAAAGAAATACAAATAAGTCTCCAAGTCCCGAATATCCGAAGGCGTTATGACCAACCGTATATTTGACGGCCGCCCAAACTGCAGCTACCGTAAGTGCAATAAAGAAAAGAGAAACCAAAAGCTCTTCCCCTCTTAGGGCCAAGTAAATCAAACTAACAGCCAATAGGATTGAAATCAATGCAGCAATCACAATTCCTTTTTTTAGAGCTTGGGCTGAAAGTAATCCCTTTTGAAATGTACGCCCAGGCCCCAACCGATCTGCATTATCTGTACCCTTAATTCCATCTCCATAGTCATTTGCAAAATTGGAAATTATTTGAAAGGCGATTGCTGTTAAGATGGAAAGCAAAAAAATAGTGATAGAAAAATGTTCATCCCTAGATGCAATCGCGTTACCGCATATGATTCCTGCCACGGAGAGTGGTAGGGTTCTTAAACGAGCAGCAGTCAACCAAACTGAAAATTTAGAATTCAAAAGATTAGGGGAACTTTGGATACTGTTTAAAATTGGGATCTCTTTTGTCCAGAAAAGCTTGTTTCCCCTCCTGAGCTTCATCCATTAGGTAATACATCAAGGTAGCATCTCCGGCCAATTGCATCAATCCGTGTTGGCCGTCCAATTCTGCATTCAAACACCTCTTGATCATTCGTAAGGCTAATGGACTTCTTTTTTGCATCATTTTACACCATTCCAGGACGGAGGTTTCTAATTGATTAAAGGGAACAACCTTATTGACCAGCCCCATTTTTTCAGCTTCAGCGGCGGAATATTGTTGACAGAGAAACCATATTTCTCTTGCCTTTTTTTGTCCCACATGTCTTGCCAAATAAGAAGAACCAAATCCTCCGTCAAAACTCCCTACTTTTGGCCCAGTTTGGCCAAAAATAGCGTTTTCACTGGCAATGGTCAGATCGCAAACAACATGCAATACGTGACCTCCACCAATAGCAAAACCATTGACCATAGCAACTACAGGTTTGGGCAACTCTCTGATACGTTTATGTAAATCCAATACATTCAATCGGGGAACACCGTCTTCTCCTACATATCCTCCAACTCCTTTTACATTTTGATCACCTCCACTACAAAAAGCTTTGTCCCCGGCCCCTGTGAATACAACAACATCGATATCGTTGCGCTCCCGACAAACTTCCATTGCATCCAACATCTGTATATTGGTTTCTGGACGAAAAGCATTGTAAACTTCGGGACGGTTGATGGTAATTTTTGCCACACCTTCAAATAATTCAAATTTAATATCACTGAAGTCCGCAAGACTTTCCCATTCTATTTTTTTCATAGATTTTATATTGATTTCAAATTTAAGACTTTTGCATGGCTTTAAAGTAATTTAATAATATACTATCGTTGATCTTTCTTGGGGTTTTGATCTCAAGGATTTTAGGATGAAGGGAAGGCTTAAAGAAACTTTTTAAAGCCCATTTCAATCCAATATTACTTTTAACTGCTTTGTATTGAAATCCAAAGGCCTTTGAAATTTGGCGCGTATTTCGACAATGTATAGTTTCAAAATAGGTATCGTATTTGGCACTGTCTTTTTCACCGGGAAGAATTCTAAAAATCCCTCCTCCTTGATTATTGATGACAATAACCCTAAAATTGGTGGGGATGTGATCATTCCACAATCCATTGACGTCGTAAAAAAAACTGAGGTCTCCCGTAAGCAGTAAACCAGGATTTTGATTAATCAATGAAGCTCCAACTGCCGTTGCTGTTGATCCCTCAATACCACTTGTTCCTCGGTTACAAAAAACTTCTACTAGCTGAGGTATTTCAAAAAGCTGTGCGTAGCGCACCGTAGAGCTGTTGGCTAATTGCAGATGAAGTTGTTTCGGTAGCTTTGAAAAAATGGTTTCAAAGGCTTTTAAATCTGAAAAAGGGATCTTGCGAAGATAGGCATTTCCCAGGTGGCGTTGCCTGAGATACTGTCCCAAAATCAATGATTTATAATTTGATTTAGTACCCCAATAGCCTTCAAATAATTGAGAAAAAAAAGAATTAACAGATATGGGAAAATGTTGGGTCAAACAGTAGTAAGTATCATAAGCCTTATAAGGGTCTACATGCCAATGATATTTTGGAGGAAAATTCCTTAAAAACTTTTTTATTTTTCTGGAGACCACCATTCCCCCAAAAGTCAATAAAATTTCAGGTTGAAGAGTTTTAAAAAAATCAGTATTACCCTTTTCCAGGGGAGCAATCAAAGTATCAATGGAATGGATGGCATTGGGTGAACCCAAATTAGAAGTAGTTTCAGTCATCAAAATCACCGAGGGATCATCGGCGATCAAATTCAACCACTGATGGTCAACTTTATCTGGACCATTTACCCCAACTAAAATCATCTTTTTCTCAGCCTTTTGCCATTTTTTTATGAATGTTTTAAAATCCGATTTGAATGAAAAAAAAATTGGTGGTGAATACAGATTGATGTCCAAAGGAGAAGTTATCATGCCGTAAAGGGGTTCTTCCATTGGAACATTTAGGTGAACGGGGCCACTTTTTTGAATGGCGTGGTTTAAAACTGAATTGATTTTTTTTTCATTTTCTTTTTGAATTTCCTTTTGTAAGCTTTCGATTACATTTTGATTCGCTTTTTTAGGAATCAGTTTTTGATTGGGGTTTTCCAGCAAAATATCAGTAGCGTGGTTCACATCAGGAGTCAAATAGGCAAAGTCCACAAGATGAGGTTCGAAAGCACCCTTTTGCTGGATGGTTTGGCCATCTCCAATATCAATTTGGTGGGGCATGCGGTCAGCAGAGATGATCACAAATGGAATGTTACTGTAAAAAGCTTCAGCAACGGCAGGATAAAAATTAAGTAAGGCAGAACCAGAGGTACAAACTACAGCTGTGGGACAATTGAGTTGCTGGGCCATTCCCATAGCAAAAAATGCAGCTGAGCGTTCATCTACAATACTGTAAGTCTTAAAAAAAGGATTTTCGACAAAACCGTTAGTCAGTGGAGCATTTCGAGACCCCGCACAAATCACGATATATTGGATGCCCTTCATTTCACAGAATTGCACAACCGTCTGGGCTATTGGAATCTCCGGATATTTAATTGAACTACTCCCTGAATTATTCGTTTTCATTGACTTACAAAAATACAAAACACAAAGGGATTGATCTTCTCAAAAAAATTAAAGAGCCTGCAATAAGGTTTTGGCTTTGTTTTCTGTTTCCTCCCACTCTTTTTCAGGATCGCTGTCTTCTATAATTCCTGCCCCAACATACAAGACCAAACCCTCTGGAATCAATTGCGCACAACGAAGATTAACAAACAAATCCATATGATTCTCTTCTATTAAGGGACCCAGAAACCCAGTGTAGTATGCACGATCAAGATTTTCGTGTTCTGCGAGAAAGCGCATACCTTCTTCCTCGGGAATCCCACCTACTGCTGGGGTGGGGTGTAATTTATTTAACAACGTTTTTGTATCGATGTTTTGTACTACCACCGATAATTCATTGCACAAATGCACCAAATTCCCTGCCCTTAAGGTAAAAATATCGGAGCAATGTACCACTTGAGTTGGAAACAGTATCTCCAAATCTGCTTGTAAAGTCTTTCTGACCCAGGCTTGTTCTTTTTTCTCTTTATCTCCCCAATGATATTGGTCTTTGGGATTATAGGGTAAAGTCCCTGCAAGGGCCATGGTAGAGAGCCGACCGGACTGAATAGAAAAAAGCTTTTCGGGGCTGGCTCCTAGCCATGTCTCTCCCTTAGGGTGGCGCCAAAAATAGACCATAGCATGGGGGTAGAGCCCAAGTAAATTGGTAAATAATTTCAAAGCATCTACCTTTCCTTTCTTAGTTATTTTTCTTGCCACTACCAATTTTTTTAGATAACCCGATGTGATAGCTTTTTTGGTTTCATTCACCGTATTTATAAATGATTTTTTATTTTCTGAATCAATGGATACTTCAACATCTTTTCGACTAAAATTTGGGGGATCGTAGTCAAATCGTAATTCGTTTTTATTGGAAATATAGACTGATGGGAGCGGGGAATCGAATCGACTCATCACAAAACCTCTGATCTTTAAATTTGCAGTAGAATTAAATAGAGCATCCATTTGGTAGTAACAATGGACAGTTTTCTTATTTGGCAATCTATAAAATACGAAAGCTTTATCCGTTGATAAAAGCTGGATAAATACTTCCTCTAAACTGGGCTTACTCATTTATTTTAAGGGTCGTGAGAAAGTAGATAGTTTGCAATGAGATATCAAATTATCTTCTTCGTCTGTTACCCTTATTTCCATCAACTGAATGGTTTTTCCCATGCGCAAAGGTTTGGCTGTAGCCGTAACATATCCACAACTTACACCCTTAAGGTGATTGGCAGAAATTTCAATTCCAACAACAGAAATGGATGGGTCTTGATTCAATACTGGGACCGCTGCACTTCCCACAGTTTCGGCTAAAGCCACCGTTGCCCCTCCGTGGAGCAGGCCGTGTATCTGATGTACTTTTGGGGTTACAGGCATTCTTGCGGAAAGAAAATCTTCTCCTACATCTACAAACTCAATTTCCAAAGTTTCCATCAAATTACCTTTTACCAAGGCATTGCATATCTTAAGTACTTTTTTTTTATCCACCATAATAATTTAAAAACAAAAACCTCCCATCACAGTGAACAGAAGGTTTTATAATAAAAATATAGAATCAAAATCAGTCCTTTACTTCTTCAAAATCAACGTCCTGGACATTATCTCCACCCTTAACATCATCTTTTGCATCGGGATTAGGTGGCGGCGTTGCTCCTTCTGGCCCTTGACCTGCTTCTGATTGTGCTTTGTACATTTCTTCTGAAGCATTTTTCCAAGCCTCATTAATTTTTTCCAAACTGGAATCAATGGCAGTTGAATCTTTAGTATCGTGGGCTTTTTTTAACTCATCAAGAGCAGCCTCAATAGGTACTTTTTTGTCGTCAGAAAGCTTATCTCCAAATTCCTTTAGTTGGTTTTCGGTTTGAAAAATCATTTGATCCGCACTATTCAATTTGTCAACCTCTTCTTTGGCTTTTTTGTCGCTTTCAGCATTGGCTTCTGCCTCTTGTTTCATTTTTTCGATTTCATCTTCGGTTAGCCCTGAAGAAGCTTCAATACGAATATCTTGGGATTTTCCAGTTGCTTTATCAGAAGCACTTACTTTGATAATTCCATTGGCATCAATGTCAAAAGTAACCTCAATTTGAGGAGTGCCTCTTGGAGCGGGTGGGATTCCGTCTAAGTGAAATCTCCCAATAGTTTTGTTGTCAGAAGCCATGGAACGTTCTCCTTGAAGTACGTGAATTTCAACTGAGGGCTGATTATCAGCGGCGGTAGAAAAAACCTGTGATTTTTTGGTCGGTATAGTGGTATTGGAGTCAATGAGTTTAGTCATCACACTTCCCATGGTCTCAATCCCCAGAGAGAGAGGGGTAACATCAAGAAGCAAAACATCCTTGACATCTCCAGTCAAAACACCACCTTGAATGGCCGCGCCAATTGCAACAACCTCATCGGGATTTACTCCCTTTGAAGGTTTTTTTCCAAAAAACTTCTCAACTTCTTCCTGAATGATTGGAATTCTTGTAGATCCTCCTACAAGGATTACTTCATCTATTTCTCCAGTAGAAAGTCCTGCATCATTTAAAGCTTTTTTTACAGGAGCCATAGACCTTTTTACCAATTGATCTGAGAGTTGCTCAAACTTGGCTCTCGTCAAATTGGTCACTAAGTGCTTGGGTCCAGATGGGGTGGCGGTTACATAGGGTAAATTGATTTCGGTTTGTGCTGAGGAAGACAATTCTATTTTGGCTTTTTCAGCAGCCTCTTTAAGGCGTTGAAGTGCCATTGGATCATCTCTCAAGTCAATTTGCTCAGCTTTCTTAAAATCATCTGCAAGGAAATCAATCAAGACTTGATCAAAGTCATCCCCTCCCAAGTGAGTATCACCATTGGTAGCTAAAACTTCAAAAACACCATCACCCAATTCAAGAATTGAGATATCGAAAGTACCTCCCCCGAGATCATAAACGGCAATTTTGCTATCGCCTGCATTTTTCTTATCCAAACCAAATGCTAATGCAGCGGCAGTGGGCTCGTTGATGATTCTTTGAACTTTAAGCCCGGATATCTCCCCGGCTTCTTTTGTTGCTTGACGCTGGGCGTCATTGAAATAGGCTGGTACAGTAATTACTGCCTCGTTTACATCTTGACCAAGGTAGTCCTCTGCTGTTTTTTTCATTTTTTGTAAAATCATAGCAGAAAGTTCTTGGGGGGTGTAAAAGCGTCCTTCAATGTCAATCCTTGGAGTGTCATTGTCTCCTTTAACAACTTTATAAGCTACAGTTTTGGCATCCTTGGAGGATTCTGAGAATTTATTGCCCATAAATCTTTTTACGGATGCAATTGTTTTGGTTGGATTTGTCACTGCTTGTCTTTTGGCAGGATCACCAACTTTTATTTCTCCTCCCTCAACAAATGCGATGACTGAGGGAGTGGTTCTTTTACCTTCGGCGTTTGGAATGACCACGGGTTCGTTTCCTTCCATTACAGAAACACATGAATTGGTTGTCCCTAAGTCGATACCTATTATTTTACTCATAAGTTTATTTTTATATTTTGATTGTATTCAAGCATTGTGCCATAAAGATATTTCTGACACCTTGTCATATTCATTCAAGGGAATGAAAAAAATATTACAACCTCAATAAAAAAAACTAATTTTACAATCTCATGTCTAAAACAACTAAAGATTACATACGAATTACCACACATTCGCTTTCAGAAATGAAAGCCAAAGGGGAAAAAATCGCTATGCTTACTGCCTATGATTATACCATGGCAGGAATTGTTGACAAAGCGGGTATTGATGTAATATTAGTGGGAGATTCGGCTTCAAATGTCGTGGCCGGTCATGAGACCACATTGCCCATCACTCTAGAACAAATGATCTACCACGCCGCCAGTGTTGTACGGGGTGTCGAACGTGCATTGGTTGTGGTAGACCTTCCTTTTGGCACCTATCAGGCAGATTCCAAAGAGGCCTTGCGCTCAGCAATCAGAATCATGAAAGAGTCTGGGGCCCATGCCGTCAAACTTGAAGGCGGGAGTCAAATTCAAGATTCAATAGAACGAATCCTTCAGGCAGGTATTCCTGTTATGGGACATTTAGGCTTGACCCCTCAATCTATCTACAAATTTGGAACCTACACTGTTAGAGCCAAGGAAGAAGTCGAAGCAGAACATTTGATCCAAGATGCTCAAATGCTTGAAAAAGCAGGTTGCTTTGGTATTGTTTTGGAAAAAATTCCAGCAAAATTGGCCGATAAAGTCGCCAAAATGGTAAACATTCCCATAATAGGAATTGGGGCAGGAGCTGATGTAGATGGTCAGGTTTTGGTCTTAAATGATATTCTGGGAATGAACAAAGAATTCAGCCCACGCTTCTTGCGCCGATACCTGAATCTCGATGAGGAAATTTCTAAAGCTGTTAAAAGTTATACGATAGATGTTAAAAGAAAAGATTTTCCCAACAATAAAGAACAATATTAGTATCGCCAAACGTCGTGCTTAAAATCTTACACGAAGACAACCATCTTATTGCGGTCAATAAAGTAGCTGGTGATCTTGTCCAAGGGGATCAAACAGGAGATCAACCATTGGTCGACAAAGTCAAAGTTTACATAAAAAAAAAATACAATAAACCTGGAGCAGTTTTTTTAGGAGTAATCCATCGGCTAGATCGACCTACCAGTGGGGTGGTTCTTTTTGCAAGAACTTCCAAAGCCTTGATAAGAATGAATCAACAGTTCAAAGATCGTATAATCGACAAGACTTATTGGGCCATTGTACCCCGCGGAATAAATCCACCAGCAGCTACTCTTACCCATTGGCTAAAAAGAAACACAAAGATGAATAAGTCTTTTGCCCACGATGTTGAAGTCATTGAATCCAAAAAAGCAATACTCCAATACAAAAAGTTAAGGGACTTAGATCGTTATGCAGTTTTGGAAATTGAACTCAAAACCGGAAGGCACCATCAAATAAGAAGTCAATTGACACATATTGGGTTTCCTATCAAGGGAGATCTTAAATACGGTGCCAAAAGAAGTAATCCCGATGGAGGTATCGATTTACATGCACGATCTTTATCCATAGATCATCCCACCACTAAAGAAAGAATTAATATCGTTGCCCCTGCTCCATTTAAACCACAATGGAACTTTTATCTTTCCGATTGATAACTTTAGCTTTTTCGCGAATAATCTCCCCCACTGATCGGTTTTCTATTTTACTCTCCAACCAAGACAAAACATCCAGGTACAAAAAGGCGCGTCGCTCATAGGGATCATCTTCATATTGTTTTAACTCCTCGTGAAGTTTAACAAAAGCGGACTTAAGCTCGTGGGGATAGATATCACCTAGGGAGCGTACAAAACGTATCATGGCTTTTTGCACTTCGTGCAGGTCATTCATTTTAATTAAAAACTTATAGGTATCCCGTAGGTGAGCTTCTAGATGATAATCAAAACCGGCTTCGTAATGCGCGACTACACTGAGCACACGGGTAAAACAAAGTAAATCTTCCCGCATCCTCAAGTGCTTATTGTTGATGATTTTATTCAAGTACAAAATACATTTTTCGTAATCCTCCAGACCAAAATATAAACAAGCAATCTTATAGTAAAACATCATCACATGATGGGGATCAATCTGGTTTTTAAATTTTTCAATACCATGGATTACCTCGGAAATTATACTAAGACCTTCTTTGAATTCTCCTTGAAGGAAAAACATGTTAAATCGATTGTTATAAGAATATAAAAAACTCAAGGCAGCCAAATTATCATTTTTCGGAAACTCCTCCGAATCTACCTTAACCAACATGTTATGAAGAGTATCTTTAAACTTTTCGGGGTATTTGATTAAGGCCAGTGATTCCATCAAAAAATTATTCCCTTTGAGATAAAAAACAGGGTGTATGGAAATCATCTCATTATTTTCATTGAACATATCGACCCACTTGCTGGCATATTTATAAGAAGAAAGAAAGTCTTGAACCATAAAGCTGTACCAAACATGGGCTTTGTAATACCACAACTTTTCTCTAAACCCTAGTTTATCCAACTCGAGTGCCGGCATTTTTTCATAAAAAAACTTTGTGATTTCTCTGAATTCATAATCACTTTTAGCATATCCAGCTTTGATCAGTTGTTCGTAGAGTAAGAGTGACAAATTAGACAACTGACTTGTCAGATCATTGTGGGTACGGAGATTGTCTGCCTCAACGATCAACTCTTGGGCACGATTCGAAAGACTGCGGGTGATGTATTGAGATTCTATAAGTTTTTCAAACTCTACTATATCAAAAGCAGCATATTTTTCCTCGTTTTTTAAGGCTGACGCTTTGGCTTTATCCAATATTTTAAGACTCAATTTATACAAGCCTTTTTGATACAATATGGTAGCAAAATCCATCTGTTCTCGAATTTGAATACGAATATTCTGATGAATAGGGTTTAACCTAAGGCTTATTAATATCTGCTTGTACAGATGGGCTTTGAGGTTGGAGAGCTGTTGTTTAGTTACTATTCCTTTAACCAAGATGGCTTTTTCGCTATACTTATCTAACTTGTCCAGAAAATTGAAAAGACTCAAAAATTTAGCGTTGTTATTGGATCCCATTCGACCCACATACAACTTAAATTGACGCTTTTCTGATTTGGTCAAGGACTTAATAAGCTGAAATAAATTGTCTTTTTGTTCATTAATCATTGTAACAAAAATTGATTTAAAACCTTGTTTTATAGACATTTATATTCAAAACAAAGGTTGAGAATATTGTAATAAAATTAAGCAATTATTATTAGTATTTCACATTTCGCACTACATTCGTTTAAGATTATAATTCTATCCTGTCAATGGCCAATAGACAAGTACAAATTTTTGATACTACTTTACGAGACGGAGAACAGGTACCCGGCTGTAAGTTAGACACCCAGAACAAGCTCACTATCGCAGAACGATTGGACGAATTGGGAGTAGATGTTTTAGAGGCAGGATTTCCTATTTCCAGTCCGGGGGATTTTGATTCTGTGGTGAAAATTGCACAACTGATCAAAAATGCAAGAGTTTGTGGCTTAACTCGTGCTGTTAAAAAAGATATTGAAGTGGCGGCCGATGCACTGAAATATGCAAAAAGATCCAGAATACATACCGGTATCGGTACTTCCGATTCCCATATTAAATATAAATTCAATTCCAATCGTAACGCCATTATAGATCGAGCGGCAGGTGCAGTCAGCTATGCCAAAAGTTTTGTAGAAGACGTTGAATTCTATGCTGAAGATGCCGGAAGAACAGACAATGAATATTTAGCTCGAGTTTGTGAAGCGGTCATCATGGCCGGTGCAACTGTGTTGAATATTCCAGATACCACTGGTTACTGCTTGCCTGAAGAATATGGATCGAAAATCAAATATTTAAAAGAAAACGTCAAAGGAATTGACAAGGCCATCTTATCCTGTCATTGTCACAATGACTTGGGATTGGCTACAGCCAACTCCATCGCTGGGGTAATTAACGGTGCGAGACAAATCGAATGCACAATCAATGGTATCGGTGAAAGAGCAGGGAATACCTCCTTAGAAGAAGTGGTTATGATCATGCGCCAACACCCCGATTTGAACTTGGACACTAATATCAACTCTAAACTATTATACTCCAGTAGTCAGTTAGTCTCTGAAAGTATGGGGATGCCCGTTCAGCCAAATAAAGCTGTTGTAGGTGCCAACGCTTTCGCCCACAGTTCTGGCATTCATCAAGATGGAGTCATCAAAAAACGTGAAACCTATGAAATCATGAATCCTAATGATGTAGGAGTAACCCAATCCGCCATTGTTTTGACCGCCAGAAGTGGTCGTGCTGCATTGGCCTATCGTGCCAAAAATATTGGATTTGAATTGGACAAACTACAATTAGATAAAGTTTACAAAGAATTTTTAAACGTAGCAGACCAACAAAAGGAAGTTAATGATGACGATATACCTAAAATTATCGAAGCCTGCGGACTATAAAACCCTTATTTTTACAGTATAATGAGAAAAACACTTTTTGATAAAGTTTGGGACAAACATGTGGTTCATCAAATAGACAATGGCCCAGATGTATTATTTATTGACCGACACATGGTGCACGAGGTGACCAGTCCGGTGGCCTTTTTAGGTCTTAAAAATAGAAACATTAAGGTTATGCATCCGGAGCGCACTTTCGCTACAGCAGATCACAATACCCCCACCATCAATCAACATCTACCTGTTCAAGATCCACTATCAGCTAAACAGTTGGACGCCTTAGAAAAAAATGCTGCTGAACATGGTATTTCCTTCTGGGGATTGGGACACGAAAAAAATGGAATTGTACACGTAGTAGGCCCAGAGTACGGTATTACCCTTCCCGGAGCTACCATTGTTTGTGGGGATTCGCATACATCCACCCACGGTGCATTTGGTGCCATCGCTTTTGGGATCGGTACCTCAGAGGTGGAAATGGTTTTGTCCACCCAGTGTATACTTCAGCCCAAGCCCAAAAAAATGAGGATCACCATAAATGGTAATCTTGACAATGGTGTAACGCCAAAAGATGTCGCATTATTTATCATTTCCCAATTGACCACCTCGGGTGCAACAGGTCACTTTGTAGAATATGCAGGAGATGTTTTTAAAAACATGACCATGGAAGGCCGGATGACCGTTTGCAACCTAAGTATTGAAATGGGAGCTCGAGGTGGAATGATCGCCCCCGATGAAAAGACCTTTCATTACATCAAAAATCGAGAGTTTACACCCAAAGGTCCCGCATGGGTCAGAGCCATGGATTATTGGCAAGAACTTTACACGGACAAGGACGCCAAATTTGATAAAGAATTTTTCTTTGATGGTTCAGGTATAGAACCTATGATCACTTTTGGAACCAATCCAGGAATGGGAATGGGAATTTCCAAAAGTATCCCAACGGCCGATGCAATTGAAGGCGGTGCCGCCACATATCAAAAATCGCTCGATTATATGGGCTATAACGAAGGGGAAAGTATGATCGGAAAGGACATCGATTTTGTATTTGTTGGCAGTTGTACCAACGGAAGAATTGAAGATTTTCGAGCATTTACCGAAATTGTAAAAGGACGAAAAAAAGCAGATAATGTTACAGCTTGGTTGGTACCTGGATCTCATAAAGTTGAAAAAGCTATTAAGGACGAAGGACTGTTAAACATCCTTCAAGCCTCGGGCTTTGAATTACGTGAGCCCGGTTGTTCAGCCTGTTTGGCCATGAACGACGACAAGGTTCCTGAAGGCAAATATGCTATAAGTACTTCCAATCGAAATTTTGAAGGGCGACAAGGTCCCGGTTCTAGAACCCTTTTGGCTAGTCCTATTATGGCAGCAGCAGCAGCAGTAACTGGGAAAGTAACCGATCCGCGAACTTTAACTAACTAAAATGGCATACGATAAATTCGATATACTCAACAGCACCGCTGTTCCTCTACCCATTGAGAATGTGGATACGGATCAAATCATACCCGCACGGTTCCTAAAAGCTACCGAAAGGGTGGGTTTTGGAGATAACCTTTTCAGGGATTGGCGTTACAATAGTGACGAGTCCCCAAAGCAGGATTTTGTATTGAATAATGATACCTTTAATGGGAAAATTCTTGTGGGAGGAAAGAACTTCGGTTCGGGCTCTTCAAGAGAACACGCTGCTTGGGCAATATACGATTACGGTTTCCGTTGTGTTGTATCCAGTTTTTTTGCAGATATTTTTAGAAATAACTGTCTCAATATAGGTGTACTTCCCGTTCAGGTCACTCCGAATTTTTTACAACAAATATTCGCTGCCATTGAGACCGACCCAGACTGCACTTTTACTGTTGACCTCGCTCAGCAAAAAATAAGGATTGACAGTACATCTGCCTCAGAAGGTTTTGAAATTAATCCCTATAAAAAGGACAATATGACCAATGGTTTTGATGATATTGATTTTTTACTAAACATCAAAAAAGAGATCAAAAAATTTGCTCAAGATACCCCTCTCTAAGAATTTTATTTGAGATCAATGGCGATGAAAGCCTCAAGATAGATTTGAACAAAAAAGATAAACCCTCAACAAAATGAGATGACTAAATATCAAACAATAAAATAAATTTAAAGGTTTGAAAAGAACGATTGAGATCATGGATACTACTCTACGAGACGGGGAACAAACTTCGGGTGTTTCTTTTTCGATAGCCGAAAAATTAGCCTTATCCAAACTCCTACTGAATGAGCTTAATGTAGATCGTATAGAAATTGCCTCAGCACGAGTATCCGATGGGGAACTCAAAGCGGTTCAGGAAGTTTCCCAATGGGCTCAAAATACTGGACTCATTCAAAGAATAGAAATCTTGACCTTTGTTGACGGAGGTACTTCCATCGACTGGATGGTAAAGTCTGGTGCTAAGGTTCAAAACTTGCTCACTAAAGGATCGCTCAATCACCTCAAACACCAACTCAAAAAAACACCCGACCAGCACTTTAAGGCCATCGAAGAGCATGTTCTAACTGCTCAAAAAGAAGGCATCAGCACCAATGTTTATTTAGAAGATTGGAGTAATGGTATGCGTAACTCCCAAGACTATGTCAATGACTATTTATCTTTCGTCTCTACCCTGCCAATCAAAAGGGTTTTATTGCCAGACACTTTGGGAGTAATGACTTATTACGAGACCTTTTCTTTTATTTCAGAGGTCGTAAAAAGTTTCCCAGAAATTCACTTTGATTTCCATGGACACAACGACTACGACCTCAGTGTTCCCAATGCAATAGAGGCAGTTAGAGCAGGCTGTCACGGACTCCATCTTACTGTCAACGGTATGGGCGAACGCGCAGGAAATACCCCCATGGCCAGTACGGTAGCTAACCTCAAAGATTTCCTGCACGATGTAGAAATCAACATTAATGAGTCTTCACTTTACAAGGTAAGTAAATTAGTTGCTACATTTACCGGTTTTAGAATTCCAGCCAACAAACCCATTGTAGGACAAAATGTTTTCACGCAAACCGCTGGAATCCATGCTGATGGTGACAAAAAGAAAAATCTTTATTTTAACGACCTCTTACCTGAACGGTTTGGCAGAACTCGAGAATACGCTTTGGGTAAAACCTCTGGAAGGGCGAATATTCAAAAAAATTTACAAAAACTAGGGATCAACCTTAACGATGATGAAATTAAAAAAGTCACTCAACGCATAATTGAATTAGGGGACAAAAAAGAAATTGTCACTACAGAAGACCTTCCCTTCATCATCTCTGATATACTCAATAGCAATACAGAACAAAAAGTAAGTGTCAAATCTTATGTCTTGACCCATGCAAAGGGACTACAGCCCAATACCGTAGTTTCCCTCGATATGGAGGGTGAGGTGTTGGAGGAAAATGCGGCGGGCGATGGACAATTTGATGCCTTTATGAATGCCCTAAAAAAAATATATAGAAAGAAAAAAATGACCCTAGCCAAATTGACAGACTATGCTGTTCGCATTCCACCAGGAAGCAATTCCGATGCCTTGTGCGAAACCCTCATCACTTGGAAAAATGGGGAAAAAGAATTTATAACCCGAGGATTGGATTCGGATCAAACAGTTTCGGCCATAAAGGCCACCGAAAAAATGTTAAACATCATTTCAAGCTAATGCAATTAAAAATCGCTTTATTGGCTGGAGACGGCATTGGTCCCGAAGTCATTAACCAAGCCGTGAAAGTATGCGACGCCATCGCACAAAAATTCAATCACGACATCCAGTGGATGCCAGCTCTTACTGGTGCAATAGCCATCGATGCTGTAGGAGAACCATATCCCGATGAAACCCATGAAATTTGTGTCAGTTCGAATGCAGTATTGTTTGGTGCTATTGGACACCCCCGTTTTGACAACGATCCATCGGCCAAAGTCAGACCAGAACAAGGGCTCCTTAAAATGAGAAAAAAACTGGGGCTTTTTGCTAATGTTCGACCCACTTTTACCTTTCCTTCTCTGATCGATAAATCTCCACTAAAGCAAGAAAGGATCGAAGGAACCGACTTGGTTTTCCTAAGGGAATTGACTGGAGGGATCTATTTTGGAGATAGAGGTCGAAAAGACAATGGCGATACCGCTTTTGACACTTGTACCTATACTCGTAAGGAAATTCAAAGATTGGCCAAAAAAGGATTTGAGATGGCCATGACCCGAAGTAAAAGATTGTGTTGTGTCGACAAAGCTAATGTTTTGGAAAGTTCGCGCTTGTGGCGCGAAACCGTTCAAGCCATGGAAAAAGACTATCCCGAAGTGCAAGTGGCATACGAATTTGTTGATGCGGTGGCTATGCGATTGGTACAATGGCCCAACAGCTATGATGTATTGATAACCGAAAACCTATTTGGAGATATTCTTACTGACGAGGCTTCGGTCATCTCTGGATCCATGGGATTGATGCCCTCCGCCTCAGTAGGAGCAGATATTGCGCTTTACGAACCAATACATGGATCATTCCCTCAAGCAGCCGGAAAAGATGTTGCCAACCCTTTAGCAACCGTCCTCTCGGCCGCCATGATGTTTGAAATGTCTTTTGGATTACAAGAGGAAGGAGCTTTGATCCGCAAGGTGGTCGATCAATCCCTCGCCGAAGGAATAGTTACCGAAGACTTGGTTGAAGGAGAAACTAAAGCATACAAAACCAGTGAGGTAGGTGATTATTTGGCCGCAAAGATCAACTAATAAATTCTCTTTATCCATCATATACTAACCCTCCCACTCAGGAGGGTTTTTTGTATTTAAACCATATTTCTTAATATTAGTGGGACCAAATCATGAGGGAGATGCCTCTTTACTTCTTTATTATGATGAAAGTTATTTCTTACGTTCTCGTTAGATAATTAAAGTTGAAAAAAATGTGATGCTTATCAGCTGAATTAGTCTCTACCTCAAACATTAGATTTCATTATAATTTCTTTATCCAATCAAATTTTATAAATTGAACATAAGTTAAATACTATGTGTTTCATCAAGCAAAGTATATTTATTTTGAGCCTAACGGCACTCCAACTGCTAACTGCGCAGAACTCCCCACCGATTTATGTCATTGTTCACGGAGCTTGGGGCGGATCATGGGCCTTCAAGGAAGTAGATCGATTGCTCACGGCTACAGGTAATAAAGTCTATCGTCCCAGCCTGACGGGGCAGGGGGAACGAGTTCATTTGGCTAATAAATCTATTGGGTTAGAAACCCATATCAGGGATGTAGTCAATACCCTCCTTTTCGAGGAATTGGAAAACATCATTTTGGTTGGACACAGTTATGGTGGTATGGTGGTGACTGGTGTGGCCGATCGACTACCGGGACGGATCAAAAAATTGGTCTATCTCGATGCTTTTGTCCCAGAAAATAATGAAAATGTAAATGAAATTTTTGTAAACGACCCAAAAAAATACAACATCATCGATGGGGGGATCATTCCTAATTGGGTGGCTAAAAACCAACACCCGCCCTCTGATGTTCCTCACCCCTATAAAACCTTTACCGACCCTATTTTGCTTAAGAATCCGAAAAGGTTAGAGATTTTCACCCATTATATCCTTACGGTCCAAAAAGACAAAAAACCGGAGTCGGACGACTTTATTTTTCACGCAAACCGTGCCAAAGAAAAATTATGGCCTGTATACATTTTAGAGTCAGACCACAACCCTCAATGGTCTGCTCCTCAAGCCCTAGTCGAATTACTTAAAAAAATAGAAAAACAATGAACATCAAATTGCTAAGTATTGTTCTTTCACTTCTGTTTTTTGGGTGTCAAAAGCCTACTCCACCCGACCTCAATCCCAATGCGGTAGTTCCGACCCCTAAACTGATCCAGTATCAACAAATGGAATTGATTGGATTCATTCATTTTACGGTCAACACATTTACCAATAAGGAATGGGGTTATGGAGATGAAAGTCCGCAAATCTTTAATCCTACAGCCCTTGACGCGGAGCAATGGGCCCAAACAGCAAAAGCTGCTGGGATGAAACAATTGATCCTGACGGCCAAACACCACGATGGATTTTGCCTCTGGCCCAGTCAATATACCGAGCACAGCGTCAAAAACAGCCCCTACAAAGAAGGTAAAGGAGATGTGGTGGAAGAGTTTGTAGCCGCCTGTAAAAAATATGGTCTTAAGGCAGGGCTTTATCTTTCGCCCTGGGATAGAAACCATAAAGATTACGGTAATTCGGCCTATATCACTTATTACAAAAACCAACTAAAAGAAATACTCACTCAATACGGAGAAATCAACGAGATTTGGTTTGATGGCGCCAATGGTGGGGATGGCTACTACGGAGGTGCCAATGAGATCCGAAAAATTGACCGTACAACCTATTATGACTGGCAGAAGATTATAGCTTTTGTCAAAAAGCTACAACCCAATATTAAAATATTTTCCGACGCGGGGCCAGATGTACACTGGATTGGAAATGAAAAGGGTTTTGCAGGAAGCACTTTTTGGTCCACCATCAACACAGGCCAGTTGACCATTGGAGCCTCAAAAACCGATTACCTCAATACGGGCGACCCAAATGGAAACCAATGGATTATTGGACAATGCGACGTTTCCATTCGCCCAGGGTGGTTTTACCATGCCAATCAAGACAGTTTGGTTAAAACTCCTCAACAACTCGCAGACATATACTATAAATCCGTAGGAAGGAACGCCTTGTTATTGCTCAATCTACCCCCCGACAAACGAGGTATTATTCACGAAAACGATGTTAAGTCTCTCACTGGTTTCAAGGCTATTGTCGATGCATCTTTGGCCACTGACTTGGCAAAGGGACAAACTGCTTCTGCTAATAACTATCGATTAGAACACCCCAAATTTGCTCCGCAAAACACCCTCGATGGAGACCCCATGACCTACTGGTCTACTGACGATGGCGTTTTTCCAGCAAAATTGGAAATTGAATTGAATAAAAAAACACACTTTGACCGTATTATGATTCAAGAACCCATTCATTTGGGCCAACGGATCAGTGCGTTTGAAATTGATGTGATGGAGAATAAAGATTGGGTTAAGATTGCTCAAGGAACCACCATTGGGTATAAAAGAATTTTGAGAATCCCCGAAGTCAAAACTCGAAAAATCCGAATAAGAATAACCGAAGCCAATAATACTGTAGCCCTCACCAATGTTGGACTATACCTGTCCTCTCCCAAAGAAAAGTTAGACTAATTAAAAATCTAGAAGATGAAAACCAAACTATTATTTCTTCCCATATCGATCCTTATCCTATCATGCGAATTGCAAAATCGTTCGGTTGATTTTAAGCTTCTTCCCCAGCCCCAGGAATGGGAAATAACAGGAAACAGTTCGCTTGATGTAACACAATTAAAAAACTACTTCAATCCTTCGGGTGTCGATCTACCCCCTGGAAGTGATTTTTTAAAACAAGCAACAGCAACCAAAAATAAGGAGGAAGCTCAATTGGTCTATAGCATAGACGAAGCCCTCGACATCAAAGCAGAAG
>CAJVZM010000012.1 GCA_913020475.1 uncultured Flavobacteriaceae bacterium
TGCGACCTCCTGCTCCCAAAGCAGGCGCGATGACCGGGCTACGCTACACCCCGAAATAATTTTCATTATTTCAATAGGTGCGCAAATATAGGATTAAAAAAAAATATTGCAAATCCTCCAAGACTATTATTTAGAAGCATTTAAGAAGAAATTTTGTAATTTGATGAAAACTAAATATAAATGGAAAGAAAAATAACCCTTAGCGAAAAAGAAATACCAGACAAATGGTATAACATTGTAGCAGACATGCCTAACAAACCGCTTCCTCCCCTAAACCCAGGGACAATGGAGCCAATAGGTCCTGAAGCCCTAGCTCCCTTATTTCCGATGGAGTTGATTAAACAGGAAGTGAGTATGGACAAATATGTCGATATCCCTGATGAGGTGAGGAATATTTATTCAATGTGGCGACCCACTCCTTTGTATAGGGCTTATAATTTTGAAAAAAAATTAGACACCCCTGCCAAAATATATTATAAATATGAGGGGGTAAGCCCAACAGGTTCTCACAAACCCAATACAGCAGTTGCTCAAGCTTACTACAACAAAAAGGAAGGTGTCAAAAAAATAACCACAGAAACGGGCGCCGGACAGTGGGGGAGTGCACTGAGTTTTGCCTGTCAACATTTTGATATTGAATGTGAGGTATATATGGTAAAGCTTTCTTATTTACACAAGCCTTATAGAAAAGTAATGATGAATACCTGGGGGGCAAAAGTTTTTCCTTCACCCTCTGAAGCCACCGAGATTGGAAAAAAATTCTTGAACGAAGATCCTAATACTTCTGGATCCCTTGGTATTGCAATCTCAGAAGCTATAGAAAGAGCGGCCTCTGATGAACATACAAAATACGCTTTAGGTAGTGTTTTGAATCATGTAAAACTTCACCAAACCATTATTGGTCAAGAGGCCCTTTTGCAGATGGAAAAGTCGGGAGATCTTCCCGATATTGTCATTGCCCCCTTTGGTGGAGGTTCAAATTTTTCCGGATTGGCTTTCCCCTTTTTAAGACTTAATTTTGACGAAGGTAAATCCATTCGTTGTATTGCCAGTGAACCATCTTCATGCCCCAAATTAACAAGGGGTGTCTTTAGATATGATTTCGGAGATACTGCTGGTATGACTCCACTCTTGCCCATGTACACCTTGGGACACGATTTCGTTCCAGCACCCATTCACGCTGGCGGATTACGCTATCATGGGGCTGGAGTTATTGTCAGTCAGTTACTGAAAGATAAGTTAATCGAGGCCAGAGCGCATGACAATTTGGAAGTGTTTGATGCAGGAGTCAAGTTTGCCCAAGCAGAAGGGATTATCCCAGCACCCGAGGCAACACACGGGATTGCCACGGCAATAGCTGAAGCCGAGCGTTGTAAGAAAGAGGGTAAATCAGAAACCATTCTTATCAACCTTTGTGGTCATGGAAACTTTGACATGAAAGCTTATGAAGATTATTTTGCTGGAAATATTAAAAAACACGAACTCTCTGAAGCTGAAATTCAGGCTTCAATTGCTAAATTGAACACCCCCCAAATATAGTTTTTAAGGGCTATAATGACAACCACTACATTTCAAATGTGGTGGTTTTTTTTATATATTAATTATGCTCTTTGATATGTAATTTTAACATTTTTACAACACTAAGCTTCCTGTAAAAAAAATATATTTGATTTGTTAGATTATGGAAAGTACAAAAAAAACTTTATCAAATTATATTTTTTATAAAAGCGTTCTTCGCAAAGTGAGTTTCAACGTCGTTTTGTTTAAAAAGGAACTTAACAAGGCAATCCTAGCATTGCCAGAGAGAGAGGGTGTCCGACTTTACCGGTGGGCCTTGTCTTTTTCCAAGGCACATCCAGAATTACATACCAATCAATTGTATGCATTCTAGATTCTCTCTGGTGTTATAATTTTAATGTTTTCAAATTTTATCGCGCCTCTAATGATGCTACTGATGGTTGATCTCAATGCGTTGATAATTGGAAGCTTCAATTGACTTTTATAATGAATCAAACTTACTTCTCTTGCAGGAGCAGGGTCGGGGAAATATCTAAGGTTTTTCTTTTTATCAGCAGTAAGTGAGTTAGCGTTCAAAAACGGGAGTAGTGTCATGCCTAAACCTTCATCTGCCAAGTTGATTAAAGTTTCAAAACTTCCGCTTTTAAGATCAAACGGATTGCTTTCAATTCGATTCATCTGACAAAGGTTAAGTACGTGATTTCTAAAGCAGTGCCCATCTTCTAGTACCAAAAGATCGGTGATGCTCAAATCGTCAATTTCAATTTGCTCTATCGGATGAAGTGTATTTCCCTCAGGAATATACCCAACAAAAGGTTCGTGATAGAGTGGGAGTTCCAGTATGTGACTCATGGAAAGCGGAGTTGCAGCAATGCCAGCATCTAGATGACCTTCTTCCAGCATCCTGGTAATATTTTGAGTGGTTAACTCCTCAATTTTAAGATCTACTTTTGGGTGTTTTTTAATGAAATTATTGAGAAACATGGGGAGTAAGGTGGGCATAACTGTAGGAATAATCCCCAATTTGAATTCACCACCAATAAACCCTTTTTCGATTGAAACAATGTCTTGCATTCGAGTAGCCTCTTCAGTTATCTTTTTTGCTTGAATCAAAATTTTTTCCCCAATATCAGTGAGGGCGATTGGCTTGGTGGATCGGTTAAAGATTTTGACCCCTAATTCGTCTTCTAATTTCTGAACCTGCATGCTAAGTGTGGGTTGGGTTACAAAACATTTTTCGGCTGCAATTGTAAAATTACCATACTCGGCAACTGCTGTCATGTAGTGAAGTTGTGTTAGGGTCATTGCTAATCACTATTAGTGTTTCAAATATAATAAGTTTTAATTATATAAAATATTTTTGGCTTAAAAACAGTGAGTTTTTAACGTTATAGGATTACGTCAAACAAAACTTATCTGATTATTTCTGTTTTAATATAAGTATTTTCTATGGGCATTTCTCTTCTGTCAACCTTGAGTTTATTGATTAGATCAACCACTTCCATTCCTTTGATGACTTCACCAAAAGCGGTGTAGTGGCCGTCTAAATGATATGCTCCCGGCGATTGTTGTACGATAAAGAATTCATAGGGGGAGGCTAGTTTATGTGGATTATCTATTTCACTACTGGGCATAGAAATGACCCCGCGGTGGTGGGGGTGTCCTTTTTTGGTGTCGGGCGGGAGCAGATATCGTCCTATCTGATGTCTTTTACTCATGCTTTTGCGACTGTCAGAATTACCTCCTTGTATAATAAAATCAGGAACCACTCGGTGAAACATAGTACCATCGAAATATTTCTTCTTCGTCAGATAAATAAAATTCGCCCTATGATAAGGTGTGTTGTTGTAAAGTAAAATGTCTATGTTTCCGTACTTTGTGATAATTCTAACTTTGTTTTCTTTGTTTTGTTTAGCGTATCTGTAAAAAAAGGGAATAGCATTTTTGTTATCCAAAAAAATCTCTTCTTCTTTGGGCTTAACTTTTTTTAGTTGTTTTTTTTCAGGAACTTTAACTTCTAAAGTGTTTATTTTTTGTTTTTCCTTACAACTAATTTGAGCAAATATTAAAACTCCCAAAAATATTTTATAATATTTCATGGATCTAGTTTCTTTTTTAAGTCTATTTACAAAGTTAAAAGAAAAAGAGCTTGCGGGGATCCTTGCACATTCTCTATTGGCTCCTCCTGAACAAATGAAACAGTTGAATTCAATTTCGATTCCAAAAAGTAAATACAAAAAAGCTGCGGTGCTGTTGCTTTTTTTTCCGAGTGTTCAGGGAGATCTCCATTTTGTATTAACCCGAAGAAGGTTTTATAAGGGGATCCATTCTGGACAAATTAGCTTTCCTGGTGGGAAACCAGAACCTTTAGATTATGATCTTTGGTCAACCGCTTTGAGGGAAACTCATGAGGAGATCGGAATTCCGTCGGATCAAATAAATTTCATAAGGTCACTAACGCAACTATATATTCCACACAGTAATTTTTTGATTTTACCCTATGTAGGCTATATCGAAAAACCTTCTGTTTTTACACCAGACCCAAAGGAAGTTGAGTCCATTATAGAAATTTCTTTTATGGATTTAATTAATAATATACCTGTAATGACAAAGCAGTGTTCATACTCTAAAGCTTTAATTGACGTCCCAACTTATGTTTTTGATAAAAATGAAGTTTGGGGAGCAACAGCGATGATCTTGTCCGAATTTAAAATGTTATTCTCCACAGAACTGCTCAAATAGTTTATATTTGTTTTGTTCTATTTGATTAGGCAGATGTTCAAAAAAAACCCTTTCGGCCATTATTTAATATTAAAAAAATGGCTGATCCGTATTATGGGGTGTATGTCTCACAGGCGTTATAGAGGATTTAATCAATTACAAGTAGTCGGCTCGGAAGTAATCCGTCAACTGCCAGAAAATAATGTTTTATTTGTTTCAAATCACCAAACATATTTCGCCGATGTAGTTGCAATGTTCCATGTTTTTAATGCTAGTTTGAGCGGTCGAAATGATTCGATAAAAAATATTGGATACATATGGAGTCCTAAGCTAAATATTTATTTTGTAGCAGCCAAAGAAACCATGAAAGCTGGAATACTACCCAGAATCTTGGCCTATGCGGGTTCGATTTCGATAGAGCGCACTTGGAGAGCAAAAGGAGTTGATATAAAACGACAGGTTAAAATGAGTGATATTTCCAGTATAGGTAAGGCCTTGGATGATGGTTGGGTCATTACTTTTCCTCAAGGCACTACCACTCCTTTCAAGCCATTAAGAAAAGGCACAGCCCATATAATTAAGCGTTACAAGCCTGTTGTAGTCCCAATTGTGATTGATGGATTCAGACGATCTTTTGACAAGAAAGGTATCAGAATCAAGAAAAGGGGCATTCTCCAATCAATAGAAATTAAAACGCCCTTGAAAATTGATTACGACAAAGAATCTGTTGATTCCATCATTAAAAAAATTGAATATGCCATTGAGCAGCACTCATCCTTTCTTAAGGTGATTCCTAAAGATGAACTGGAAAATCAAGAGCAGCTAAATAAAAAACGCGAGTGGTAATTGACTAAAACACTATTGAATAATTCCAGCACAGCTAACTCTTGAACCAGCAGCTCCCGAAGGTTGAGAGATCAAGTCATCCGCTCCTTGATGAACTATAACTGCTTTGTCAAGGATATCTTTGATGGGATCGTCACAGCCAATACACCACAAATCTGTAGAAAATTTAACCATCCCATGACCCTTTTCATTTGCTTCAAAATTTCCGATATCACCCCTGTGAAAACCAGAATTGTTTCTCCACGCACCATGTTGTTCAAAAGTAGGATTCCAGTGCCCACCTGTTGATTTTCCATCTGAAGAAGAACAATCTGCCTTTTCATGCAAATGGATGGCATGAGTACCGGGATCTAACCCGTAAATATGTGCTTCCATGGTGACCAGTCCTCCCTTTTCGGTGAAGCTAATTTCGCCACTTGTATTACTATTGCTTTTTGCACTCAAGATGATTTTGACTTTTTTAACGGTGGCCTCTTGACACCCTAAAATGAATGTTAGCAAAGCTATCAAAAAAGGAAAAAAAACTTTTTTCATTTTTGTAATTGTAAGTTGTTTTAATTTTAGTAAATATAATAACTTTAGCCGATTATGCGCTTAAATATTGTTTATCAAATCGAATGAGTTTTTTCCATTTTAAAGTCTTTGCACTTCTTTTAATATTTTTAATATCAACATCTTGCAAAACGGCATACAAAAACACGGTCTTTGACCAAAAAAGTCTTCCTGAAAAACCGAATTATGCAGCTCCCAAAAGTTGGGCGGTTTTTCCTGGAAAATATCCATTGGTATTAGAGTCATTTGAAAAAAGTAAAAAAGAGAAAAAAGCAGATGTTTTTTTTGTATATCCTACACTCCTAACTGATAAGAAAATCAAGGACTGGAATGCCAATATTTGGTCTTCTTCGGTTCGACAAGAAGTTTTTCAAACTGCAATTAAATATCAAGCCTCCGCTTGGTTTAATGCAGGAAACTTGTATGTGCCATTTTATCGACAGGCTCACTACAGGATTTTTGTCGAACCCTACAGTAGGATGGGGGAGCCTGCTTGGGAAATTGCTTATGAAGATGTTAAAAATGCCTTTGAGTATTATCTAGAACATTACAATATGGGTAAGCCTATCATCATTGCCTCCCACAGTCAGGGAAGTATGCATGCCAAAAGATTGATTAAAGAATTTTTTGATCAAAAGCCTTTGCAAAATCAATTGGTAGCTGCTTATTTAATTGGAACGAGAATTTACCCAGATGATTTTCAATCCATTAAACCGTTAGAAAATCCAAATGATGTAGGAGGATTTGTTAGTTGGAACACATACAAAATGGATAAACAACCCAAAAACTACGCCAGATGGTATAAAGGAGGGGTCACCACCAATCCAATAAGTTGGGATACGCAAACCACCTCAGAGCCAAATGACCACAAAGGGGTATTGAATGAGGATTTAACCATTTACCCAAAAAGTCTTAGTATCAAAGTGATTGATGGATTATTATGGACTACGCTTCCTCAGATTCCAGGACGGTTTTTTCTCTCTATGATTGAAAATTATCATTTTGCTGATATTAATTTGTTCTGGAAAGACATTGAGAGCAATGCCATCAATAGGGTAGAGGCTTGGTTCCAAAAAAAGTCAGATGGAAAAAAATAATAAAATAGTTTGGATTACTGGCGCTTCATCAGGAATAGGGGCTGCATTGGCGAAAATTTATGCGGATAAAGGGGTAAAACTTATTTTGTCCTCCAGGAGATTGGCTGCTTTGGAGCAGGTCAAATCCGAGTGTAAAAACTCTAAAAATATTAAAATATTACCTGTTGACTTAAGTGATTTTGATGCCGCCCCTGCCAAGGTTCAAAAAGCATTTGATTTTTTTGGTAAGATTGATATTTTGATCAACAATGCAGGAGTAAGTCAAAGGTCTTACATAGCAGACACCCGATTTGATGTTTTTAAAAAACTAATTGAGATTAATTATTTGGGAACAATAGCATTGAGTAAGGCATTGCTTCCTTTTTTCTTGCAACAAGAAGGGGGGCATTACGTAGTTGTAAGTAGTGTAATGGGGAAATATGGCGCTCCTTTTCGATCCGGATATGCTGCAGCCAAACATGCTTTACACGGTTTTTTTGACGTTATGAGGATGGAGCATCAGAAAGACAATATTAATGTGACCATGATATGTCCTGGTTTTATAAGAACCCCAATTGCGATGAATTCCCTTAAGGGGGATGGTTCCGTTTTGGGTGAAAATGACCAAGCTACAAGAAAAGGAATGTTAGTGGAAAATTTTGCTCGAAAAATGGTTCGATCCGTAGATCAGAAAAAATGGGAGGTTTCTTTTGGAGGAAAAGAGAGATTAGGTTTACTTTTAAAAAGATTGTCAAACAAACTTTTGCACAATATCGTCATTAGAAGTAAAGTAAGATAACCGCATGATAAACAAATCAAATACCAAGAGGAGGGAAGTCCTAAAGAAAATGGTATTTAATTCTATGGGTTTGCCATTAATTGATCAAATCAAATTATACAATTCAAATCAAAATAATTATTACTATCAAATCAATATGAAAGGAAACCTCAATCACTCGGTATGCAAATGGTGCTATGGTCAAATATCTCTGGAAGAATTTTCCTTATTGGTCAAATCAATGGGAATAAAAGGCATTGACCTGATAGGACCGGAGGAATGGCCGATTTTAAAAAAATACGGTTTGACTTCCTCTATGTGTAATGGGGCTGAAATCAGTCTTACGGAAGGTTGGAATGACAAACAATATCACTCAACTTTAGTAGACAGTTATCTTAAGCACATTGATTTGGTTGCCGATGCAGGTTATACAAATTTGATCTGTTTTTCGGGAAACCGTAGGGCAATAGATGATGAGAAAGGTATGGGAAATTGTGTAGAGGGACTCAAGAAAATTTTAGGATATGCTGAAAAAAAAGGAGTTATCATTCAGATGGAATTACTCAATTCAAAGGTTGACCATCAAGACTATATGTGTGATAACTCACCCTGGGGCTTTGAATTGTGTCGAAGAATTGATTCCAGCAATTTCAAATTACTTTATGATATCTACCACATGCAAATTAACGAGGGGGATGTCATCAGAACCATTACTGAAAACCATCAATTTATCGGACATTATCACACTGGTGGTGTTCCAGGCAGAAATGAAATTGACCAAACCCAAGAATTGTTTTATCCTGCAATAATGAAAGCCATCGTTTCCACTTGTTTCAAAGGTTTTGTTGCACAGGAGTTTATCCCTAAAAACAACAATCCAATGCAATCTCTGGAAAATGCTATTAGAATATGTGATGTTTGAGCGCTATCAGAAATTAAATTTTAGTTTAAATTCTAACATTAATTTATTAAATTTGTAAAAATTTTAAAAATGAAAAAACTATATACCATAATTTTTTTGAGTATGCTAAGTGTCTTAATCACTAATGCTCAAACCTCTGATAGTCCATGGGCTGTTAGCATAGGAGCCAATTTAGTGAGTGTTCAAGACGATTCTGTAGATGCATCAACAGGTTTTGGGGTTCCATCCCTTAGTTTGTCGAGGTATATCGCCGGTGGGTTTTCCATAGGAGCTCAGTACAATCTAAATTCCCTAGAAATAGATAAAATTGATGCCGATTACAATTCTGTAGATGCAATTTTGAAATACAATATCTCAGAAGGTGACATTTTTCCATACTTATTTGCTGGATATGGCCTCTCCAATTTTCAAACAGATTCTGATTCCGAGGGTATGTTTCCATCCACAGGTGCTGGAAGAACATATCTTGGAGGTGCTGGAGTAAGTTTTTTCATTTCTGACAATTGGATAGTTAATGCAAGCACCTCCTACAGATCTTCAAGTGAAAAAGGAAGTTTTAATCATCTTCAGCATGTAGTAGGTTTTAGCTACGTATTTGGTGCACAAGATACAGATAATGACGGTGTTTCCGATAAAAAAGATGTTTGTCCCGAAGTACCTGGTTTGAAGGAATTCGAAGGGTGTCCTGATACAGACGGTGATGGAATCCCAGATAATAAAGACGCTTGTCCAGAAGATGCTGGGACTGCTGAACTTAACGGTTGTCCTGATACCGATGGAGATGGAGTTGCGGACAAAGACGATGCATGTCCAGATGCAGCTGGTTCCGTAGAGATGAATGGTTGTCCTGACAGTGACGGTGATGGTCTTGCAGACAATGTTGACAAGTGCCCACAAGAAGCTGGTGAAGCCTCAAATAATGGTTGTCCAGAAAATGACCGTGATGGAGACGGCGTTGCCGACAAAGATGATGCTTGTCCAGATGAAGCCGGTGACACTACTAACAACGGTTGTCCTGAGTTTCCCGAAAAATTAGCCGCTTTTATGAAAAGTGAAAATTCAACCCTATTATTTATTGTCAACAGTTCAGTAGTGACTGATGAGTCTAGCGCCAAGTTGAAAGAGCTTACAGACCTTTTAACTACTTACTCCACCGTAAATGTTGTCATAGAAGGTCACGCTTCAAGCGATGGTAGTATGGCTTATAATCAAGTTCTCTCTGAAAAAAGAGCCAATAGTGTAAAAGATGCACTTGTTGGAATGGGTATTGATGCTTCTAGATTAGAAACTATAGGCTACGGTGAAACAAAACCTACAGCTGATAATACAACCGCTGCTGGTAGATCTGCAAATAGAAGGGCACAATTCGAGAGAAAAGTTCAGTTAAGAGTTGTAGAGTAAAACATAATTATATTATAAAAAAAACTCTCACATTGTGAGAGTTTTTTTTTGCCTTAAAGTCAACCTTAATTGATTTGATCATTACGGTTTAGTAACTTAAAATAGATGAATAAAATTTTAATAGTATACTTCGGAGATTCGATAATACACAGATTATAACGGTATACGATAGAAAATATTTAAAGAGATAGTTGATTCAGTCATTTCATATAGTTTATCTCCTTTGATTTAAATATACCATTCAAACCTCTGAATACTTTTCTTATTTCATAGCACTTGAGCTGTCGATAATATATGGGATTAAGGGAAAGGACTTATAGCTTTTGTAGTTTATAAAATCACTAACAAATATTGGCGGGTACTAAATTAGTATCACATGTAATACTTGCACCTAAAAAGGATATTATCATATTGTCTTAATCTTTCCTAGTGTAGTGTTTACCAGAAAAGAGCGTATATGACAGTTAAAATAATAAGTGTAGCAAATGCTCCAATATTAAATAAGGGGGATGTGTTGAAGATTTCTTTGGGTAAATTAATAGCTTTTGAGTCTTCGGCTCCTTTGTTTTGCTTGATGCTAACTAATATAATCACTGCCATAGTCAAAAGTGCTGTTAACCCCATTTGATCCATCCAAGGGAGTTTGGGAAATAAAGCCTCAAGGGTAGTTCCGTCTACCCAGCCTTTGGATCCTACCTTCAAAAACATGGCAATGGGAATTGAACTTAATGCACCCCAAATGGCAGCCCTGTTAGTAGTTTTCTTCCAAAATAACCCCAAAATAAAAACAGCTAATATTCCAGGACTTACAATACCAGTATACTCTTGTATAAATTGAAAAGCTTGATCTATTCCACCCAGTAGAGGTGCCATGGTAGCTCCAATTATTAAAGCTACAGCGGCAGATATTCTTCCTACTCTCACCGTTTTTTTATCATCAGCATTTTTATCGATTAGTTGCTTATAAATATCCATCGTGAAAATGGTTGAAGTGGAGTTGAGCATTGAAGCCAGTGAGGATACAATAGCCGCTGCCAAAGCAGCAAATGCCACTCCTTTAAAACCAACAGGTAAAAACTGCATCAACCAAGGGTAGGCTCTGTCTGCCTTTCCCTCATTAGGAATATTCATCATTCCGTTTTCTCCTAGTCCAGCAAGAATTTCAGGATCGTTAACGATGACATAAGCTGCTATTCCGGGGATAACTACAATGAATGGTATAATTAATTTAAGTCCAGCTGCAAACAGAATTCCCTTTTGTGATTCTCTAAGTGATTTGGCGGCTAAGGTACGTTGAATGATGTATTGGTTGAATCCCCAATAATAAAGATTTGCAACCCAAAGACCCCCTACCAATACCCCAATACCAGGAAGGTTATTGTATTCAGGATTATTTTTATCTAAAATCATTTCAAAACGGTCTGGAGCAGCATCATAGATGGTTTTTAATCCCTCAAATACGCCTTGTCCTTGTGATACAGTATCCAGGGCCAAAAAGGTAGTTACCAATCCCCCCAATACAAGAAAAACCACTTGTATGATATCGGTCCAAGCCACTGCTGTCAAACCTCCATATAGGGAATAGGCAGCTGCAAAAAGAGCGAGGCCTATTACCGCATAGATCAAATCAATACCAATTATGGTTTCCAAAGCTAAACCTCCCAAATACATGACTGAGGCAAGGTTGACAAATACGTACAGAGATATCCAAAAGATAGCCAAAATAGTTTTTAACTGGGAGGAAAATCGCTTTTCAACAAACTCCGGAATAGTATATAATTCTTTCTCTATGAAAATAGGTAAAAAGTATTTTCCAACAATAATAAGCGTGATAGCTGCCATCCACTCGTAGGACGCAATGGCCAAACCCAACGCAAATCCAGATCCTGACATCCCAATGAATTGCTCGGCAGATATATTGGCGGCAATCAAGGAGGCCCCAATGGCCCACCAAGGGAGTGATTTACCTGCTAAAAAATAATCCTCGGCACTTTTCTCTTCCCCCTCTTTGTTTCTTGAAACCCAAAGTCCTAATCCCAAAATAACAATGGCGTATGTTACAAAAATGAGGTAATCTAAAAATTCAAAACTTGAATTCATATTAATTTATTTGGTTAAATATTACGTATTTTTTTTTCCCATTCCCAGGCGGTTTTCAACGACACTTCCAAATTGTTTTTCGCTTGCCATCCAAGAACTTTATTGGCCTTTGATGTATCAGCATATGCTGATACAATATCTCCAGGTCTACGGTCAACAATTTCATAGTTTAATGGAACCCCAGAGATTTTCTCAAAAGTTTGGATGACTTCCAAAACACTGTTGCCTTTTCCTGTTCCTAAGTTGAAAACTTCAAAATGTTCACTTTGTTCATCGGCCAATAATCTTATGAGTCCAACCACATGCGCTTTGGCCAAATCAACAACGTGAATGTAATCTCTAACACAAGTCCCGTCAGCAGTGGGATAGTCTTCACCAAAGACATTGAGCTTTTGGTGCATTCCAGCAGCAGTTTGAGTAATAAAAGGAACAAGATTCTGTGGCTTTCCTTTGGGCAACTCTCCAATTTCCAAACTTGGATGTCCTCCAATGGGGTTAAAATATCGCAGTGAAATTACCTTCAGAAGTTCATGGGACCGGGTGATGTCGTAAAGTATGTCCTCTCCTATCTGTTTGGTGTTTCCGTATGGCGACTCTGCTTTTTTGATGGGTGCTTGCTCAGTTATGGGAAGTCGATCTGCTTGACCATAAACTGTGCAAGAAGAACTGAATATGAACGAAAATCTTTGGCCCTTTCTTTCAATGGCTTGAAGTAAATAGACCAAAGATCCTATGTTGTTTTCATAATACTCTAAGGGCTGGTTTACACTCTCTCCTACAGCCTTAAAGGCTGCAAAATGAATAACACCATTAAGATCAGGATGGTTGTTAAACAACTGGTTAATCTCGTTTTTGTTTTTTAAGTCGAGTTTAATAAATTCAGGAGTAATCCCCGTAATTTTTTTTATACCTTTTAAAACCTCTAGAGAGCTATTGGAAAGATCATCTACGATGATGATTTCAAATCCCTGTTGAATTAACTCAACACTGGTGTGGGAGCCGATGTACCCCAAACCCCCTGTAACTAAAATTTTTGAAGCCAATACTATCTTACAATTTAGTTCAAACAAATTTAATTTTTTTATTTAAGTATCAAACCTTCCCAATCATTTTTAAATATGATCTACTTTCGATCCAATGAAAAACTATAATTCAACAACTTGTGAAGCCATTAATGAGGATATAAAACTATATTTGCGCTCATTAATTTGAATTCATGTCCGAAATAAAAAATATTGCTATTATCGCACACGTTGATCACGGAAAAACAACACTGGTTGACAAAATCATGTTTCACTGTGAATTGTTTCGAGACAACGAAAACAAAGGAGATTTGATTCTGGACAGCAATGAACTTGAAAGGGAAAGAGGAATTACGATTTTATCCAAAAACGTGTCTGTACAATATAAAAATGTCAAAATCAACATCATCGATACTCCAGGTCATGCCGATTTTGGAGGAGAAGTAGAACGAGTCCTGAACATGGCAGATGCGGCAATATTGCTTGTCGATGCTTTTGAAGGTCCGATGCCTCAAACCCGATTTGTCCTTAAAAAGGCATTGGATTTAAAATTAAAACCTCTGGTAGTCATCAATAAAGTGGATAAAGAGAATTGTCGACCTGAAGAAGTTCACGAAGCTGTTTTCGATCTTATGTTTGATCTCGGTGCCGAGGAGTGGCAATTGGATTTTCCAGTCGTATATGGTTCTGCCAAAAACAATTGGATGGGACAAGACTGGAAAAAGCCTACAAACTCCATATCTTCTCTTTTGAATATGGTTTTGGAACATGTACCTTCTCCTGAAGTCAAAACCGGAAACACTCAAATGCTGATCACTTCATTGGATTATTCCCCTTACACAGGTAGGGTAGCCATTGGAAGGCTTAACCGTGGGATTCTAAAAGCCAATATGGATGTCAGCCTTGTAGATCGGAACGGCGAAATCACTAAGTCCAGAATTAAAGAACTCAATGTGTTTGATGGTTTGGGAAGGCGTAAAGTTGATGAAGTTGAAGCCGGTGATATCTGTGCTATTATTGGGCTGGAGTCCTTTAATATTGGAGATACCATCGCAGATGTAATCGAGCCAGAGGCATTGGCTACTATAGCAATCGATGAGCCGACCATGAGTATGTTATTCACTATCAACGATTCTCCTTTTTTTGGAAAAGACGGAAAGTTTGTAACCTCTCGCCACCTCAAAGATCGTCTGGAAAAAGAGTTGGAACGTAATTTGGCACTAAGACTTGAACCCACCGACTCAGCTGATAAATTTTTAGTCTTTGGCCGTGGGGTAATGCATCTCTCTGTTTTGATTGAAACCATGCGGAGAGAGGGATATGAATTACAAATTGGTCAACCACAGGTCATCATCAAAAGCATTGATGGGGTCAAATGTGAACCCATAGAAACACTCACCATAGACTTGCCCGAATATTTGTCTGGAAAAGCCATTGAGATGGTTACTCTCAGAAAAGGGGAAATGATCAGTTTGGAAAACAAGGGAGATCGTATGGTATGTGAATTCATCATCCCTTCAAGAGGGATTATTGGGTTGAGAAATCAATTGCTCACTAACACCGCAGGTCAAGCCATAATGAATCATCGCTTTATGGAATTTCAACCCTTTAAAGGTGAAATTCCCAGTAGAATCAATGGGTCTTTAATTTCCATGGAAAAGGGCAGTGCCATTCCTTATGCACTAGATAAACTTCAGGAAAGGGGTAAATTTTTTGTTTTCCCCAATGAAGAAGTTTACACTGGTCAAGTCATCGGTGAAAATAGTAGAACGGATGATTTGGTTGTTAATGTCACCAAAACCAAAAAACTTTCCAATGTCAGAGCTTCAGGTAGTGATGAAAAAGTAAGCCTTGCACCGCCTATTAAGTTTTCTTTAGAAGAAGCTTTGGAATACATTCAATCCGACGAATATGTTGAAGCAACTCCCAATTACTTGAGGTTAAGAAAAATTTTCTTGGACGAAAACGAAAGAAAAAGAAACGCTCAGTAAGGCTGAAATTAATTAACACAGTGAATTAGGACTTAATATTTATTTATATTTAGGTTATTGTCGGTTTTAAATCTTAAAATGATTTAGTTGAATTTAAATACCTATTTTCAAAAATAATCATTAAAAATTTTTCTCATTAAGATCTTCCTGCTATCTATTTTTGCACTTATAATATCGTTTACTTTAGGTTGTAATACCAAATCATCAAAATCTATATCCAGGATTGCCGCCTCAGGTTTAGGCATTTACACAATCAACTCTTTACTTAGGTAAATTCTTAGATAAAAGTAATTGCATTACCCTCCTTACCGGCTCTTCCTGTTCGTCCAATCCTGTGGATATAACTTTCTCTAGAACTGGGAACCCTGTAATTAATCACGTGAGTGATGTTGTCGATATCGATTCCTCTTGAGGCAACATCGGTAGCGACCATGACCTGTATGCTTCCAGATTTAAATTTTTGAATAGCTTTGGATCGGTATTGCTGTGATTTATCTCCGTGTATTTCGTCCACTCTCACATCAAATTTTTTCAGAATACGACAGAGTTTGGAAACCTGTCTTTTTGTTTCGGAAAAAATCAAAACCTTTTTAAATTCTTTTTTTCTCAAAAGATCTAACAGCATTTGATTTTTCTCGGTATCGTCTTTGGGTTTGATCACCTCTTGATAGATGTTATCTGTATTGGCCTTACCTTCAGAGACCCTTACTTTTTCGTATTGATTCACCAAGTTATCGATGATGTTTTGTTGTTTTGGGTTTTCTGTTGCGGAAAATAGTATAGTCTGATTCCTTTTGTGCATCTGATTGATGATTTTTTGTACCTCTTGAAGGAAGCCCATGTCTAACATGGTGTCAAATTCGTCCAAAACTACTTTTGAAAAATCACCTAATTTCAATGCCCTACGATTGATCATATCGTTGATACGCCCGGGTGTACCAATAATTACATGATTCAATCTTCTGAGTTTGTCTACATCCTTGTTGATGCTAGTTCCTCCAATAAAACAACTGCTAAAAATTTTCAATCCTTTACTCAGACTCTTAAATTCCTGTTCCACCTGTTGAGCCAATTCTCGGGTAGGAAGCAAAACGATGGTTTTGTGTTTATTTTTGTTAGATAGGAGTCGATCAATGATAGGGATCAAAAACGCTCCTGTTTTTCCCGTACCAGTATTGGCAATACCGATGATACTTTTTCCTTCAGCAACAATCTCAAAGGTTTTGTCCTGAATTTCTGTGGTGTTTACAAAGCCCTTTTTATCAATTCTTGATTTAAGTTGAGGGTTGAGATTTAGTTCTTCAAATGTTCGGGTTTGAATATCTTTTTTATCCTCTCTAAGCTTAATGCTAGTATTGACCATCATCCTTGGGTCTAGGTCAGATTTCTTGAACCTGCCTACAGATCGATTTCCAGATCTTGAATTTCTGCTTTTGGATCGATGGCTGATTTTTTTTCGCCCTCTTAAACTTGAGTTTTGACGCTTTACTTGCTTTGAAGACTTACTTCCTTCTGAAGATTTATTTTTTTTTTCTTTTGAATGGGATTCGATTGCCCCTTCCCTTAGTGCTTTATTTTTCTTTCTTGGGGAATAACTTTTTCTGTTTTTTCCTCTCATCTTAGGAATAGCTTGTTAACACAATTCATATGGGTTTATGAGTTTTATTGATGGTGTTATTGGTTTTTGTTTGAACCAAAAAAGGAAGGATGATTTTAACGCTATACATCTCAATTTTTAGGACGAACAAATTTAGTGTTTTAAAACGGATTGAAGGGATGTGAATTTGTTTTTAAGATGTTAGTTTTACCCTTGAACATAACCACGGACCAAGACGGCCAAACCATTTGCCAATAAGTTGGATAGAATTCCTTTTTTGAATATATCTGCTTTTGGATAACACAACATTGCAGCTAACTCAATTAATAGTAAAATGACGGGATCTGTTCTTCTATTTGTACCCTGTTGTATTCCAATTTCTGCGATGCCATGGACTCCTGTGGCCAAAAAATCCAAAATTGGAATAAATGCAGTTTTTTTTCAGACCAGCAAAATCATCTGTGTCTGGGTTGGATCCCACGAAATAACTGGTCCAGGAAACTAAAAAATTTAAATAACTTAACCCTAAATAAGTTTTTTAGTGAAATGGTCTTGTTAAGCTTTTTATCATAAATAATAATTTAATACTAAAACCGACTCCATTTTTGAAGTCTACAATTTTATTGTAAAATGATACGTTCCTGAAGTTAGTTGGGCCTGATAAGCTCCTTTTTTATTTAGCGAAAATTTGACATCATCATCATCGATTATTTTTTTTTCATTGATAGTTAAGGTAGCACTGCTGTTGGGAGGAACAGTTACTTGGTAAGACACTTTTCCCTTTATTTTTTTCCAGACACTTTGAATCTCACCTCGGGGTCCGTTGTGATGTGCTTTAAAACTATCTAAGCCTGCCACAAAATGAGGTTCAAGTAAAATGTTTTTAAAGCCAGGATGTTTCGGGTCGGGCTTGATTCCTCCAAGAGCCTTGTAAAACCAAGCTCCAATCTCACCAAACATAATGTGATTTCTAGACATTGCACCCTTTCGATCTTCATCCACTTTCCAATCCTCAAAAAGTGTAGTGGCTCCCTCTTTGATCCAAGCACCCCAGGACGGAAAATCTTGTTGGGTAGCAACTTCATATGCTAAATTGGGATATTCGTTTTCACTCAATGCATTAAGAATGGCTTTACTGCCCAGTAATCCGACGTCTATATGCCTATTGTCAAAAATTACTTTTTTGGCAAGATTTTGAGCTACTCTTTCCGAGTATTTTTCTGGTACAATTCCCCAGAAGAGTGCAGTGCTTAACTCCGTTTGGAAACCACTACCATAGATTGCTGTTTCTGGATCGAAATAGCGTGAATTGATGGCCTCTTTAATTTGTGTTGCCAGTTGTGAATATTTTTGATAATCTGCTTCCTTATTTAATAGCTTTGCTGCTTTAGCCAATATATCAACATCTACAAAGTAGTAAATCGAGGAGGTGAATTGTTTTGGGGTTTTGGATTTGACGGGAACCCAGTCACCTAAACCCCAGTCAGTGATGAATTCAGGGCTAATTTCGGTGATATGATCAACATACCTTTTGATGTTGTCATAACAATCCGCCAAAAGTTTTTGATCTCCATAAAACAAATAGATATTCCATGGAATAATGGCTAAACTACTGGTCCAATCTGGCCCATTTCCCCAAGCATAACCCCACCCACTGGAAGGAATTATTGAGGGAAGTACCCCGTTGGACTGTTGTTCATCTCGATGATCAGCCAACCATTTTTCATATATAGTAATTCCATCAAAATTGTAAAGGCCCATTTCAATTGCAATATGAGCGTCTCCTGTCCATCCGTTCTTTTCTCGTTGTGGACAATCCGTTGGATAACCGTAAAGATTAGACAAATAGGCATTGTTGGTGGCAGACCACAACTTGTTGATGAGTGGGTTGGAGCTGCTTATTTTTCCAATCGGAGGGACATCGCTGTGCATAAAAATCCCCGTTACACTTTGTTCGGTTAATTCTATAGGTTTACTGCTTTGAACCTCAATATACTGGAAACCCTTGTAGTTAAACTTAGGGGCAAAAGTTTCCACCCTTTCACCACTGAGGGTATAAATATCTGTTTGAAAGGGGTCACTGTTGTCGGTAGGACGATAGTGTACGATGATATTGGAAAGATCAATTTCACCTTTTTCATCTAACAACTCGGAATGGGTAACCCTCAATTCTGTTCCCGCTTCGCCCTGGAGGGTAACTCGTGATATTCCTGCGATATTTCTACCTAGGTCAAAAATGTATTTTTGAGGATTGATCTTCCACATTTTAATGGGTCGTATTTCTGCGGTTTGTCGAATGGGATGTAATGCCTGAGCGACAATCATATTTGAGGGGGCAGAGGTAACGATACTATTTTTCCATTTGATATCTTCAAAACCAAATGTATTCCAGCCTTTTTGTTCTTTTTGAGAATTTTGGTGTTCTGCGGTGTATATACTATTAAAAATGATTGATCCTGTGGAAGTTTTCCAGCCAGTATCTGTTGAGAAAGTTTGCACAGACCCATCTTCATAAGTGACCTTTAAATCCAGGCAAAACATTGGCCTTGCCCGCCAAGGGGCATTGTGAAAATACCAAACCGCAGTTGATTGGTGGTTAAACCAACCATTGCCTAGCAAAACTCCGATTGCATTGTTTTGCTTAATGGCTGACGTAACATCATGAGTTACATATAGGTTTCTTCGGTCGAAACGAGTGTAGTTAGGATCCAGTTGGTGATTACCTACTCTTACTCCATTTAAATACAGTTCAAATAATCCTGCAGCTACAATGTAAACCCTAGCTTTTTTTATTTTCTTTAGGACTTTGAACTCTTTTCTGAAATAGGGACTTTTCTTTTTGTCGATGTCCCTACTGTCAGAAATCCATGAACCCTTCCAATTTCTGACGTACATCATACCCATCTCAAAGCTGGCCGGCTGTCTGCTTTTAATTCTTTCGTTGTTTTGGTCCCAGACAGTTACCGACCAATAATATTTTTGGAAAGCTTTCAATTCTTTTCCATCATACACTACCATTTGATCGTCACTGTTGATTTTTCCAGTATTCCAATGGGAGCCATTTCCGGCAGCTACTTGTAGGGAATCTGTTCCTACATTTATCTTGTATGCGCTCTGAACGGCACCTCTCCTTTGATCTTTTATTTTCCATGTCAATCGGGGGGATTTGACATCTAATCCGATGGGATTGACCAAATACTCACTCTTCATATCATATAGCTTTATCTCCTTATTTTGCGAGTGAAGATTACAAAATACCCCAAAAAACGTGAGTGCAATTAGATTCATCTTACTTATGGCAACCCAATCCATCCCCTTGAATTCATCTAAGGATTTAAGGATATTATTAATCAAATCTGTAGATAATTTTGTTTTCATTTGTACTCTGTATCTAAAAGGAAATTAAAATTCGTTAAGTTTATTTTCGAAATTTACAAAATATTAAATGTTACAAAACCGAAATTATAATTCATTGGAAGAATACAAACTCGCTCCCTTTATGATTGGAACCATGCGAATGGGACAGTGGGGGATTAGAATGAAGGAGTCAGAAATCGAAGAATTTATAGAGGGTTGTATTGCTTTGGGTCTTATTGATTTTGACCATGCAGATATTTACGGCTCTTACACCACAGAGGCTGATTTTGGAGCAGTGCTTAGGAAAAGAACTGATTTAAGGGATCAAATGAGAATCACTACCAAATGCGGTATCAAATTGGTTTCTGAAAATCGACCCGAACATCGCATCAAATCATACGATCTGTCCAAAGACCACATCAAACAGTCAGTGGAAAGCTCACTGCTTGCTCTCCACACCGATTATATCGATACGCTTTTATTGCACCGACCTGATTATTTATTGAACCCACATGAAATAGCCGAGTCTTTTACTGCCCTGAAAAAAGAGGGTAAAGTCAAATATTTTGGTGTCTCCAATTTTTCGGTTTCCCAATTCGATTTATTGCAAGCAATTTTCCCACTTTGTACCCATCAAGTTGAGATATCATTACTGCATCGAGAGGCATTTGAAAACGGTATCTTGGATCAATGTCAAAAGTGGGGGATACGACCGACCGCTTGGTCACCATTGGGGGGAGGTATACTGTTTAGTCCATCTCTTGATAATAAAATCAAAGAGGTGCAAACTATAATAGCTGAGCTGGGTGAAAAATATAATGCCCAACAGGATCAAGTTTTACTCGCTTGGTTGCGCAAACATCCCGCCGCCATTGTTCCGGTTTTGGGATCCTCTCAACTTTCAAGGATTGAAAGTGCAAAGGACAGTTTGAAAATTAAGCTTACTCATGAAGAGTGGTACATGCTTTGGCAAGCAGCAATAGGAACTGAAATTGCATAAATCCCATTCTAACGATTTTAAAAAAAAGATGGCGAAACGAATAGAAATAAGGTCTAGAGAAGCACAAGGGGCAGAGGTTTCTTGGTTTGCTCCAATATGTGATGGCGATGATCGCTATTTGGGGGAACGTAATATGAAATACAAAAGTAATTGGGAAAACACCTCCAATATTTTACTTACTGCCGATAAGTTGGGCTACCGAAATATTCTGTGTCCCTCTTCCTATCAAGTGGGGCAAGATACGCTTCCTTTTGTTTCGGCCGTATCACCTATGACAGATAACATCAATATATTGGCAGCGATTCGTTGTGGCGAGGTACATCCCCCCATGTTGGCTCGGACACTTTCTACCATTGACCATATCCTCAAGGGGAGGCTGACAGTGAACATTATTTCTTCCAATCTGCCAGGAGAGGATCTTTCCTCTGAGGACCGATATCAACGCTCTAACGAGGTCATAGAAATTTTGAAACAATCGTGGACAAAAGAAGAAATTGATTTTAGTGGTCAATTTTATAAGTTTAAACTTCCAACCAATCCAGTTAAACCCTATCAAAATGGTGGGCCTTTGCTTTATTTTGGTGGCTATTCTCCCCCAGCTGTTGACCTTTGTGCTCAGCATTGCGACGTCTACCTTATGTGGCCTGAAACAGAGGAGAATTTGAGACGCTTGATGGAAAATATGAGTCAGAAAGCTGCAAAATACATGCGGAAAGTAGATTTTGGTCTTCGGGTGCATGTAGTGGTGCGAGAGAAGGAAGAAGATGCTTTCGAATATGCCGAAAGTATTATTTCAAAGCTTGATTTGGATACTGGTCAAGAGTTGAGAGAACGTGCTTTGGATGCAAAATCCTATGGGGTCAGTCGTCAAAAAGAAATGAGGAACCAATCCTCTAGAGAGGGTTATGTCGAATCCTACTTGTGGACCGGAATTGGTAAGGCACGTTCTGGGTGTGGTGCGGCATTAGTAGGGAACCCCGATCAGATCGTTGAAAAACTAAACCGATATATGGACATGGGCATTCGTTCTTTTATTTTTTCGGGATATCCGCACATTGATGAGTGCAGACGCTTTGCTGAACTGGTATTGCCCCAACTAAAAACGTTTTCTATGCCCCGACTTCAGGGAAAAACCTCTAAAAAAGTGCCACTGACTCCTTTGGCTGACGGAATTAGAGTATGATCAACGTTGTTTTTTCTTAGAAGTAATTGATCAATGTTAGATTTACTCATTGTAGCGGCTTATTTCTTTTTCGTTATGCTTGTTGCCATTTCGGGAAGGCAAAAAAAGGAAGTGACCAGTGAAGATTACTTTTTGAGTTCAAGAAGTTTACGATGGCCTTCAATTGCTTTCTCCACCATTGCAACCAACATCCAAGGATATCAATTTTTGGGCATGATGGGCTCCGCCTACCTCTATGGTTTGGCTCAAGCAAGTCTGGAGATAAATGCGGTACAGGGGATACTTTTGGCCTCTTTTATTTTCATTCCTTACTATCTCAAAGATAGGATCATTACGATCACTCAGTTCATCAAAAAACGCCTCGGAAAAAGAGTAGCTTTGCTTTATTCATTGGCCAATATCTCATTGTTTTCGACAATTACTATTGGGGCATCACTTTTCTGGGGAGCCTATGCCGCTGATGTTGTTTTTGGAGAGTATTTGTCAGTATTAAACGAGGATCGTCTTATAAGAATTACCCTTTTGATTGTGATCCTTGGATTGTTTTCAGCCACCTATACTTACTTTGGAGGTTTGAGTGCTGTTGTTCGGACAGACATTATACAGTTTGTGATACTGATTTCTGGAGGACTTGTTATTGTATTTATTGCAATTCACCACTTAGGAGGTTGGTCTGAGTTGTACAATAAAACCCCCCATTTGATGCATTTGCACCTTCCCTCGGATCACGAAAAGTTGCCTTGGACTCATATTTTCGGTCTTTTTTTGTTGAACATCAACTACTGGTGTGCCAATCAATCAATTGTTCAGCGGTCTTTGGCTGCTAAAAGCCTCAGACACGCTCAGATAGGTCTTATGGTGGGTGGACTGATGAAATATTTGATGGCTGTTATTATAGTAATACCCGGCATTGCTTTGGTGGGTATTTTGGGCGATAACGGACTCTCAGATCCCGATATGTCTTTCCCATACTTGGTTAACACATATTTACCATTGGGGGCAAAAGGTTTAGTATTGTGTGCCTTATTTGCTTCACTAATGAGTACAGTAGATTCTACATTTAATTCCTTGGCCACATTGTGGTCCATTGACATATATCAAGAATACCTTCAAAAGGATGCAACTGATCTTCAAATGGTGGAAGCGGGCAGACGGGCAATTATGTTCAGTTTACTCACGGGTGTAACCGTGGGTATACTCCTGCTATATCTCAAGTTTTCTGACCCTAATGCAGCATTTACCCATACCCTTAACGAACTTCGCTATTATATCAATTGTGGAATTGTGGTGATTATTTGTGCTGCAGTATTTTTGGTGGCTCCAAAACACAAAACCACATTTTATGCTTTCTTGGCAACCATTTTCTTTCAATTCATTTTCAAGTTCTTCTTTCCAGAAATGAATTATTTTGTAAGGGCCATGTGGATAATCTTGATTGGCTTTATTATGATTTTTATTTTTTCAAAAACACAGCTTAAAAACCCTAGGATCTTGTTTCGAACCGATTCAAAACAAATCCAAAGAATAGGTTTGGTAATGCTGATTTCATTGATTTTATTGCACATCATTTTTCATTAATGAGATCCTACAAGGGAGGGTATCCGTTTTAAAAATAGTATTATATTGTAAAAATGAAACCCATTAAAGTGTCAAAAAAAATATTTTGGTTAGCAACAGTATTGATTATTTTGCTTCTAGTCAATTGCGATAGATATAAAAAGGGGCAAAATTGGCATAAGGGAAATTTACATACCCATTCACTTTGGAGTGATGGAGATGATTTTCCCGAAATGATCATTCAATGGTACAAAGATCATGATTATCAATTTGTTGCACTTTCCGATCACAATACCATTGCAGATTCAGTATTTTGGTACGAAATAAAAGATAGAGACCTGAAAAATCAAACTTTAGAGAAATATCAAAATCGATTTGGGGATTGGGTTGAAACAAAAATAGATTCCGCCAAAACATTGGTTCGCCTTAAAACCTTTAAGGAGTACCGGTCGAAGATAGAGGTGTTGGATTCATTTTTGGTTATTAAATCAGAGGAGGTTACTTCATCTTTCGAGAATAAACCAATCCATATCAATGTTACAAATATTAAAGATGAAATAGACCCCATACGAGGCAAATCGGTGTTGGAGGTGATGCAGAGAACTATAGACGCAGTCCATGAGCAACGCACAAGGCTGAACATACCCATGTTTGCCCATATCAACCATCCCAATTTTGGTTATGGAATCAGTACTGAGGATCTTAAACAATTGAATGGAGAACGTTTTTTTGAACTTTACAATGGTCATCCCGCGGTAAATAATGAAGGAGACGATACCCATATAGATACCGAAACCATGTGGGATTTAATTAATATTCATTACTACATAGAGGGGAAGCCACTGTTGTTTGGAATTGCTACTGATGACAGTCATAACTACCATTTTTATTCTTCCGACAACAGTAATACTGGACGAGGATGGGTAATGGTAAATTCTAAAAAATTAGACGCCGACCACCTTATATCGGCTATGGAAAGCGGGGCATTTTATGCTTCATCAGGCGTTTTTCTGAAAAATTTACTTGCCAATCAGAATGAAATTGAAATCACTGTAGATCCGGAGGACGGGGTCCGTTATGAAATTATTTTTATGGGTTACAAAAAAGATGCTGGGGAGGTGGTTGAATTAAAAAAAGTTCTAGGAACTAGCGCGTCTTACACTTATCAAAAAGAGGATATTTTTGTGAGGGTAAAAATCACTTCAGATGCAAAAAAAAGCAACCCCATCATTGAAGGTGAAACTAAAAAAGCCTGGACACAACCCATTTTGGTAGAATAGCTTGCTTAATGGTGAAAATTTTGGGGATTTTAAATCATTAAGAATTAAAATCCTTATACCCAATGAGAATTGATCTATATTATTTAATAACTTTTAAAAAACTAAATTCTAAATTTTTAAAACATAAATATGTCCAAAAAAAGCATGTTCCTTTGATTGTAAAATAATAAAGTCCTTTAGATGAAAAATAAATAATTATGAAACAATTCGAAAATAATGGAGTTACATCAGATGAAACAGTTGGGGAATTTGAAAGAAGTCCTGTTCCAAAAAAAAACCTGAAAAATTGGAGGAGTTTTATAGGAGTGTATGCAGGAGAACATGCAGCAGGGACAGAGTTTATGATTGGCCCCCTTTTTCTCACAGCTGGTGTAAGTGCCTTTGATTTGATTTTTGGGCTTCTCCTGGGGAATTTTCTAGCAGTTTTGAGTTGGCGTTTTCTTACTGCTGAAATAGCCGTTAAAAACCGCCTTACATTGTACTTTCAACTTGAAAAAATCTGTGGTAAGAAATTGGTCACCGGCTACAATTTAGCGAACGGAATATTATTTTGTTTTTTGGCAGGCTCCATGATAACTGTATCTGCAACAGCAGTGGGGATTCCTTTTGATATGCCCATGCCAAAACTAACAGATACACTACCCAACGGAACAACTTGGATTGTTATTGTTCTTCTAATAGGTTTACTTATTTCAGTGATTGCAGCAAAGGGGTATGATACTGTCGCAAAGGCTGCAAATTGGATGTCCCCAATTATTGTTATTGCCTTTTTAGCTTGCGCAGTGGTTGCACTAGGACAATTGGGTGTTTCTAGCTTCTCCGATTTCTGGAATATTTGGGGGGAAGGTACAGAGCCATTTCCCGGACAAATAAAATATACCTTTTGGCATGTAGCAATTTGGTCCTGGTTTGCGAATGCTGCTATGCATATTGGAATGTCTGATTTGTCGGTATTCCGATTTGCCAATACTCCAAAAGCAGGATGGGCAACTGCAGCAGGAATGTATGTAGGTCACTATATGGCCTGGATTGCAGCAGCACTGCTTTATGCTGTTTACCTTAAATCCCCCGAAGCTCAAGGTATGTTAAACAATGGGGATGCCCCTCCAGTAGCCCCAGGCCCATTGGCAAATAATGCCATTGGTATATTTGGAATTATTACGGTAGTACTTGCCGGATGGACAACTGCCAACCCTACTATATATAGAGCTGGATTGGCCTTTCAAGCAATACTTCCAAAACTTTCAACAGCAAAGGTTACGATTCTAGCAGGATCACTGGCTACAGTTGCAGGATTGTTTCCGGCTTTTGCAATGAAACTACTTGGTTTTGTAGCACTTTACGGCTTTATTTTGGCGCCCTTTGGTGCCGTCATAGTGTTTGAACACTTTTTCCACAAGCAAATTGGAATTGCAAAAAACTATGCTGAAAAAGCGAATTTATCCTTCAATAATTCAGTTTTCTTTGCTTGGCTGATAAGCTTTGGATTGTTCTACTTTATTTCAGTACAATTTGATGTTTTTCTGTCATTCGTTACTTTACCAGCTTGGCTGTTGTGTGGAGTTTTGTTTTTGGTATTAAGCAAGTATTTTCAAAAATAGAACAAAATTCATCTGTCATTAGTTTTTAGATGATTCAGATATTTGATAACTAATGTGCCCTGTAGATCCCTTTCCCAAAGCAATATATTCGTTTTCAGGAAGTAATGCACGATGTTGCTCAATCAATTCTTGATATTTCGGATCTTTACTCTTATTTTCCCATTCGTGAGGGTCATTGGTGTGATCATAAAACTCCTCTGTTTGGTCATTATATCTAATATACCGATAGTTTTCAGAAATAATTGCGTGATTGCCTGGACCAAAAGTTGTTCTGGCATGATGAGGCCATTTCACTTCCTTCCCTCTTAGGATATTAATTAAAGAATGCCCCTCGTGTAGTTTATCAGGACTGATGTGAGTCAATTCCAGTAATGTTGGGTATATGTCTAGTAATTGAACTGGTTTTTTGCACTTTCCCTTTGAGATATTTGGGCCCCAGAAAATAAGAGGTACTCTGGTTCCATCGTTCCAAAGGCTTCTTTTTGAATACCTTTCTTTTTCACCCAAGTGAAATCCATGATCGCTAAAAAGTACAACATATGTATTTTTGGCATAGTCACTATTTTTAATTGCATCAAAAACCCTTCCTATTTGTGCATCTACAAAGCTTACACACGCAAGATAGGATTGAACCAATGGTTTCCATTGTTCATTTTGGACGACCCATTCGTGTTTGGGAGAGACATGTCCTTCTCTTGTGATCTCTCTTCCGTATTTAGAAATATCATCCAAATCATTTGTGATTACTTTTGGCAGTTGAATGGAGTCTAGAGGATATAGATCAAACCATTTTTTTGGTACATACTGTGGGACGTGAGGGCGATAAAAACCAACCCCTATCCAAAAAGGGGTTGTAATTTTATTTTTCAGAATATTTTTTACCCAAGTTGCAAGCTTATAATCTGGCATTAATGAATCATCGTTTGGAAAATCTCCCCAGTCCCACAATGAATTTCCCGGAAAATCAGTTTTTTTTTTCTCGGGAAAAGGTCCAAAGCCTCCATAATTTCCTCCATAATTGGGTATGTATTTTTCATTTATCCCCCTACCGTTGTGAAATAACTTACCTGCTCCAGTTACATAATATCCTTCATTTTGAAATCTCTGAGGCATCAATACATTCTTTTTTGCGA
>CAJVZM010000013.1 GCA_913020475.1 uncultured Flavobacteriaceae bacterium
AATGTCTCTTAAACTTAAAGGGATACAAGGTCCAAAGGTTGGGATTAGCACGGACAATGATGTGCCCCCCTCTTCCACCATTTCCCCCATCGGGTCCCCCTTTGGTAATGTATTTCTCACGATGTAGGTGAACTGAACCTTTGCCTCCTTTACCTGACGTAAGGTTGAGTTTAACGTAATCAACAAAATTTGCTTCGGTCATGGGTTAGATCAAGCCATTGATCAGAGCGGTCAATCTTTGGGTAATTTCATCAATACTGCCGATACCATTCACACTATGAAATTTTCCCTGATCTTCGTAAAAATCTCTCAAAGAGGCGGTTTTATTATTATATTCTTCGAATCTGTTTCTGATTTTTTCTTCGTCTTGATCATCCACCCTACCACTAGTTTTTCCTCGGTTTACCAATCTTTCCACCAACACATCGTCGTCGGCTTCTAAGGCCAAGGTCGCTGAAATTTCCATAGATTTTTCACTCAAAAACTTATCCAGCGCTTCCGCTTGTTTGGTCGTTCTGGGGAAGCCATCAAATATAAATCCTTTAGCATCCGCATGGGTTTCCACCACATCTTTAAGAATGTCTATAGTGACTTGATCGGGAACCAAATCCCCTTTGTTTATATAAGATTGTACTAGTTGGCCTAAATTTGTTTTGTGTGAAATATGGTGTCGAAACAAATCTCCAGTAGAGATGTGAAACAAGTGGTATTTAAATTTTAAAAATTCTGCTTGTGTTCCTTTTCCAGCCCCAGGTTTTCCAAAGAGTACTAAATTGATCATCAAATAATATTTACAACAAAGATATCCAAATTGTATTGTTTTTTTTCAAGCAAAAAAGTTATGTGTATTTTTGCAAAAACTTCACTATGGAATTTTTTTCGACTTCGAAAACACTTGGCATACTCGGCGGTGGGCAGTTGGGCAAAATGTTACTTTATACCACCCGAAAATGGGACATTAAAACCAGCGTTTTAGATCCCAATGAAAATGCCCCAGCTAAGCTGGCATGCGACAATTTTACAGTAGGAGATTTGACCGATTTTCAAGCGGTGTACGATTTCGGGAAAAAAGTCGATGTACTTACCATTGAAATTGAAAAAGTGAATGTTAAGGCTTTAGAAAAACTGGAGCTAGAGGGGATTAAAGTCTATCCCCAACCCCATGTACTAAAAACCATTCAGAACAAATGCCTCCAAAAAAAATTCTTTAAAAGTCACAACATTCCTACTGCCTCCTTTGAAGAATTTGAAACCCTTGATCAGGTCAAAGAAGCCATCATCAAGGGGGAATTGTCTTTTCCCTTTGTTTGGAAATCTGCCGAAATGGGATACGATGGTTATGGAGTATCTATTGTTCACTCCAACAAAGAAATCGAAAGTTTGGATAAAGGTCCTTGCCTGATTGAAGAACTGGTAACCTTCGATAAAGAATTGTCGGTCATCGTATGTCGGCGCCCTTTGGGTGAAACGGCTAACTATCCGGTTGTGGAGTCAGAATTCCACCCCACGGCCAACCAAGTGGAGTATGTATTGTGTCCAGCGAGAATTTCGGAACAAGTAGCCAAAAAAGCTGTTGAGGTGGCTCTAAAAACAGCTAAATCCTTCGGCCAAATTGGGCTTTTGGCGGTAGAACTTTTTCTCACCCCCGGAGGAGATATCTTAGTGAACGAGGTAGCACCCCGACCTCACAACAGTGGTCATTTTAGTATCGAAGCCTCCTACACCAGTCAATTTGAACAACACATCCGTGCAGTATTGGATTTACCATTAGGAAAAACAGCCAACAAAACCACTGCAGTAATGGTGAATCTTGTAGGTAAAGAGGGATACAGTGGGCCGGTGGTTTATAAAAACATCGATCAAGTACTGGCCATTGAAGGCATAATTCCTCATATTTACGGAAAAAAAGAAACCCGTCCTTTTCGGAAAATGGGACATGTTACTATCATACACCCCAAAATAGAAACCGCCAGGAAAATAGCGGCTCAAGTAAAAGAAACCTTATCAGTAATCAGCAAATAATTATGGCTAAAGTTGGAATCATCATGGGCAGCGAATCGGATTTACCGGTCATGCAAGAAGCAATAGATATCCTCAAGGAATTTGATATCGAATCAGAGGTGGACATCGTCTCGGCCCACCGCACCCCTGAAAAAATGATGGAATATGGAAATCAGGCCCACCAAAGAGGGCTTAAAGCAATCATTGCTGGAGCCGGAGGAGCGGCCCACCTGCCGGGGATGATAGCCTCTTTGTCTCCTCTTCCCGTTATCGGTGTACCCGTAAAGTCGAGTAACTCCATTGACGGTTGGGATTCTGTTTTGTCAATCCTTCAAATGCCCGGAGGGGTACCAGTGGCTACCGTTGCCCTCAACGGTGCCAAAAACGCCGGAATCCTAGCCGCACAAATTGTTGGTACTTCAGAACCTGAGGTGCTTGAAAAAGTAAGTGCATACAAACAGGAACTCAAAACCAAAGTCATTAACAGCAGTAAAAAACTTAATCTCTAAAATATTGAAAAACCCTTTATTAAAATCCTTTGATACTCCCCATCGGTCCATACCATTCAGTAGCATCCAACCGGAACATTTTATTCCAGCCCTTAAAGAAAATATCAAAAATGCCCTAGAAGAAATTGATGAGGTCGTACTTCAAACTGCTCATCCCACTTTTAAAAATACGCTCGAAGCTATGCAAAATATAGGGGAACTAATCGAACGCAATAGCAGCATTTTATTTAATCTCAACAGTGCCGTGACGTCCAAAGCTATCCAAGAAGTTACCCAACAGGCCTCCCCCCTATTGACTCAATTCCAAAACGATGTCAGACTCAACCAAGCTTTGTTTAAGCGCATCAGAACCATCTACGAAAATCAAGAGAAAGAAAATCTTACGGTCGAGCAACAAACCCTTTTGGAAAAAGAATACAAAGGTTTTGCCAAAAATGGTGCCTTATTGGACGAGAATGAAAAAAATATACTCCGAGAAATCGATACCGAAAAGGCGCAATTGGGGCTTACTTTTGGTGAAAATGTTTTGGCCGATACACAGGCTTTTGAACTTCATATCAATGACGAAAAAGACCTGCAAGGCTTGCCCAGTCAAGTCAAGGAAATGGCCGCTGAAACAGCCAAATCCAAAGATAAAAAGGGCTGGGTTTTTACGCTTGATTATCCCAGTTATGTCCCCCTAATGACCTATTCTGAGAATCGAGCATTGCGAAAAAAGATGAGTATGGCCTTTGACCGTCGTGGTTTTGAGGATAATGACTACAACAATACTGCCATTATACTTAGGTTGATCGAACTGAGAAAAAAAAGAGCTAAATTGTTGGGTTATAATTCTCATGCCGCTTTTGTCTTGGAAGAACGTATGGCCAATTCAGAGGAAAACGTCAAAACCTTTTTGGAAGATTTGTATCAAAAAGCGTATCCTGCAGCCAAAGTAGAATGGGAAGATATGGCGGGTTTTGCTGCAAAAAACTTGGATTTGGCCAAAATGGAAAAATGGGATATCACCTATGTTTCTGAAAAACTCAAACAAGCCCAACTGAAACTCGACGAACAGGAACTCAAACCCTATTTTCCGCTGGAAAAAGTCCAAGCCGGTGTGTTTGAAATTGCCGGGAAACTATACGGTTTGCGTTTTGAAAAAAACGACAGCTTGGAAGGTTATCATCCCCAAGTGGAAGTCTATGAAGTCTTTAACCGCAAAGGAGACTTTTATGCCCTACTCTATACCGACTTTTTTCCCCGACGCGGTAAGCGAAATGGCGCATGGATGACCTCCTACCGAGGTCAGAAAAAAGGGCAAAGGCCCCATATTTCAATAGTCTGTAACTTTTCAAAACCAACCGAAAGTACCCCATCACTACTGACTTTTGAGGAGGTGACCACCCTCTTTCACGAATTTGGACATGCCCTGCACGGGATGTTGGCTAATACCAACTATAGTGGATTAAGCGGCACCAATGTCTATTGGGATTTTGTAGAATTGCCAAGCCAGATCATGGAAAACTGGTGTTATGAAAAAGAGGCCCTAGAACTTTTTGCCCGTCACTACCAAACGGACGAAGTGATCCCAATGGAATACATTCATAAAATTAAAAAAGCTGCACACTTTCAACAGGGATTGCAAACCCTACGTCAATTGGGATTTGGATTTTTGGACCTCTCCTATCACGATTCTAAAGCCACCGATATTCAAGATATTAAAAAACACGAAACTGCCATTTTGAGTCGAGTAAAGTTTTTGGGAGAATATCCCGAAAGTTGCTCCAGCACCGCCTTCTCGCATATCTTTCAAGGAGGCTATTCAGCTGGATACTACAGCTATAAATGGGCAGAAGTATTGGATGCCGATGCATTTGATTTGTTTTTGGAAAGAGGAATTTTTGATGCTGAAACCTCCAAGTCTTTTGAAGAAAACATCCTTTCCAAAGGGGGTACGGAACACCCAATGACTCTGTACAAAAGGTTTAGAGGAAAAGCTCCTGATCCCAAGGCATTACTTGTAAGGTCAGGGTTAGTGAAGTAATTGAAATCATGAAAGAATAACTATTGGAAACATTATAGATAAAAGACCATTAGAAAACATTAAAAATGAAAATTGTAAATTCAGAAAGAAAACCAAATATAAGTCTGATTTGTGGGTTTATATTGTTAACTTTTATTGTCATGATATCATATAAGGTTAAATTTAATTGAGTTAATTATGGATGAGGTCTTATTTCATTGATGTACTATATTAATTATTTCTAACTAAATAGATACAATTACCTAATAATGGAAACATAATAATTAATGTGGATATACCACCCGGAATAAAACTAAATCTAAACGAAGTAAAAAGTATTGAAAATGTTTGTGGTAGACTATAAATTAAAAACTGACAAAGAAGAATTGACAATATTTACCCAATTTATTGAATCAGATGTTCTAAATAAGTTAAATAAAAACTAGATGAATTGAGAGCAGTTTCGAGTTAAAAGAAAATGTATCGAAGTCTACCTTTAAAGTTCTTCCTCACCTCCATACTCCGATTCCCAATTCAAAAAACCACCTTCTAGGTCATAAATTTTTATAAAACCAAAAGATACCATCATCTGAGCGGCATAAAGGCTTCTTCTTCCAGATCGGCAATATACCAAAAGGGTATCAGATTTTGAAAGGTTTTCAATTTCGGCGATAAATTCTTCAGACTTTACGTTGATATTTAGGGCGCCTGCTATATGACCTTCTTCAAACTCTTCCGATGTTCTTACATCAATGATGGTGAAACCTTTGGACACCATTCTTTTGTATTGAGGTTTATCTAAAACTTCCACTTTAGGAGTCTGAATGACAAAAAAAAGAATTAGTAAAAGTGTTCTCATATAAAAAGATTTAAGACCTTTAAAATTAACCATAATATTGGAATGGCCTCAACCCAAAAGCTACTAAAAAATTTGGATTGTTCGGCTTTGGACTTGATCAGGAAAATTGTCAAAACACATGCTACAAAAAGGGTGGTTTTTATATCTAATGAAGGAAAGTAAATGAGTTCTAGGCCTAAAAATATAGATATCAAAACCGTTCCCAATATTTTAGTATTTCGGATTCCCCATTTTTGTGGCCAAGTGGACAAGTTGTTATCGTCAGATTTCATATCTCTAATTTCAAAAGGAAGGGTAGCCACAAGTACAAATAGATAACGTTGGAATCCGTACACCCATTGAATTACATCTAGATTGTAATCGTCCATCGTTAAGGGTAAAAAAACCGTAGTCAGCACCCAGCTCAAAGCCACCAAATGAATTTTCAGTCCCTTAAAACCTCTAAAGTTTATTGTAAACCCTGGCAAGGGTAAACAGTAAAGTAACACCAATAAAAGGTTGAGCAAAAGTATCATTATGGAATAAAAGGACAGTTGTAATCCTTTTCCTAGCATGCAAACTATAATAAGTATGGTTAGTCCGAAAAATAAGATCACTCCCTTAACCATGAGATCAATACTCTCAATAAAAAAAGGGTGAAACTTGATAAAGTTATAGGCCAAAAAAGGGGCAACAAACAAAATCAACTGATGATAAAAAGGTAAAGAAAGGTTGAAGTCCAAGACGGTTATTTGAGCGAGGGCGAAAACCGCCAAGCCTACATGAATATTGTATTTAACATAGTTGCCGAAAAGCTTACTAATACACATAACTGGACAAAAGTATTTGTAAACTGTTAACAAATATCTTTTTTGTTTAAAAAAAATGGAGAAATGAACAATAGAAGATCAAAAAAATGCACAACTATAGTTTATTTTTGTTTAAACCAGTTAATATATGCAGTCTGATAAATTTGCTTTACGCCACATAGGCCCCAGGGAAGAGGAAATTTCAAAAATGTTAATGGCTCTAGAGGTCAATTCGATCGAAGAATTATTGTCCCAGACAATACCTGAAGGCATTCGATTAAAGCAACCTTTGGCCTTGAGTGAAGGAGTCAGTGAGTATCGTTTTCTAAACGAACTCAGAACCCTTTCAGATGAGAATGAATTATTTGAAACCTATATCGGTATGGGCTATCATCCCACCATTACCCCAGCGGTCATTCAGCGGAATATTTTGGAAAATCCGGGTTGGTATACTGCCTATACCCCCTATCAAGCAGAAATTGCCCAAGGGAGATTAGAGGCTCTTTTTAATTTTCAAACCATGGTTTGTGATCTGACTGGAATGGAGTTGGCCAACGCATCTCTTTTAGACGAAGCTACCGCAGTGGCAGAGGCCATGACTTTGGCCTATACTGTGAGATCAAGGGATCAAAAAAAGGGTGAAGCGAATAAATTATTTGTGTCGGACGACATCCTTCCACAAAGTTTAGCGGTACTCAAAACCAGAGCCCTTCCCTTAGGAATTGAATTGGTAGTCGGCAAAGCTGAAAAGATAGATTTTGAAGCTTCCTTTTTTGCAGCCTTTTTTCAGTATCCGGGTAAAGACGGTAACATAATTGATTTACCTGACATGGTAGCTAAAGCAAAGACTTTTGACCTTAAAACCATCGTTGCGGCCGATTTACTATGTCTGACCCTTTTGGAAGCACCAGGAAACTGCGGTGTGGATGTGGTAGTGGGTACCACTCAGCGTTTTGGTATCCCCCTAGGTTATGGCGGTCCTCATGCGGCATATTTTGCCACCAAAAAAGACTATAAAAGACATATCCCAGGACGCATCATCGGACAAAGCAAAGATCAGGACGATGCCCCCGCACTGAGGATGGCTCTTCAAACCCGAGAGCAACATATCAAAAGAGATCGGGCCACTTCGAATATCTGTACCGCTCAAGTTTTACTGGCTGTTATGGCAGGAATGTATGCCGTTTATCACGGACCAAAGGGGTTGAAAAAAATCGCCAAAAGAATACATTTAAACGCCGCTAAACTCGAAAAGAAATTGGTGGACTTGGGGTTGAATCAACAGAATGAATATTATTTTGACACCTTAAAAATCAACATTAATGCCCATGCAGTAAGAATGGAAGCTGAGAAAAATGAAATAAATTTTCAGTACATAGATAAAGAGACTGTAGCTATTTCCATAAATGAAACTACTGACGAAGTTGCCCTATTGAAAATATTGAATGTATTTGAGGCGGTAGTGCATCAAAAAAACATAAACGGAAAAGTTAAAATCGAAAATCATCGCTATCCGCTTGATCAAAAAAGGAGAAGTCCTTATCTCACCCACCAAATTTTCAATTCTTTTCATTCTGAGACTGCTATGATGCGTTATATTAAAAGCTTGGAGCGTAAAGATTTATCCTTAAACCACTCCATGATTTCGTTGGGATCGTGTACAATGAAACTCAATGCTGCTGCCGAAATGTTGCCGCTTAGTTGGCCGCGATGGTCGGGTATCCATCCTTTTGTCCCCAAAGAACAGGCCAGGGGGTATCATAAAATGCTTCATCGTTTAGAGAATCAACTCAGTGAGATCACTGGATTCCAAGCCACTTCCCTACAACCAAATTCCGGAGCTCAAGGGGAATATTCAGGACTGATGGTCATCCGTGCCTATCACGAGCACAGAGGAGAAGCTCATCGAAATATTTGTTTGATCCCCTCTTCTGCTCACGGTACCAATCCCGCATCGGCCGTAATGGCAGGAATGAAGGTGGTAGTAATCAAAACCGATGAATTGGGAAACATTGATTGGTCAGATTTCTCAGATAAAACAGAGCAACACCGTGAAAACCTTGCTGCATTAATGATTACATATCCATCTACCCACGGGGTTTTCGAAGCCAATATTAAAGATATCACTTCAAAAATCCATGCATGTGGTGGAGAGGTATACATGGATGGTGCCAATATGAATGCACAAGTTGGACTGACCAGTCCAGCAGAAATCGGTGCGGATGTTTGCCATCTAAATTTACACAAAACATTTGCCATTCCACACGGAGGGGGAGGCCCGGGGGTAGGACCGATCTGTGTGGCCGCCCATTTAGCCAATTTTTTACCTCAACACCCTTTGGTAGAAACGGGAGGTAAGGCATCCAAAGACACGATTTCTTCAGCTCCATGGGGCTCAGCCTTGGCTTGCTTGATTTCCTATGGATATATCGAAATGCTGGGCGGTAGTGGTTTGAAAAAAGCTACGGAAACGGCCATCCTTAATGCTAATTACATCAGCAAAAGACTGGAAGGTGCCTACGACATTTTGTACACTGGTGAAAAAGGAAGAACAGCCCACGAATTGATCATCGACTGTAGACCATTTAAGATTTATGATATCGAAGTAGTAGATATTGCCAAACGTCTAATAGATTATGGCTTTCATGCACCTACCGTGTCATTTCCCGTTGCAGGAACCATGATGATAGAACCCACTGAAAGTGAAAACTTGGAAGAAATTGACCGCTTTTGTGATGCCATGATTTCCATCCGAATGGAAATCGACTCCCCAGACGAGGCTGGTATTGCATTGCTTAAAAATGCACCCCACACCCTAGCCATGATTACCGCAGACGATTGGAGTTTCCCCTACTCCAGACAACAGGCGGCCTATCCGCTGGCTTTTGTCATGGACAACAAGTTTTGGCCTTCTGTCAGAAGGTTGGATGAAGCATTTGGAGATCGTAATTTAATTTGTAGTTGTGCTTCCATAAAAGATTATGCAAAAGCCTAGTTATATGGGAGTTTATCCCTTTTTGAATTAAAAATAACCCCTTTTCAATACTTCTGAGTATCATACCATTTTTTGGTGATTTACTAATTGTCTTCAATAAAAAGCTACTATTGCAATGTATTTATGAATTATAAAATTACTGGTAGCGGCTCTTATATTCCAACTGTTGTTCAAAAAAACAAAGCCTTCATAGGCCATTCTTTTTTAGACAGCCAAGGAATTGAATTTAACATTGATAACAGAACCATCATCGATAAATTCAACTCCATCACAGGAATTGAGGAACGAAAATATATTTCATCTGAATTAAAAACTTCGGACATTGCCCATCATGCTGCTCAAAAAGCAATTGAAGATGCCAATATAGATCCCGAAACCCTTGATTATATAATTGCTGCCCACAATTTTGGTGATATTAGTTTTGATAGTAAGCAAATCGATACACTACCCAGTTTAGCATCCAGAGTGAAGGCCAAACTTAAAATTAAAAACCCCCAATGTGTCGCTTATGACATATTGTTTGGATGTCCAGGATGGGTAGAAGGGATGATCCAAGCCAATGCATTTATCAAAGCAGGAATGGCCAATAAATGTCTGGTAATTGGAGCCGATGCTCTTTCCAGAGTAGTTGATATTTATGATCGTGATTCTATGATTTATGCAGATGGAGCAGGGGCCACTATCCTAGAGAAATCTGCCGAGGATGGTGGGATTTTATCACACTGCACCCATACCTACACAGCAGAGAACGAGGCTAATTTCATTTTTTATGGCAAATCGTATAATAGTAATGATTTAAAAGGTGATAAATTTATCAAAATGCAAGGTCGTAAGGTATACGAGTTTGCACTAAACCATGTGCCCGGTGCCATGAAACAATGTCTAGATCAAGCCAATGTCGAAGTTGACGACCTTAAAAAAATATTCATCCATCAAGCGAACAAAAAAATGGATGAGGCTATCGTTAAAAGATTTTACAGACTTTACAAAAAACAATTCCTCGAGGACATTCTTCCCATGAATATTGAAGAGTTTGGAAACAGCTCGGTAGCTACCGTTCCTACTCTATACGATTTGGTTCTTAAACATAACTACAAAGGACATTCTTTGATCAAAGGAGACATAATTCTTTTTGCAAGTGTAGGTGCAGGAATGAACATCAATGCCATTACCTATCAAATTTAAACTTGACTTGGGACAAAAGCCCCCATTTCTTTAGGTTAATTGTGTAAATTTGTATAGATGCTTTTAATTCAAAATATTGGTGCCTATTTTATAATGCTTTCCATGGTATTTACCCGATTTACCCGATGGAGTGTTATGAAAGAGCTAATTATAAGAGAGATAGATTCGTTGATCATCCGATCGATCGGCATTGTTTCTTTTATTTCGTTTTTTGTAGGCGGTGTAGTTGCCATTCAAACAGCATTAAACCTTAGCAACCCCTTATTACCTAAAAATTTGATTGGCTTTGCCACCCGTCAATCGGTTATTTTGGAATTTGCCCCCACTTTTATATCGGTGATTATGGCAGGAAAAGTGGGTTCATACATTACCTCAAGCCTTGGAACCATGAGGGTTACAGAACAAATAGACGCTTTGAAAGTGATGGGTATAAACACCTATAATTACTTGATTTTTCCAAAAATAATTGCCCTACTATTCTATCCTTTTGTGATTACTATTTCAATGTTTTTGGGAATCATTGGTGGCTATTCTGCCTCAATTTACGGTGGATTTTGTACCAGCGCCGATTTCGTAGAGGGTATTCAACTCGACTTCATACCTTATCACATTAATTACGCTTTTATCAAGACAGCTTTCTTTGCTTTTATATTGGCCACTGTACCCTCTTTTCACGGATATTTCCTCAAGGGAGGTGCATTGGAAGTCGGTAAAGCCAGCACCACCTCTTTCGTATGGACAAGTGTATTGATCATCATCACAAATTATGTCATAACACAATTATTGCTTACCGGATGATTACAATAGAAAAGCTTTGTAAATCGTTTAATGGTGTAAGTGTTTTAACTGACATCTCTACCCAATTTGAAAAAGGGAAAACCAACTTGATCATTGGTCAAAGTGGATCGGGGAAGACAGTCCTCCTCAAATGTATTTTGGGTTTGTATGGTATTGATCGTGGGAATATTTATTTCGAAGACCACTCACTTCAAAAGATGGATGTCTTAGAAAGAAGTGTCTTGAGGCAAGAAATGGGAATGGTTTTTCAAGGCAGTGCCCTATTCGATTCCATGACTGTAGAGGATAATATCATCTTTCCCATGCGAATGTTGACCCAAAAAAGCCCTGAAGAAATGCTCTCCAGAGCCAATGAGGTCATAAAGCGAGTCAACCTGGTCAACGCTAACAAAAAACTTCCCTCCGAAATTTCTGGAGGAATGCAAAAAAGGGTTGCCATTGCAAGAGCTATTGTGATGAATCCCAAATACCTTTTTTGTGACGAACCCAATTCAGGATTAGATCCCAAAACCTCAACATTAATTGACAACCTTATTCAAGAGATTACCAAAGAGTATCAAATCACCACAGTCATAAATACACACGATATGAATTCGGTTATTGAAATAGGTGAAAAAGTGTTGTTTTTGGAGAATGGTCTTAAGGGATGGGAAGGCTCCAACAAGGAGGTCTTTAAGACAGAAAATAAAAGTGTTGGCAGCTTTATATACTCCTCCAATCTCTTCAAAAAACTTAGGAAAGTATATAAGGAAGAAAATTAATCTTTCTTTTGATTAAATTTTTTTAAGGCCTTTTCGGAAATATCTTTTACCTCTTGATTTTTACCCATTGGATAAATCATCAAAACATGCTCTGTGTCGACGATTATAAAGTCATCAAGCCCAGAAATAACAACCTTTTTGTTGGTGTCTGTTTTTATGAAATTTTGAGAGGCATTATCGACATACAATTCAGCGTTCAGCACTGCATTCTCCATAGCGTCCTTGGGTTGGCGATCATAAATTGATTTCCAACTGCCCAAATCATCCCAATCAAACCTTGCAGGAATCAAAAATATATGATCCGACTTTTCCATTAAAGCATAATCTACCGAAATGTTTTCGGCAAGGGGGTAGTTTTTCGAAATAAAAGATTCTTCGTGTGGCGTATTCAAAATATCAAAACCTTGGTAAAAAAGATCATAAAGGATTGGGGCATGGGTTTTAAATTCCTCTAAAACTGCAGCAGCAGACCAAACAAAAATTCCCGAGTTCCAAAAATAATTTTGTGCATCAATAAAACGCTTAGCAGTTTCTTTATCAGGTTTTTCCGTAAAAATAGTTACTTTTTTTAGCTCGGAGTTTATTTGATCCTTTTCAATGGCCACGTAACCAAATCCTGTCGCAGGAAAATCGGGATATATCCCAAATATGATTAGTTTTTTCTCGTCGGCATAATCCAAAGCCAATTCCATGTCTTGAGTAAAAAGTTTTTCATCAATAATAATATGATCACTAGGGCAAATCACAATTTTGGCATCTGGGTTAATTTTATAAATTTTCAATGTAGCCATCAAAATACAGGGAGCCGTATTACGACGATCAGGTTCACAGATCACTTGTTTGGGAGATAATTTATCTCCCAATTGATCCAAAATAATCTTTTGATATCGAATTTGTGTTACGATAAAAATATTGGAGGAGGGAATAAAATGTTCCAATCGTCCAAAGGTATTTTGCAGCAATGAAATCCCCTCTCCAGTCATATCGTGGAACTGCTTAGGAAAATCGTGAGTACTAGATGGCCAGAATCGGGAACCAATTCCACCGGCCATGATAATTGCAAAGAAGTTTTTAGACATTTTATTCTATTTTGATTACCTGGGCATGAGGGCTAAAAAGGTACAATCTTTTACCATCAACCTCTCTGCATTCATAACACTTGGTTCGCTTTTTTCCTCTTATAAACCTTCTTCCATTGTGGATTACAAAAACAGATCCATACTCTAACTCAAAAATATAGTTTTTTTCGTTTGCAGGGTCAAATTTGTTTAGAACAAGAGCCAGTTGGGTATCGGTATCGGAGGAGGCCTTAGGATTCCTTAAATGCAACTTTAAAACCCTCAATAACTCATCCGGAAAAATTTCTGGCACAAGGAAAGGCAACATGATTTTTTTAAAAACGTGTTTCCACTCTTTACCGTGGGGTTTGATCCTAGGACCAAAGTCTTTAAAAGCAACCAAGTGAGCAATTTCATGCAAGGTGGTGATTAAAAATCGATAGGGATTCGGCATTTTGTTGACTGTGATCTTATGCCCTCCAGCGGGTAGGGCCCTAAAATCTCCATGTTTGGTATCTCGCTTTCGGGTAATGATCAGATTTACTTGCCACTGACTCAGGTATTCTGAAAGCTGAGGAAAGGAGGCATGGGGTACATAATTCTTAATATCAGTTAAGGATTCCATCATATTACCTATGGAGTTGAAGAGGAAATCGGCAATACTTTTCCGTTGTAAAACTGATGGCCATTTAATGCAAAATCAACAATATACTCTGCCATTTGTGCCGCATTAAGTGGGGCTTGATAACCAGGGAAAGCCTCTTCCAACATCTCTGTTTGCACAGCACCCAAAGCCAACGAATTAAACGCAGGTCCGGTTTTTTTGAACTCCTCCGCCAAAAGCTCCGTAAGTATCACTGTGGCGCCTTTACTACTACTGTAGGCTGATAGGCCTGGGAACTTTGAACTTCCTTGAACACCTCCCATACTTGTGATATTGACAACATGACCCTTGGTATTGATCATTGGTAGCATTAATCGGGTTAGGGTTGCTGTAGCAAAAACGTTGACCTTGTAAACCTCCTCAAATTCAGTTGAAGAAATTTCCAAAAAAGGTTTATTGATCAAACTTCCTGCGTTGTTTATCAAAACATCAATACTTTCAATGGATTTCTTTATTTCTTTAGAAAAATCTTCGACCTCTGCCTCAATGGATAGATCTACTGAAAAAGGATGAACATTCAAAATATCTTTTAGTGGTGAAATATTTCTTGAAAGGGCTATGACCTTATGACCCTTAGTAGTGGCTTGTTTGCAAATTTCGAAGCCCACTCCCCTACTGGCACCTGTTACAAGAAGTGTTTTCATTTGTTTGAATTTTATAAAATTAGGTCGAAGCTTCCGATCTCAGGAAATCAAAAGTCGAATGGGGTTCTCGATATAAAGCCTTACAGATTGTAAAAAGTGTGCTCCTGTGGCTCCATCAACTGTTCGGTGATCACACGCCAATGTTAGCTTCATGGTATTCCCCACAACGACTGCATCCTCCTTGACAATAGGTTTTTTTTCTATTGCCCCTACAGATAAAATAGCCGAATTGGGTTGATTAATGATGGAGGTAAACTCCTGTATCCCAAACATTCCAAGATTGGAAACCGTAAAAGTACTTCCATCTATTTCGGCAGGAGTCAATTTTTTCTCTCTTGCCCTAAGGGCATAATCTTTAACATTTACCCCAATTTGTCTCAAGTCCATCTCATCGGTAAATTTGAGAACAGGAACAACCAATCCATCCTCAACTGCAACAGCAACGCCCAAATGAACGTGGTGATTTTGAACAACTTTGTCATCAAACCACTGAGAATTGACTTGGGGATGTTCTTTCAAAGACAATGCAACGGCTTTGAGAACAATATCATTGAAAGAGATTTTGGTTTCGGGTATTGTGTTGAATTGCTGTCTGAATGCGATGGCATTGTCCATATTCAGCTCTACTCCCAAATAATAGTGAGGAGCCGAAAATTTGGAATCGGAAAGTCTTTTGGCAATAGCCTTTCTCATAGAACTGTTGGCTATTTCAGTTACATCTTCTACACCAGTTGGACCGAAGGCCATAGCATTTCCAGTTGCTGAACTTTTAAAATTTTCAACGTCACGCTTGACGATTCTTCCTCCATCTCCCGAACCTTTTACTTGTAGTAGAGAGATTCCTTTTAATTCAGCCATTTTTTTGGCCAAGGGAGAGGCCACCAGCCTATCATTAAAATTATCGTTTGTTCCCACCTTAGACTGAGCTGCCAGTTCTGCTAACGGTTTTGGATTTTGTTTTTGCTCGGCTACTACTGTGGCTAACACATCTGCTTTAGCCTCCTCAGTCTGAATCGTAGGAGCTAGACTGCTAGCAATGGCGGCTTTTACCGCCTCGGGATCAGTTTTTTCTTTACCTATGGCAGCCAAAACAGAATCTACCGCCGCAGATTGACCTTCCTCTAATCCTATATATAAAAGCGTCCCTGAATAGAATGATTCGAACTCCATAGTAGCTTTATCCGTTTCTATTTCGGCCAAAATATCTCCTTCATTTACTGAATCCCCTACTTTTTTGTTCCATTTCGCAACCGTACCCTCTTCCATAGTATCACTCAATCTGGGCATTGAAATTACCTCCACTCCATCCAAAATCGGTAATTTTTCTGAGCTTGACTTTACTGCTTGGACGGGAATCTGAGCTACTATAGCTTCCTCCGAAGCAGACGTAGTTGAACCGCCTCCAATCATATCCTCTATGTCTTCACCTTTGGAGCCAATAATAGCTAGAAGAGAATCCACGGGTGCTGTGCCGCCCTCTTCAATTCCAATATGAAGCAATGCCCCCTCATGAAAAGATTCGAATTCCATGGTTGCTTTATCGGTCTCAATCTCAGCCAGTATATCCCCTTCTTTAACTGAGTCACCAACTTTCTTATACCATTTGGCTACTGTGCCCTCTTCCATGGTATCACTCAAACGAGGCATATTTATCAGTTCCGCCATTCTAGTCTAATTTATGCTTTATAAAGGGATAATCTTCTTGTTCATAAACTGCATCATACATAACAGATTTTTCAGGGAAAGGAGAGGACTCAGCAAATTTTTCACAATCTGCTACTTGAGACTTAACCTTAGCATCGATCTCTTCCAGTTGTTTTTCTGATGCATATTTTTTATTTAAAATAATTTCTTTGACTTGTGTGATGGGATCAATTTTTTTGTATTCTTCAACCTCCTTTTTGGTTCTATATTTCTGGGCATCAGACATAGAATGCCCTCTATATCGATAAGTTTTCATTTCAAGAAAAGAGGGACCTTTGCCTGATCTAGCATGTTTGATGGCTTTATCCAAACCTTCAGCAACAGCAACTGGATCCATTCCATCGACGGGGCCACAGGGCATTTCATAACCCAGTCCCAGTTTCCATATTTCTTGATGACTGGCTGTTCTGGCCACAGAAGTTCCCATGGCATAGCCGTTATTTTCAACAACAAAAACAACTGGAAGTTGCCACAAGGTGGCTAGGTTCAATGTTTCGTGGAGGGAACCTTGACGCACAGCTCCATCCCCCATAAAACAGAGGGTAACATTATCTCTATCGAAATATTTGTCTCCAAAAGCTATCCCAGCACCCAAAGGAATTTGCCCCCCTACAATACCGTGTCCACCGTGAAAATTATGTTCTTTAGAAAAAATATGCATGGATCCTCCTAATCCCATTGAGGTTCCAGTTGATCTGCCAAAAAGTTCTGCCATCACACGCTTTGGGTCAACACCCATACCTATTGGTTGAACGTGATTTCTGTAGGCGGTAATCATTCTGTCCTTACCCATTTCCATGACGTGAAGTGCTCCTGCAAGTATCGCCTCTTGACCGTTGTATAGATGTAGGAATCCTCTCACTTTTTGTTGAATATATACTGCAGCCAATTTATCTTCAAACTTGCGCCAAAAGAACATATCATTGTACCATTTCAAATAGGTCGACTTGGTTATTTTTTTCATTAAACAATTGTGATTATCAAATTCAATTTATTTCAAAATTACTGAATTATGTCCTTTTGATAAAAATATATTAGTGAAATTGACCGAGAAAGGTTAAGGGGGTGAAGAAGAGGCTTGATAAAGAGCTTAATTCTCTGCCGGAGCACCATTAACTTTAGATCCATCAAAGTTGAAACTGAGAGAAAACCTCAGGGTGTTTTCAAGTGGGTTTCGAATTTTTGAGGCTGAGGACAAATAGGATATATCGATACCCATCCCCTTAAGTTTTACACCTGCTCCAAAAGTCATGTATTTTCGGGAGCCTTTCTCTTCACTTTCATTAAAATATCCTGTTCTCAATGCCAAAGTTTCGGCAAAGAGATACTCAAAACCAAGTGCCCATGTAATTTCTTTTAATTCCTCTTGTATGCCTCCTGGTGCATCGTTGAATGACTTGAAAATACCATTGAAGAAATTGATATCGGGTTGACTGTAACCTTTTAGATTGTTGTCATTGTCAAAATATGCTACAGGTGAAGGAACCAGTAGTTTAGAAAACTCCAAATAAACGCCTAATACATTTGAGGGATCAAAAATCACATCCAATCCGGAGCCAATTCTCAGGTTGGTTGGGATAAAATCCATTTGCCCTCCTTCATCGTATTTAAGCCTTGGGCCAATATTAGAAACGTTAAGTCCCGCCCTGAACAGTCCATCAAAACTTCCCATTCCAAAAGAGGATCCTTCGTAAAAACATGAAATATCAACCCCCAAACTATTGGCTGATGTCGCATCAATTTCTGTTGGGATCTTTAAATCAGACCTTAAAAACCTTCCAGCTACGGACATGGCAAACTTTTCGCTCAATTTTAAAGAGTAGGAAAGGTCCAACGTCATTTCATTGGGTCTTTTGGATCCTTGATCAATGATGGTACCAGACATCATTTTATTGAACTGAACATTTCCATAACTGAAATATTTAAAACTCGCAGCCCAAGCGCTTCTATCGTTCGTCTTAATGAAATAAGTCAAATTGCCCAAAAAAATATCGTCTACAATTTGCCTTAAATAGGGGGTATAACTCAAACCAAGACCACTATCCTTTCTAGAAAAAGGATATTTAGCAGGGTTCCACTGTTGAGCATATGCATCGACTGAAGTAGCTACTCCAAGTTCGCCCATTCCAGCTGCTCTGGCATCGGGAGTAATTAGTAAAAAAGGTACACCAGTAGTAATTATTCGATCTTGTGCATTAGCTTGAACCACAAAAAATAACACAAAAAATAATTTTGTAACTGGACAGGTTGATCTCATCTGTCTGAGTTTATTTTTATAACGCAAGATTAAGTATTTTGTTGTGCAGCCCACCAAACCACTTATTAATTATTGTGATAAAATTATTTTAGAACAGTACATATAATAATTCTCTATCTGTAACGTTATTCATAAATAAATGTTTGATGTATTGGTTGTGGAGTACAATTAAGACTCAGATAATTAGTATATTGCATTAAAAATTAGACATAAGTTTACTATGAAAATTAATTTTTTAAGAACTACTTTTTGTGTTGTCTTTGCAGCCCTTTTATTAGTGGCTTGTGGAGGAAGAAATAATATGTCCCGAGCAACAGGATGGGGCATCAATTCTAAAGAAGGAGGTTTCCAGTACAATATTGAATTTGAGGACCAAGAGAATGGTCCTGGCTTGGTCCTTATTGAGGGTGGTACTTATACTAAAGGGCAGGTTCAGGATGATGTGTTGCATGACTGGAACAACACTCCTACCCAACAGCATGTAATGTCTTTCTATATTGACGAAACAGAAGTTACCAATCTAATGTATATGGAATATTTGGACTGGTTAGAATCTGTATTTCCTTTGAGTGAAACTCGTTACAGACAAATTTATGAAGGAGCATTGCCCGACACATTGGTTTGGAGAAACACTCTAGGGTATATGGAAGAACTCACAACTAATTATTTGAGACATCCCGCTTATGCTGAGTATCCTGTTGTTGGAATAAACTGGTTACAAGCTGTTCAATTTTCTGAATGGAGAACTAACAGGGTGAATGAATACATCCTCGAAAGAGAATCTTTTGTCCAAAAAAATATCCGATATAGCGAAAAAGACGGTGGTGTAGTAAACTCAAACAGCACCTTCAATACAGAAGCTTACCTGAAGCGGCCCGAAACATCATATGGCGGATTGATGGCATCTGACAGTCTGATGGGTAAAAGAGGTACTATGAAAAAAGATACTGCCACTGTTAATGTATATGCAGGGGTATCTAAAGGGGTATTGCTTCCATCCTATAGACTGCCCACAGAAGCAGAATGGGAGTATGCAGCGTTGGCATTAGTAGGTGACAGAGAATACAACACCTACAGAGGTAAGAAAAAATACCCATGGTCTGGCGAATATACCCGATCAGATGAAAGAAGAAGTGAAGGAGATCAATTGGCGAATTTCAAATTTGGAAAAGGTGATTATGGCGGAATTGCTGGCTGGTCTGATGACGGTGGTGATATTACCGTTCAAGTAAAAAGTTACCCACCCAATGACTTTGGTGTTTATGATATGGCAGGAAATGTTGCCGAGTGGGTAGCTGATGTTTATCGACCTATAATTGACGATGAAGCCAACGACTTTAATTATTACAGGGGTAATATTTATCTTAAAAATGCCATTGGAGAAGATGGAAAAGCAACCATACTATCCCCCGACGAACTTGTCTATGATACCTTACCAAATGGAAAAGTGATGCTTAAAAGACTACCCGGAGATTTGGGTAAAGTAGCCATTGATGAGGAAGAAACATTCTTGAGACAAAATTTCTCTGAAAGTGATAACAGAAACTTCAGAGACGGTGATAAAGAATCTACTCGACTTTTTGCCAGCTACAATAATGCAGATGAGGACGCCAATAAGAGACCCGAAACTGCAGGAATGTACGATGCGCCCATCCATCCAAAGGTATCAATTGACGATGAGGGCAATATCGTTAGAAGCATTGATAAATCTGAACGCAGAACCTCATTAATTACAGACGAGGTTAGGGTTTATAAAGGTGGGTCTTGGAAAGACCGTGCCTATTGGTTAGATCCTGCTCAGCGAAGGTACCTTCCCCAATACATCGCAACCGATTATATTGGATTTAGGTGCGCTATGTCAAGACTGGGACAAAAAAGTAGAATTAAAAAGACCGCCAGACACAAACGCGGCAGATAATCGAATTAAGGCATCTTCCGGATGCTTTTTTTATGAAAATAATAAAAGTCCACGATTACTTTAAAGATTCTACGGGAGTAGAAACTGACAGCCGTAAACTCACCCAAGACTGTTTTTTTATAGCTCTGAGAGGGCAAAATTTTGACGGTAATCAATTTGCAGAAGTCGCAATTGAAAAGGGAGCAAGGTACGCCCTGGTAGACCGACCTGAAATTGCCAAAAAAAATAAACGATTAATTCTAGTTAAGGACACACTTCAATGCCTTCAAGAACTTGCCCAATATCATAGGAAAAAATTAAAAACCAAAATTATTGGCCTAACCGGGAGCAATGGTAAAACCACTACAAAAGAATTGATCAATAGTGTATTGGCCAAAAAATTTAATACCAAAGCTACCCAAGGTAATTTCAATAATCATATTGGTGTACCACTTACGCTACTTAATTTCGAAGAAAATACAGAAATAGGAATCGTTGAAATGGGTGCAAATCACCAAAAAGAAATTGATTTTTTATGCAAATTGGCTCAACCTGAACTGGGGTTGATCACCAATTTCGGTCAAGCCCACTTGGAAGGGTTTGGAGGGATTAATGGAGTGATCAAAGGTAAGTCAGAAATCTATAAATATCTCTCACTGAATGGAGGAACACTAATTTTAAATATTGACGACCCTATTCAGAGAAAGTGGATGTCCTACAATCCACATTACACTTTTGGTGAGCACAGTGATGCAAATTGTAATTTAAAATATCTTAGACGAAAATCGAAACCTTTGGCATTGAAAATAGAAGATGAAACGATTGAAAGTCAACTACATGGAGAATATAATTTTTCCAATATCGGAGCTGCGGTGGCTGTGGGAAAGTTTTTTGGTATAAGTAAAGTACAAATCCAATTGGGGATTTCCTCATATCAATCAATCAATAATCGATCGCAAAGCATAGAAAGAGGCAATAACAAAATCATATTAGATGCCTACAATGCAAATCCTAGCAGTATGGAATCCTCTATTACTGCTTTCATTTATAACTTAAAGAATAGAGGAGTTGTCATTTTGGGAGACATGTTTGAACTGGGAAGTTTTACCCAACAAGCGCATCAGAAAATAATAGAACAATTGGAATCTTCTGGGATCAAAAGAATTCTTGTGGTTGGAGAACATTTTTTTAGAACCCAATCCAATGATCCAAGAGTAATTCGGTTTGAGTCCCTTGAAGAAATTAAAAAATTTTTAAGGCAAAACCCCATTGAAAATTCAGAGATTCTAATTAAAGGATCAAGAGGCATGACCATGGAAACACTTATAGACTCACTTTAGTAATTAATCTAAGCCTGCTCCCTTAATGATATCATCAACCACCTCGGGGTTCAAAAGCGTGGAAATATCTCCTAGGTTGGAAAGGTCTCTACTGGCAACCTTCCTTAGTATCCTTCGCATTATTTTACCCGAACGTGTTTTGGGAAGACCGGAAACAACTTGAACGTGCTCTGGTTTGGCAATAGGACCAATGATTTTCCTGACCAACTGTTTGATTTCATCTTCTAAAATATTCGCTGACTTATCTGTACTGTCACAAATTGCAAAAGCATAAATCCCCTGACCTTTGATTTCATGTGGATAACCTACTACGGCAGATTCAATCACATTGGGATGTTCATTGATTGCATTTTCTACTTCAGCTGTTCCCATTCGGTGTCCCGAAACATTAATCACATCATCAACCCTACCCAAAATCCTAAGAAAACCATCGTGATCCCTTTTAACCCCATCACCGGTAAAATACATGCCTTTATAGGCCGAAAAATAGGTTTCTTTACAGCGTTGATGATCACCATAAGTTGTTCTTATCATAGAGGGCCAAGGATACTTTATACATAGATTGCCTTCTACATTATTACCTTTAAGTTCATTCCCCTCTGAATCAACTATAACGGGCTGAATCCCTGGAAGAGGTAAAGAAGCGTGAGCGGGTTTGTTAGGTGTAATACCTGCCAAAGGAGAAATCATAATTCCTCCTGTCTCGGTTTGCCACCAAGTATCTACCAAAGGACATTTCCCTTTACCCACGTGCTCATGATACCAATGCCAAGCCTCTTCGTTGATAGGCTCCCCTACGGAACCAATCACTTTAAGGGAACTGAGATCAAATTGTTCAACAGGTTCTGTTCCGTGAACTTGCAAAGCTCTGATGGCAGTCGGAGCTGTGTAAAATTGATTGACTTTATATTTTTCTACAATCTCCCAAAACCTTCCAGGATGGGGATAAGTTGGAACTCCTTCAAACATTAGGGTAGTAGCTCCAGCCAAAAGTGGACCGTATACTATGTAGGAATGTCCTGTAATCCAACCGATATCTGCTGTACACCAATACACATCATCAGCATCGTACTGAAAGACATTCAAAAACGAATAGTAGGTATATACCATATAACCTGCAGTGGTGTGAACCACACCTTTGGGTTTCCCAGTCGAGCCAGAGGTGTAAAGAATAAACAATAAATCTTCAGCATTCACTACTTCGGCTTGATGTTGTTCAGATATCCCCTCCAGAGCTTCATCCCACCATATATCTCGTCCGGGTATCATTACAACATCATCCCCAGTTCGCTTCAATACGATTACTTTTTCAACGATGGAGGTGTTGTTAAGTGCTTCATCAACAACGGCTTTTACAGGAATATTCTTGTTCCCTCTATAGTTTCCATCTGAGGTCAGCACCATTTTGGCCTCACAGTCTTTGATTCTATCAGCAAGAGCAGAGGAAGAAAAACCTGCGAATACAACTGAATGAACGGCTCCAATTCGAGCACAAGCGAGCATCGCAACAGCTGCCTCCGGCACCATTGGCATGTAAATAATAACTCGATCTCCTTTTCTGAGCCCTTGGGATTTCATTGCGTTGGCAAATTTACATGTGGCTTTAAACAATTCACCATAAGTCATGGAAATGGCGTCAGACTTAGGATCATTGGGTTCCCAGATAATGGCTGTTTTGTCAGCGTGAGTGGGCAACAACCTTTCAAAAATATTTTCGGTTAAATTCAACTCAGCATTTTTAAACCAACTTATCTTGGGCGTTTCAAAATCCCAATCCAGTACATCTTCCCATTTTTTTCTCCAGTCAAAATTTTCTGCTATCTCACTCCAAAATTTTTCGGGAGATATAATACTGTTGTAATAATCGTTGGTATAATCTCTAAGAGTTTTTATTCTAGCACTCATGGTTATTATATTTGAAGTAAACTTAAGCTTATTAGTATATTATTCAAAATCAATTTTAATGAAATGATTTTACAAATTTGAAAACAAAAAACATTTAAATAATCAAATTACTAAAAAACAAACCTTTTTTTTATTAGATTTACATATATAAATCACATTAATACTAAAATATTAAATTCGACTTTATGCAAAATATGCTTATCGTTTTGATTTTCTTGGCTGTTCTATTTGGGGGAGTTTACTGGTACGCTGGTTATTCAACGCGAACTGGATTTGCTAAAGACGAAAATCAAAACTTTATCCCAGATGCTTGGGAAGAAAAATTCAGTTGGTTTTTCTCAGGAAAAGGCATCATCATGTTATTATTAGGTGTAGCGATTGGTTTTACCTTGGCTAAAGTCATTGGATAAATCTAGTCTAAATCATTTAAAAAAGTCTTCATTATGAAGGCTTTTTTTTGTTCACAATCCTTACAAATTTTGATTAATCGGGTTATTTTTATTTAAAAAAACCAATCACAATGAAAAAATTATGTGTTATACTTGTTGGATTTTCAGTTTTCAGTCTAAATGCTCAAAAAAACTCCTCCCCTCCCAATATAATTTTAATTTTAGCGGATGACTTGGGTTTTGAGTGTATAAACTCCTATGGAGGAACCTCCTACGATACTCCCAATTTGACTCAACTGGCTCAAACAGGAATGCAGTTTGAAAATTGTCATTCTCAACCCATATGCACCCCATCGAGAGTGAAACTGATGACTGGAAAATCAAATAAAAAAAATCATTATAAATTTGGCTACCTCAACCCAAAGGAAGTAACCTTCAGTCAACTTTTAAGAAAAAAAGGATATGCAACCATGATAGGAGGAAAATGGCAATTGGGCTCAAATAAGTCATTACCGTACCAATTTGGTTTCGATGAACACATACTCTGGCAATTGACATCATCCGGGAGAGACTCTTTAGGATTGGACAAAAGATATGTAAATCCTGTTCTTGAAATCAACGGCAAAGTATATGAAAAAAATGAAGGGAAATACTCTACAGATATGGTGGTGGACTATATAAACGATTTTATAAAAAGAAAAAAAGACCAACCTTTTATGGTATATTATCCAATGATTCTTACACATTGTCCCTTTGATCCCACTCCACATTCTAAAGATTGGAATCCTAAGGACATGGGATCAAGAACTTACAAAGGAAACGCAAAGTATTTTAGTGAAATGGTTTCCTATCTAGATTTTTCGGTCGGAAGAATTATTAAACAATTGGATCAATTGGGATTGAGAGAAAATACTATCATTTTATTTACCGGTGACAATGGTACAGATACACCTGTTGTCTCAATGATGGATAACTTTTCAGTAGTCGGCGGAAAAGGAAAAACTACTGACAATGGAACTCATGTTCCGCTGATCGTCAATTGGAAAGGAGTCATAAAACCCAAAGAACGATCAGAGGCTCTTGTAGATTTTAGCGACTTCTTCCCAACCATGTGTGAGGCTGCTGGAATCCCAATGGAGTCTAGTTTGGATTTGGATGGGGTCAGTTTTTATTCTCAGTTGCTTGGAAAAGAGGGGCCTAAAAGAAAATGGATTCATACTTGGTACAACAGAGACGGGGGATCAAACCCTATGAGTGCAACAAGTGAATGGGTAAGAAACGAAAACTACAAACTCTATGTAGGCAACAAATTTTACAATATCAAAAAAGATCCTGAAGAAAAAAATATAATTTCGGCTAACGCATTAACCAATCAAGAGAAAACTCTTCGAGAGGAGTTTATTAGAGTTTTAAATCTATATAAGCATCTTAGAAACTGATCGCAAACATTTGTTTAAGAAAAAACCCTCCCGTTAAGGAGGGCTTAAGTCAACCTATGAACAAGAAAGAGAGCTTGTCCTGTTCAAATACAATTTATTAATTATACGATCTTTTAATTGTAAAAGAAAAATTATCAACAAATTCAACTCCTCCATTAGTTTCCCACCATTCCGATTGCTGTTTACGAAATTTGTTGTCAAAATCATGATGTACTTTTAGTAAACCTCCGTCCTCCTGATTCGTGGCAATTGCTATCCAATGCGTTGCTCCATCAGGAGACCCGACATCAATTGTTCCGAAACCTACAGTTTTACCATCCATATAATTTCCAATAGAATTGA
>CAJVZM010000014.1 GCA_913020475.1 uncultured Flavobacteriaceae bacterium
TTGGAATGGTAATTTTTAATATTACCCAAGTCAATTGGGACGATCCCCTTTCTGAGAAAAGTTACATCGCCGTGATTGGGATTATGGCTGCCCTTTGTGCTTTTTTACTTTTATTACTATTAATACTGTCTAAAAAAATTTCCAAGAAACTAAACAGTTAGTCGATTTTGGACAAACTGTCTAAAGTCTTGATGGCAGTATCCAAGGACAAATCATCTTGATTTTTAATCAGGTTGAAAGTGTTCTCTCCAAAGAGTTGGAGCCCCAAATAAGTTTTAACGGATTTAAGGACTTCCTGCTCAGTTATTGTAATCTCTATTTCATTATCCTCACAGTATTTTACAAATAAATCATACCATGGGAGTATGTCTTCAAAGCGGCCTTTTAGAAGATTGTCTATGCCAAAACCATTGAATTTTATCCTGTTATTGTCCAATTCTTTAAAGACAAAATTATTCATCAAATTGGAGTTCAGAATAAAGGAACTCCATTGCTCCTTTAGGGTATTGTTGTTTGAAATATAAAAATCGGGGGTAATACCTCCCCCTCCATAAACAGTTCTGCCTTCAGGGGTTTTATATGCCAAACTATCAGTAACAGGAATTTTTTTGGCATTGGCCATCTCCCCTTTGTGATAGCGATTACTGAGATCTTGATAATAGGCTTCTCTATCTCCGTTGTAAGGTTTTTGTATAGATCTTCCAGTAGGAGTAAAATATTTGGCGATGGTCAGTCGGATGGCATCCCCTCCCCCCAAAGGCATTTGCTGTTGGACCAATCCTTTGCCAAAAGTTCTCCTTCCAATAATCCAACCCCTATCATTATCCTGAATCGCTCCAGCAACGATCTCACTGGCAGATGCCGATTGTTCATTGACCAAAACGATCAAGTCTCCTTCCTGAAATTTACCATTGCCCTCGGCCATTGATTTTTCTTCTTCTCCCATATTGCTTTTGGTGATTACTATGGTTTGATCTTTTTTCAATAAAGCATTTGAAACTTGGATCGCAGGTTGAAGGTATCCCCCAGGATTATCCCTTAAATCCAAAATCATTTTTTCCATTCCTTGAGAAATCAATTCATTTAAAGCGAGATCAAACTCCTCGTAGGTGGTTTGAGAAAACCGATTGATTTTTAGATAACCCAAATCCTTGTCCATCATGTAATAGGAGTCAACACTGGGAAGGGGTACCTTTCCTCTCTTCATTTCCAATTGAAAAATTTTATCCTCTGATTTACGATACATGGTCAGGTCAACAGAGGTTCCCGGCCTCCCTTTTAAGGCTTGCATGATCTTTTCACTGGAGTAATTTTTTTGGAATAATGTGTCATTATTAGCAATCAAAATTCTATCCCCTGCCAAGAGGCCGGCAGCTTCGCTGGGGCCACCTTCCAAGACCCTTATAATGGTCACACTGTCTTTGAACATAAAAAAGCTGACTCCTATTCCGTAAAATTTACCTTGCATATTTTCGGCGATGCTCTGTCTTTGACTTGCCGGGATATATACCGAGTGTGGATCCAATCGATTGACAATGTCTTCAATAACCTCCCCAACCAAACTGTCTGTGTCAATTTCTTCTACATAATCATCATCGATATAATGCAACAGTCGCTCCAGCCGTTTAATACTCAATGAATCCTGCTGATTGGTCATCAAAACTTCTTTTTCACTGCCCAGTAAATAGCCAATGCATATCGACAGGAATACGATTGCAAAAAGAACCAATTTTTTTTTCATGTGTTTATTTCAATTTTTAGGGTCAATCCAATTCAGTTAAAATTACACCTGCCTTTTCCAGAAAATCAAGGCCCGAACTGTCTTTGTATTTAAGTGAATAAACCACCCTTTTGATCCCAGCTTGATGAATCAGTTTACTGCATTCTCTACAGGGGGAGAGAGTAATGTAAAGGGTCGCACCAGAACAAGATTGGGTTGAAGCCGCTACTTTCAATATCGCATTGGCTTCGGCGTGCAGTACATGCCATTTAGTATAATGCTCTTCATCCTCACATTCATTTTCAAAACCCGATGGGGTGCCATTATATCCGTCAGAAATGATCATTCGGTCTTTGACAATCAAAGCTCCGACTTTTTTGCGCTCGCAATGAGAAAGTTCTCCCCAAGTCTGCGCCATTTTCATATAGGCTTGGTCGTATCTTTTTTGCTTTTCTGAAGACATGAACGCTAAGATAAATTAAAATGGCCAGTTATTCGATGTCATCAATATAGCTTGAGACAAGACCATGGAAGCAATTATCAACTGCCATTTTTGAGCTTGAATTTTTAAAATACCAACTGCTATCCAATTCACAAGCAGCACAAAAATAACAATTAAAATCTGTGCAAACTCGACCCCTAAAGCAAACTCTAGAAGACCCAAGATGGCCTCTCCTTCGGAAGCAATCATTTTAAAGTATCGGCCAAAACCAAGGCCATGAATTAATCCAAAAAATAGGGTAATTAGGTTGATCCAAACTCCTTTGAGATGGGAATGCTTTTTTTGAACCAGTATCGATAGGCAAGTGATACAGATGGTAATCGGAATCAAAAACTCAACCCAAGCGCCATCGATTTTTAGCCATTCAAAGTGAGTAACTAAAAGTGACATCGAATGTCCCAAGGTAAAAAGACTTACCCATAACAACAACCTCCGCCAATTCTTAAAGGCAAATGGAATAGAGAGGGCAACAAGAAAATAGAGGTGATCTAAACCTCCGATATCGAGAACATGATCAAACCCCAAATTAAAATAGAACCTAAATGTTTCCATAAAATAAATATTAATTATTTTTTTGATGCATTAATGTTTCATAAGCCTTTTGAACCTCCCTGAATTTTTCTTCCGCACCTTTGATCATTGCAGGGTCTTGTCCGAGAAGTTTGTCAGGGTGATATTTTTTGGCCATCTTACGATAAGCTTTTTTTATATCATCTTGGTTGGCATTGGAGTCGATCTCAAGGATCTTATATGCATTATCGGTATTTTTGACAAACATGGCTTTTATGCTATCAAAATCGGGCAAACGCAGTTGCATCCCTGACGCTATTTGTGAGAGTTTTTGCAATTCCACATCAGAAATATGGCCGTCGGCATTGGCTACTCCAAAAAGAAAGTGAAGAATTTGCAAGCGTGTTTCATAGGGAGTTTGCTGAACGAAAACTCGGGTCAGTTGATCCAAATGTTGGTTTTCTTTTTTGATTTGAGTATTGAAGGTTCTGAAAATCGAATCGGCACGATCTTTTCCGTATTGACCAATAAAAAAACTCCTAACAAAGTCCAATTCCTTTTGTTGGACAACTCCGTCGGCTTTGATTATTAGTGCCGAAAGAGACAATAAATTATACTGAAATGTTTCTGGTTTTATGACATAAGAGGGGGTTCGTATACGGATGGAGTCCTGAGTCAGGAACTCAAAAAACCTTCCAATCACAAAACCTAAAATTGCACCAGGAAATCTTAAAATAGAATAACCAATAATTGCGGCCACCCACTTGATCATATTCTTACTTTATTGAAAATGTAAATATACAAATGTCAATAAAAGATTGATGACCACTCTGAATTAAATAGGTAGTTTTTTATCTTTACAAAAAAAAAATTATGTATCCAGCTGAAATAGTAATACCCATGAAAAAAGAGTTGACAACTATCGGTTTCGAAGAGTTGTTAACTGCTGAAGCTGTTGAAACAGCCATGTCAAAATTAGGAACAGCTTTGGTCGTGGTCAACTCTGTTTGTGGTTGTGCCGCTGCAAATGCCCGACCTGCTGTTAGAATTTCATTAAACAACAAAAATACCCCCGATCATTTATACACCGTATTTGCCGGAGTTGATCGGGATGCTACTGATGTTGCAAGAGCCAAGATGATGCCCTTTCCACCTTCCTCTCCTAGTTTGGCATTATTTAAAGACGGAGAATTGGTTCACATGATAGAAAGACATCACATTGAAGGCCGATCTGCCCAACTAATTGCTGAGAATTTGACCAAGGCTTTTGATGAATTTTGTGATTGAACCTCCGGATCTGATACAATATAATTTTTGGTCGCAAAAAACTTTCTCCTATCCACTCAAGGTCTTTCTTACCTTCTATTTCGTTTGAATCTAGTTTTCTTTCATCTTATTTAGGTCTTTTCCCATTAGCTGTTGGTGACTCGTTTGGAATTTTTCCTGTCAAATTGAATTCCCCAAAAAAGTCCTTAATCATTGTCTAATATTACCAGAGTAATCACTATACGTTTTCAATCGTTTGCAGTTTTAGTATATACCATCCCAAGTTCATCAGTAAACCTACTCTGTGTATGGGAATCCACAGTGTTAATTATAATCTCCTTAACGGAGGCTCAGTTTTGATCGACTGAAAAATATATAATACTGCCTTTAAAAAAAATCAATTGGGTGCTGTAATTTTCCAAGAAGTAACCCAGAGTAAAGAAGGAAAAACTAATAATTTCTATTCAAATGGCTAAAGAACACAAATCACCGCTCAGAGTGAGAGCCATTTATGGTCCGAGGAATTCAAGAGAATTAAAACTGTGGTTTTCTTTTTTCCAGAAAAGCTCTAATACCTTCCTCAAAATCGGCAGTTCCAAAGCAATCTGAAAATTGAAAGTTCTCCTCATGAAAGCCTTTAGAGGTTCCATCCATGGCATTGATAGCCTTAATCGCATTTTTGATAGAATAGGGTGCGTTTTTCATGATTCTGTGTGCCAATGTGATGGCTTCTTCAAGAAGTTTTTCCGAAGGAACTACCGCATTGACTAAGCCCAATCGAAGCGCTTCTTTAGCGCTAATCATGTCTCCTGTCAAAATCATTTCCAAGGCATTTCCCTTTCCGATTAATGCCGATAATCTTTGGGTTCCACCATAACCAGGGATCACGCCCAAAGATACCTCTGGCAATCCCATTTGGGCATGTTGGGCAGCTACCCTCAGTTGACAAGCCATTGCCAATTCAAGTCCTCCCCCTAAGGCATAGCCATTTATTGCAGCGATGACAGGCTTTTCCATATGCGCAATAAAATCAAATAAAACTTGATTCCCATGTCGCGCTAGTGCAGATGCTTCTTTAGGGCCGTAATTTGAAAACTCTGAGATGTCTGCTCCCGCTACAAATGCTTTATCTCCACTTCCTGTCATTATTATAACTTTTACAGAAGTATTGTTTTGAAAATTGGCCAGTCTTTGGTGTAATTCGTTGATCAAATCACGGTTAAGGGCGTTCAACTTTTTTTCTCGGTTAATTTTGATCCATCCAATGCTGTTCTGAATTTCTATCGATGTATGTTTATCTTCCATTTTATTGCAATTTTAGTGTAACTACAAAGGTGGTTCCATTGTCTCCAGTCGTATATTCTATTTTTCCCTTGTGGGAATCAACGATATTCTTGACAATCCCCAATCCCAATCCCATTCCTTTGGTCTTAGTCGTGAACTTGGGTTCAAATACTTTTGATTGAATGGATAAGGGAATCCCTGTACCATTATCGACAAAATAAATTTTGACGTTTTTTTGTCCTTTTTTGATAAATACTTTTACTTTGGCTCTCTGTCCGTTTTGTACTGCTTGAATGCCATTTTGCACAATATTTGTGGTCACTCTGATCCATTGTGTTCTATCAAATAGCAACCTAATCTCATCGTTAGAGGTATTAAATTCTACAATGTCTTCATCAAAAATTTCCAATGACCTGCGTGTAATTTCTACCAAATCAGACTTCACCAGTTTCGGTTTGTGCAAGGTGGCAAAGTCAGAGAAGGCGTTGGCCACATCACTCATAGTATCAATTTGTTCAAGGAGGATTTGAGAAAATTCATCAATTTTTTCAGTGTTGTCTGGATCATCATCTGAGAAACGTCTCTGAAAATTCTGAACGGTGAGTCGCATGGGAGTCAATGGGTTTTTGATTTCGTGAGCGACCTGTTTGGCCATTTCTTGCCACGCTTGTTCTCTTTGTGTCCGGGCCAGTAGTGTGGCGCTTTTTTCCAATTCGTCAATCATCTTATTGTAGGAATTGATCAAACTGGCAATGTCTCGAGGTGTATTTTTAAGTTGAATTTTTTCGTTTTCTTTCAAGAGTCCAGTTTGGTCAATTTTTTTTCGAAAAGTTTCCAGCGAACGGGAAATGTATTTAGAAATAAAATAAGCTAAAATAATTGCTACCACCAACATCAACAAATATATTTGATACAAGCTTTGTAAGAAAGTGTTCAATTCGTTTTCTGAAAAAGAAACATCTTCAAAATAAGGAAAGAATAGTACTCCATAGGGATTGCCAAAGTTATCATTTAGAACACTGTAGGAGGACTGAAATTTTCCGATCTCATCATTGTTTTTTTCTAGCACTCTGCCGTCTGATTTTGTTAAAATACTTTTCAAGAATTCAGCCTCCAGAGCGTAGTCATTGGCAATGATTTTCAATGGGAGGAAAGAAGTAAAAAGGGGTTGTCCCTCTAAATTGAAAACAGAATAGTTGACCTTGTGAATTTTTATTACTGCACTAAATTCCTCTTTAAAGTGAGCCCATACACTGTCTTTTTTCCTCAGTAAATCGTTCTTCTCAACCAAATAATCGATTTGCTTTTTCAACTGGCTTTCTTTTCGAGTCAATCTGAAAAGATTATAGTCAATAGATTCATTCTGATATTGAAAAAAAGTAGCGACTAAAATCAAAAGACAGGTCAAAAGCACCAACAATATCATGGAAATAAAGATTTGAGTCCTTAGCGAAATACGTCTTAGCAATTCAATCTTCATCTGCAATAGATTTCTTTCTCCACCTTTTATAGAGCTTAATGGACAACATCAAAAAGGCAATGAGGCCCAATGTCCCCAAAACCATAAAAACCCAATTAATAGCACTTTTGACGATGGCCAAGAATACGATGGCAAATAAAAATAGGGTTGCCCCCTCGTTCCAAACCCTCACAAAGTTAGAGGAATATCGGATCTTGTCTCGCTGTAATTCCAAGAACATCTGATGTGTTTTTAGGTGGTAGGCATAGAGTAAAAGGATGAATCCTATTTTGATCAACATCCATGATTGGCAAAGCCACTCGGGTATTAAAATTAATAACCAAACGGCAAATAAGGTCGCTAAAATTGCCGAAGGCCAGGTGATAATGTACCATAATCTTCGAGACATAATTTTGAGTTGTTTCTCCAATATTTCTCTGGCTGGGGAGCTTTTTTTGGAAGCTTCAATATGATATATAAACAGGCGGGGCTCGTAGAACAATCCAGCAAACCAAGTAACCACAAAAATTAAGTGAAGGGATTTTATGTAATTGTAATACTCCATTGGTGTTCGGGCCTGGTGGCTTTATTGGTCTAGAAAAGATTACAGATTTACAAATTACAAAAACTTAAATAAATGCAAATGTTTATAATCAGGGCAAATTTTTAGGAATTCAAATATTTTCTGAGTTCGTAAATCAAAAAACTACTCGTTACGATGGTTGCGAGTAATTCTGCAATCGGAAATGCGAGCCAAACTCCGTTAATTCCCAAAAAATTAGGAAAAATATACAGTAAAGGGATAAAGAAAAACCCTTGACGGGTCAAGGTAAGCAGCAGCGCTGGGAGTGCTTTACCAATGGCTTGATAGTAGGCCGCGCCAATCAATTGAACGCCAACAACGGGGGTAGCGGCAAAAACCCACCGAATGGCTGCAGGTGCTTTTTCAAGTACCAAGGGTTCATTGGTAAAAATGTCGCCAATAGAATTCGAGAAGATATTAATCATCAGAAAAACCAATGTCGCAAACCCCGTTGCGTAAAGAACTGCTGTTCGGATGACTTCCTCCACTCTTTTTTTATTATTGGCGCCGTAATTAAAACTTGCGATAGGAATAAAGCCCTGGGTAATCCCCAATACTGGGAAAAGTGAAAACATTAAAAGTCGGCTGATGATGGCATAGACTGCCACGGCTGATTCTCCCCCCAAACTAATAAGTAAGTTATTAACCAATAAAACCGAAAGACTGACCACCCCTTGTCTTACCAGGGTTACAGATCCCAAAGCTCCAATTTCTTTGGTAATACTTTTGTTCAATTTAAAGTCTCCAATATTGAGGTTCAATTCAGAACGATTTGAATTGAAAAAATAAAGAATATAGAGGGCACAAACTCCATAGGATAAGGTAGTAGCCCATGCAGCACCGTACATTCCAAAATCGAAAATATAAATTAAGATATAGTCCAAGATCAAATTTGAAATCGAAGGCAGCATCATAGCATACATGGCGTTTTTGGGTTTGCCCACCGCTCGAATGACATTGTTTCCCATCATGCAATAACCCAAAATGGGCACCCCGTAAAGTACTATGGTATAATAGATTTTGGCTGGCTCATAAAGCGCTCCTTTTCCTCCGAAAGCAGGAATGATTGTTTCCACAAAAAGCAACCCAAAAATGACAAAACTGATGGTCAGGAAAAAGGTCAAAACAATTTGATTGCCAAAGGTTTTGTTGGCCCTTGCAAAATCGTTTCTTCCAATAGATCGGGAGATGATAGAACTACCCCCCAAACCGATGGCCATGCCCAGTGCAGCAATAAAAAAAGAAACAGGCAATACCACATTGATGGCGGCGATTGCATTGGCACCAATCCATTGACCGACAAAAATGGTGTCGATTAAAATATTGAGTGACATGACCAATATACCAATTGATGCCGGGACGGCTTGTATTATTAATAACTTAGGTATTGCTTGAGTGCCAAAAGAAGCTGAACCACCTTTCATGCAGAAGTTGCTGTTTCAGCTTTAGCCCATTGGTCAATCCAGCGACTCATCACATTCACCCAATCTTGTCGGGTATTTATGCAAGGAATCACGTGAAGTTCCTCTCCGCCTTTTTCTTCAAAATCTTCCGCAGCTTCCATTCCAATTTCTTCCAGAGTTTCAAGACAATCAGATACAAATGCAGGGGTAACAATAGCCATGTTTTTGATTCCTTTTTTTGCAAATCTGGCAACCGTTTGGTCAGTGTAGGGCTGCAACCAACTATCGACCCCAAGTCGGGATTGAAAACTAGTAGAATAAGTACCCTCTTGAAGTTTGAGATACTCTGCCACTTGTCGGGTGGTTTCGAAACACTGATGGCGATAACAATATTGGTGAGCTTCTGAGGCTGTTTGACAACAACTTTTGTCTATTTTACAATGAGACTTTGTAATATCTGATTTTCGGATGTGACGTTCGGGCACTCCATGATAGGAAAACAATAAATGCTCCCATTTTTTATCTTTTAAATCCTCTAGGATACTATTGGAGAGTACCTTGATGTAGTCTACATGGTTGTAAAAAGGGGGCAAAATTGTAAACTCCAATTCTGGATATTTTGAGTTTCTGATTTCTTCGGCCAGGACTAAAATAGTCTCAGTGGTGGCCATCGCAAATTGAGGATAGAGAGGAATCAATATTATCTCGTCTACCCCTTTATTTACTAATGATTTGATCCCATCTTCAATGGATGGAGAACCATATCGCATGGCTAGGCCCATTGGAATAGAAACTTTCTTTTGCACGGCCTCTTGCAATCTTTTGGACAGCACAATCAAAGGAGACCCTTCGTTCCACCATATTTTTTTATATGCCTTGGCAGACTTTTTAGGTCGGGTATTAAGGATAATTCCTTTTACCAAAAAAGTTCTCAGGGCTTTGGGCAAGTCGATCACCCGCTCATCCATGAGAAACTCACCTAAATATTTTTTTACATCTTTTGGGTTGGGGCTATCGGGAGAGCCTAAATTGATCAATAACGCACCTTTCATTTACATTTTTTTACGAAGATACAGACATTAAATATTTTTTGGGAGTCGTCCCAAACTTCTTTTTGAAAGCCACAATAAAATGACTGGAAGTACTGTAACCCAGCTTGAGACTGATTTCATTAATGTTGTGTTGTTTCGCATTGAGCATGCTCCTTGCCTCATTCATTTTATGATCCAACAGGTAGCCATAGACCGTATCCCCATAGATTTGTTTAAACCCTTCTTTGAGTTTCTTTAGATTGAGTCCAATTTCGGCCGAAAGCTCTTGAAGGGTAGGGGGTTCTGTCATTTGACTTAATATGATTTCTTTGGCTTTTCTAATTTTTCTAACATTTTCTTCATCAACTAAAAAGGGACATTGTTCAACATCAGCATCCTCACTTTTATTGAAAAACAAACTCAACAATTCATATACCTTTCCCTTAAAATAAAGGGTTTGCATGCTCTCGTGTACTTTGGTTTCCATAATTTGACTCAAAATCACACTCATGGGCGGACTAATTGGTCTAGTGTCATAATATTTTTTGGTATTATTTTCAGGGCTTAAAAAATGAATATGATTGGCATCCTCAGAAAATAAACTATGGAATTTTTTGATAGAGATCACCAAACTTATCATGGCTGAATTTGGAGTCAGATTCAAGTCAATAGACAAAGCCTTCTGCGGATTGTACAACAAAATGACATTTTTGGACATCAAAGGCAATTGATAATTTCCCCCGTTAAACTCGAAACTGCCCGAACCCTTATGACAAAAATGAAACTGAATAAACTCCTGACTAACTGCCTCCTTGTACTTTAAGGTTTTGTTTTCTTGATTTTTGTGTCTTAAAATATAAAAACCGTTTTCAATTATTGTTCTGTCCATTGTTCGGCTGTCGTTGTTTTTTACAAACCCCTTATTTAGAATTATTCTAATTAATTTTAATTAAATCCCTCCAAAAATATTATATTTAAAGGAATTTTAAAAAATTTTGAGCAAAAAACCTTCTTAGTTGATAATAGTTCTTCTGGCGTTGTTTTTTAAATACCCCGCTTTTTAATTTTGTATTGGAATTTAGATTGGACTATTGAAAAATACATTTCAGTACTATGTTGTTGGTATATGCCATAAGAACGCTGACCTTGCCACCAGAGGTGCATTTAGTTTAGACAAAAACCAAACAGAAGGTCTTTTGTTACAAGCCAAGTTAGATGGCGTCGAGGAATTGATGGTCATTTCTACCTGTAATCGAACGGAATTGATGGGTATTGTGCACGATCCCAAAAAATTTGTTGATTATTTGTGTTCTTTCTCCGGCGGCGATATTTCTCTTTTTTTGAAAAAAGGTTATGTGTTGAGTGATCAACAAGCCTTTGATCATGTCTTTCGTTTAGGTTGTGGCTTAGAGAGTCAAATAGTCGGCGACTTTGAGATCATTGGTCAGTTAAAAAAAGCTTTTTCCAATTCTAAAAAGCTTCAAATTGTTAATGGTTTTTCCGAAAGATTGGTCAATGCTGTCATTCAGTCCAGCAAGCGTATCAAAACCGAAACCCAATTGTCCTCTGGAGCTACCTCTGTTTCTTTCGCGTCTGTCCATTATATACTTCGAAACGTAACACAGGTCAGACAAAAGAATATTCTATTGTTTGGAACAGGTAAGATCGGGAGAAATACCTGTGAAAACCTTATCAAACACACTCAAAACGATCAGATTGTGCTGGTCAATCGCTCCGAAGAAAGTGCGCAAAAAGTGGCCGGGAAATTCAACTTGGTCGTTAAAAAAATTGAAGTGTTAAATTCTGAAATCGAAAAATCCGACATTATGATCGTGGCCACTGGTGCCAAAGACATTACTGTTGAGGCCTCTATGATGCCCAAAGATAAACCGCTCTTGATTTTGGATCTGTCTGTTCCTTCCAATGTTGACCCCCAACTAAAAGAGCTTCAAAACATTACCCTAGTTAACTTAGACGAATTGTCTCAGCTGACCAATGATACCCTCAAAAAAAGAGAACAATTTATTCCAAATGCCAACAAAATTTTAAATGAAGTTAAGGCAGAGTTTTTTCAATGGGTCGATCACAGAAAATTTGCTCCCACACTCAAAGCACTAAAACAAAAATTACTTGACGGTCAACGTGAAGAACAGGGTGAGGTTCAGGAATTTTCTCAAATCGTTTATCGACTAACTGGAAAAGTAGCCAGTTATTTAAAAGAAAATCCTTCTAAAGCTGATCAAACTATGGCATTACTGCAGCATGTTTATCAATTGGATTCAGATTTAGATGTTTGACAAATCCCTTCGCGTTGGAACCCGAGACAGTCAATTGGCCCTATGCCAAGCACAAAAGGTTCTTGACCTATTGAAAGTGGCTCATTTCAAAACCCAATTAGTAGCTACCAAAAGTGCTGGAGACCTTAATCTTTCCCAACCCATTTATGCGATGGGGATCCAGGGGGTATTTACTAAAGCCCTAGATATTGCCCTGTTGGAAAACCGTATTGATCTAGCCGTTCATAGCCTCAAAGATGTCCCCACCCAACTACCTCAGAGACTTGTGCTTGCCGCAGTGTTGGAAAGGGGCAGTGCCTCAGATGTTTTGGTTCAACTCCGAAAGGCCGACTTGTCACAGGTATCGACCATTGCCACTGGCAGCTTGAGAAGAAAAGCCCAATGGCTGCATAGATATCCCGAACACCATTTGGTCAATCTTCGTGGAAATATTCAAACCCGAATGGATAAATTGTATTCAAGCAATTGGGAAGGTGCCATTTTTGCCAGAGCAGGTTTGGAACGCGCTCAACTCTTAGGACCTCATTTTCAAGAATTGGATTGGATGATTCCCGCTCCCGCTCAAGGAGCTATCGGTATCGTTTGCAGAATGGATGACAGTGAGTTGATCAAAGAATTACAAAAAATAAACCATCAATCCACCCGAATATGTGTTGATATCGAAAGATGTTTTCTCCGTATATTGGAGGGAGGTTGTTCTGCTCCCATCGGAGCCCATGCTGAAGTAGCTCAAAAAAATATTCAGTTTAAGGGAGGTGTTTTTTCCTTGGATGGACAAACGGCTGCAACCACCTTTAAAGAAGTGGATATTAGCGATGGACAAAATTTAGCCGAAGAAGCAGCAAAAGAAGTCTTGGCCAAAGGAGGTGATCAAATCCTGAAGACTATTAAACATGGTATACAATGAGATTGCTCTCCACCAAAATATTGTCTAAAGATTTTAGAGATAGGTTGCTTAAGCGCCAATTCAGTCTGGTTGAGCAATCTTTTATTAAAATCAGTTTTATAGAAAACCCAAGTATTGATAAGATTTTTGATTGTCTTATTTTTACCAGTCAAAATGCAGTCAATGCGATTTTATTTTCATCCAAAATCTTAAAAATGATGGAAGGAAAAACGATCTACTGTGTTGGAAAAAAGACTGCAGCCCTTTTGGTCAAAAATAAGCATAAAGTAACCAAAATCGCTCAAAATTCGGCAGAATTAGCTCATTTTATAGCAAAAAACCATCAAAATGAGTCGTTTTCGTATTTTTGTGGAAACCTCAGAACACCCGATTTAGAGGAAATTTTAACTACTCAAGGGGTGCGTATTCAACCCATCGAAGTATATATTACCCATCTACAAAATCACCCCCTAAAGAGTCATTTTGATGGAATCCTTTTTTTTAGTCCCAGTGGGGTGCGAGGCTATGCCCAAAGCAATGGATTTGAAAACACCCATAGTTTTTGTTTGGGAAACTCCACCGCCAAGGAAGTTGCGCTGCACACTTCTAAATATACTATTGCCAAGGAACCCAGTGAATCCCAACTTTTATTATCACTAAAAAATCACATTACGCTACATGAAGAATGACCTTCTATTACAGGCCTTAAAGTGCGAAACTGTAGAACGTCCACCGGTATGGATGATGCGTCAGGCAGGGCGCTATCTGCCGGATTTTATGAAGCTCAAGGAGAAATATGATTTCTTTACCCGCTGTCAGACCCCCGAGCTCGCCACAGAAATCACCCTAATGCCCATCGATCAAATAGGAGTGGACGCTGCCATTATCTTCAGTGATATATTGGTAGTGTTACAAGCCATGAATATTGAGGTGGAAATGCGCGACGGCATTGGCCCTTATATTCCTAAGCCCATCAACAGTAAAGCGGCTTTGGATCAAGTTATCCTTCCCGATGTGGTGGACCATCTGGATTATGTTTTTGAGGCGGTTCGCATGACCAAAAAAGAACTGAACGAGCGTGTGCCATTGATTGGCTTTGCTGGAGCACCGTGGACCTTATTATGTTATGCCGTTCAAGGGAAGAGCTCCAAAAATTTTCATCAAGCCAAGGCCATTTGTTTTGAGGAACCCCAAATGGCCAAGGAGCTTTTGCAAAGAATCACTATCACCACCATTGCCTATTTGAGAGAAAAAGTAAAAGCTGGTGCCGATGTCATTCAATTATTTGACTCTTGGGGAGGGCTGTTGTCTCCCTCCGACTATCAAGAGTTTTCTTGGCCCTATCTAAAACAGATAGTGGACGCCTTAAGCGGCTCAGTCCCTGTTATTGTATTCGGTAAAGGCTGTTGGTTCTCTCTTCAGGACATGAGCAAATCCGGTGCCGCAGCTTTGGGAATCGACTGGACTTGTTCTGCCCGAAATGCCCGCTACCTCTCCGGTGGACAAATTACCTTGCAAGGCAATTTTGATCCCTCCCGATTGTTGTCCCCCATTCCAGAGATTAAAACCCAAGTCAAGCAAATGATCAATGCCTTTGGCAAAGACCGTTATATTGTTAACCTAGGTCATGGTATTTTACCCAATATCCCTGTAGACCACGCCAAAGCTTTTGTTGACGCTGTCAAAGAATATCAATCCTGATCCCAAAACCTTTCTACCATGAGAACCAAGTTCAATTACTATATCGAAAATTTACAAGACATTATCACCCAAAAACTGGCTGATGTTGACGGAAAAGCTCATTTTAAAGAAGACCTTTGGGAGCGTTTAGGTGGCGGCGGCGGACGTACTAGAGTGATAGAAAATGGCGCTGTTTTTGAAAAAGGAGGTGTCAACATCTCTGCCGTTCACGGGGAACTGCCCGAGAGCATGAAAAATTACTTTAAGGTCAAGGCTGGAAATTTTTTTGCTTGCGGACTCAGCATGGTCATTCACCCTAAAAATCCTTTTGTGCCTACCGTTCATGCCAACTGGCGCTACTTTGAACTCTACAACGACAAAGGCGAATTACAAGACCAGTGGTTTGGTGGAGGGCAAGATCTCACTCCCTATTATCTTTTTGAAGAAGATGCCCAGCACTTTCATCAAGTATGTAAAGATGCCTGTGATGCCTATGACAAAGGTCTTTACTCCCAGTACAAAAAACGGTGTGACGAATATTTTTGGAACGCTCACCGTGGTGAAGCCCGTGGGCTTGGGGGATTATTTTTTGATTATCTAAGGCCGGACGAAAAACACTCGGCTAAAGACTTGTATAACTTCGTCACTGGTATAGGCGACAGTTTTTTGGAGGCCTATGTTCCTATAGTCGAAAAAAGAAAAAATATCGACTATACTGTTGCCCACCGGGAGTGGCAAGAAGTCCGAAGGGGACGATATGTGGAGTTCAATTTGATCCACGACAAAGGCACGCTTTTTGGACTGAAAACCAACGGAAGGATTGAAAGTATTTTGATGAGTCTTCCTCCTTGTGTTCAGTGGCAATATAACCACAAGCCCGAGCCCAACACCAAAGAAGAAGAACTGGTCAACGTATTGCAAAACCCTAGGGCCTGGGTGTAACTTATAAAGAACTACTATATTTATACTATGTATCCTAATCAAAGAAACAGAAGACTCCGACAAAGCCCAGCCTTAAGACAGTTGGTAAGTGAAAATCAAGTGAGTTGTAACGATTTGATGTTGCCACTGTTTATTGCGGAGGGAACACAAGTAAAAGATTCAATTGTGTCTATGCCCGGTTGCTATCGTTTGAGCTTGGACATGCTCCAAGGGGAGCTAAAAACGATTGGGGATTTGGGAATAAAAGCGGTACTCTTGTTTGTCAAGGTTGACGATGCACTCAAAGACAACAAAGGAACCGAGGCTTTGAATCCTGAGGGATTAATGCAAAGGGCGGTAAGAATTGTCAAAGCCATCACCCCCGATTTGGTGGTCATGACCGATGTGGCTTTGGATCCCTATTCTTCCCACGGCCACGATGGTATTGTGGAGGAAGGAAAAATTCTCAATGATCCCACGGTGGAGATCTTGTCGCAAATGGCCTTAAGTCATGCCCAAGCAGGTGCTGATTTTGTTGCCCCCAGTGACATGATGGACGGGCGTGTATTTAGCATTAGAAACGTTTTGGAAGAGGCAGGTTTGATCAATACGGGTATCATGAGTTACAGTGCCAAATACGCCTCTTCGTTTTACGGTCCCTTTCGAGAAGCCTTGGACTCGGCTCCAGGTTTCGGCGATAAACGCACTTATCAGATGGATCCCGCCAATCGTTTGGAGTCCCTTACAGAAACCCTTAGAGATATTGAGGAAGGTGCCGATATTGTAATGGTCAAACCGGGACTGGCATATCTCGATATCATCAGAGACCTGCGTGAAAATGTGGAAGTACCCATCGCTGCCTACCAAGTCAGTGGGGAATATGCCATGCTTAAGGCTGCCGCCGAAAAAGGCTGGTTGGATTACGATACTGTAATGATGGAACAACTGCTTGCATTCAAAAGGGCAGGAGCCAATCTTATCGCAACCTATCACGCGAAGGAAGCGGCACAATTACTTGCCTAAAATCTCTTATTTCTTAAACGAAAACTTAAAAACCGTCTTTTTGTTAAGCTTCATGCCACTGTTATTCTAGGATACTATAAATTTAATGGTGTAAGTATATTACAAGACTGGTACACAGAACATAGGTTTAATAATTAAAAATCAATGAATTACAAAAATATTTTTTGTGGATGATATGCAAGAGAACCCCTCATCTCTTTCTACTTTGATGCAAAAGGTGATTCAACAAATAGATGAATATTTTCATCATAAACGAAGAGAATTTAGTTTTCCCATTCGTTCCAAAGGAACCGACTTTCAGGTCAAAATCTGAAGGTTATTCAACCGTATTCCCTACTGTACCTCCTTGGCCTATGTCAAGGTGGCTCAGGAGTATGACGATGCCAAAATGGTAAGGGCAGTTACCTCAGCTATCTCCAAAAATCCGATACTGTTTGCAGTCCCCTGTCATCGGGTGATTGGGAGCGACGGATCCTTGGTGGGTTACTCAGGAGGCTTGGTCAACAGACGCCAACTTCTCGAATTAGAGGGTTTCCCTAAACAATTTACCGTACTTTAGTACTTGAAAAAAGGATGAAATCGACATGATTAAAATAATCCTTAGACACATATGAGGAAATAATTATTTTAATTATCAAAGATTACATATTCCCCTAAAACACTAAAAACATAAACATGAAAAAATTTTTGATAGGCCTAGGTTTTTTTTTGGCTATAGCTTTTTCACTACTCTATGTTTCCAAATTCAACTACCTTCTCAAAGGTGTCAGTACCATTTATTTGACCGGCCATACCACGGCCTATTTGACTGATTACCTCCAATTTGTCAATGACAGTGTTTTGGCATCGCCTCAATCCCAAGCATGGCCATTGCACAAGCAATACAATCAGTTTTCAATAAGCAAATCCCTAGAGGAATACCATAAGGATCGCAAAACAGTGGCCTATTTGGTAATCAAAAACGACAGCATTCTTTATGAAAAATATTACGATGGCTTTGGAATAGCCTCCAAAAGCAATTCTTTTTCAGTGGTTAAAAGCGTAGTTTCTGCCCTGATGGGGATTGCCATCCAAGACGGCGAGATCAAGAGTTTGGATCAGAAAGTAGTAGATTTTATACCCGACCTCAAAGGCCCCTATGCCGATCAGGTTAGGGTGGGCGACCTTTCCAGTATGGCCTCCGGCCAAAAATGGAAAGAGGAATACTACAATCCCTTTTCGGTGACTTCCGCCTCCTATTTTGTCAATGATTTGGATGACCTAATACTCAACCAGCCCATAGTGCAAAAACCGGGTGAAGCCTTTCGCTATAAAAGCGGTACAACCCAACTTTTGGGAATGGTCATCAAAAAAGCAACGGGTAAAACCTTAAGTGCCTATTTGACTGAAAAATTATGGCAACCCATGGGAGCCGAACATACTGCCCTTTGGCAACTGGACAGCAACGAAAATGGAATGGAAAAAGCCTTTTGTTGTTTGGCAACCAATGCCCGAGATTTCGCCCGATTCGGAAAACTTTATAAAAACCACGGCCGATGGAACGGAACCCAACTGCTGGACTCCTCTTTTGTCGCTCTCTCGGTCAAACCTAGGTTTGAAGAAAGTCCGGAATACGGTTACGGATGGTGGTTGGACGTTTTTCAAGACAAAAAAGTTTTTATGATGCGGGGACATCTGGGACAATACATTCTGGTGGTGCCAGAGGAGGATTTGATCGTGGTACGATTGGGCCATCTCAAAGACCAAGAAAAAGAAAGCAAGGGGAAAAGTTTCACAGGGGAAGCTTTTACCAAAGACATTTATGTTTACCTTGAAGAGGGATTGGAAATGATTAAAAATGTTTCAAATAATTGACCTCAACAAATTGTTGTTCTTGGACATAATTCATGAGTAAAAAAAGACCATTGTTGCAAGTAGAAGGCCTATCCATTTCCTCCCAAGAGCGCTTGCTTTTGAATGGGCTTTCTTTTGAAATCAATACAAATGAAATTGTAGCCATTGTCGGGGAGTCGGGGAGTGGGAAATCTTTGACGGCACTTTCTATTGCTGGTCTTTTGTTCCAAATCCCATTGGTTGTCAGCAGTCAAAAAATGCAGTTGAGCGGGCAAGAGCTTTCCCATTTGTCCCCCAAAGATTGGCAAAGTGTCAGAGGTGAGGACTTGGGCATGATCTTTCAGGAACCCCAATCGAGTCTCAATCCCAGCATGCGCTGTGGCCCACAGGTTTTGGAACGTTTGCAAAAAAATAAAATCGGGAAGCCAAAAGACTATCGCAAGAAGGTGCTGGAAGCTTTTGAACAAGTGCAATTGCCCAATCCAGAGCGTATTTTTAAGGCTTACCCCCACGAACTCAGTGGTGGACAAAAACAAAGGGTGATGATCGCCATGGCACTTATTGGCAGTCCCAAGCTGTTGATCGCCGATGAGCCCACTACAGCACTCGATGTAACCGTACAAAAGGAGATATTGACCCTTATCAAAGCACAACAAAAAGCCCATCAAATGAGTGTATTGTTCATCTCCCATGACCTGAGTATGGTGGCCCAGTTTGCGGATAGGGTGCTGGTGATGCATCAGGGCAGATTGGTGGAAGGTGGAACCGTAGCCGAAATTTTTAAAAACCCACAAGACCAATATACCCAGGGCCTTTTGTATGCTCGACCCCAAGCCGACAAGCGGCTCAAACGACTGCCAACTGTGACAGATTTTTACGAAAAACAAAAGAGCTTTAAATCCATTTCCAAGGCCACAAGGGTCAAAAAACATCAAGCGCTTTATGCCCAAAAACCCCTGTTGGAAGTCAAAGGTTTGGTCAAAGAGTATCCTCTTTCCCGATCATGGTTTGAGGAAAAGCAAAGCCTAAAAGCTGTCAACGAGGTTAGTTTTGATCTATATCCGGGGGAAACCCTTGGCTTAGTGGGTGAATCTGGATGTGGAAAATCCACCATTAGTCGCGCCTTGATCCATCTCGATCCTCCTACAGCAGGAGACATTCGCTACAAAGGTCGTTCGATAGTAGGACTCAACCCCGAGGAATTAAGGGAATTGCGGAAGCAAATCCAACTGGTTTTTCAAGACCCTTTTGCGGCTCTGCACCCGCTTAAATATGTTGGTGATGCCATCGCCGAACCACTTTATGTCCACGGTTTGGTCAGTGGTAAAGCCGCCCAAAAAGCAAGGGTGATTCATCTTCTGGAACAGGTAGGTTTGGCCTCCGAATATTATAACCGTTACCCACACCAGTTGTCAGGGGGACAAAGACAAAGGGTAGTCATTGCCCGCGCTTTGGCAACAGAACCTCAGTTATTGCTACTTGACGAATCTGTGGCCGCTTTGGACATCTCCGTTCAGGCGCAGGTACTCAACTTACTCAACGATCTCAAAGAGGGACTGCAATTGTCCTACCTCTTTATCTCCCACGACCTGAATGTGGTAAAGTATATGGCCGATCGGATTTTGGTCATGCAAAAAGGGCTGTTGGTAGAAGAAGGAGAAGCCGATGAGCTGTATTTCCACCCACAACAACCCTATACCCAAGAATTGATTGCGGCTTTACCAAGAATTTAATAAGATAGGTTTTAAAGCTAAGGACAAAAAGGATAGATTCTACAACTTCACATCCATACACTTGTTTTAGCCAATATTCCTCTAATAATTTCGTTTTTAAATTAAATTTCACAGATTCAATTACTATTGCAAAAAAAGTTTCAAAAAAAACTCAAATCTTGCACTTACTTACTAGTTGAATCTATCTTCTAAAATTGATATAGTAAAAAGTACAATTTATAGAATATTTATATATATCCCCCGTTAAACCCTTTTATGGCGAAGGATTGGGAATATTTTCATGAATATCCTCAATGGCTTTAAGAATTTCCTTAGAGAGCTTGACCTTATGGCTTGCGATATTTTCTTTGAGTTGATCCATAGTCGTGGCTCCGATGATGTTGGAAGTCACAAAACTGCGTTCATTGACAAAGGCGAGTGACAAATCGGTTAGGGAAAGACCCACTTCTTTGGCCAGTTCGGCATAACGTTCGGTGGCTTCAAAGGAATTTTTTCCGCTGTACCTCGATAAACGCTCAAACAGTGCCAATCGACTGTTTGGAGGCATTTGTCCATTGCGGTATTTACCGGAGAGTACGCCAAAGCCCAGGGGGGAATAGGCTAAAAGTCCGATATTTTCTCTGTGGCAAATCTCGGAACTTCCGATTTCAAAAAGTCGATTTAGGAGGGAATAAGGATTTTGAACAGTGATCATTTTAGTGGCAGGAGTCTTGGAGGCTCGCAAAAACCGCATGATCCCCCATGGGTTTTCATTGGACAGGCCAATATGTCGAATCTTCCCTGCCTTGATATTGTCGTGAAAGGCATCGAGGACGTGTTCAAAATTTTCTTCCCAAGGGTCGTTGGGTTCGTATCGAAAATTACGCATCCCAAAAGTATTGGTTTTTCTTTCGGGCCAGTGCAATTGATAGAGGTCGATATAATCGGTTTGCAGTCTTTGAAGACTTTTGTCGATGGCCTCGTCGATGTGAGCTTTTTTGTAGCTGAGGTTTTTACGGATGTGTTTCGTGTAATCCCCAGGCCCAGCGATTTTGGTCGCCAGAATGACCTTGTCTCTATTGGCGGTTTTTTTAAACCAAGTTCCGATGATGCGTTCGGTTTCTCCTTGGGTTTCCGCATTGGCAGGTACGGGATAGAGTTCGGCAACATCAAAAAAATTAACCCCTTGATCGAATGCGTAATCCATTTGCTCGTGGCCTTCGGCTTCTGTATTCTGATTGCCCCAAGTCATAGTACCCAAGCAAATTTTACTGATTTTGATGTTGGTATTTGGCAATAGATTGTACTCCATTATTTAGTCTACCGTATTGAGTATTTGTTTTATTTCGTCTAGTTGGGGACTGAGCACTACTTCTATCCTACGGTTGGCGGTACGCCCCTCACGTGTTGAATTGGGAGCAATGGGGAGGTATTCTCCTCTTCCGGCGGCGGTGAGGTTTTGTGGAAGGATATCGGGATTTTCCAGCAACTGGTTGACGATGGCAGTGGCGCGTTTGGTGGACAGATCCCAGTTGCCTTTAAGCTCGCCTTTTCCAACGTAGGGGACATTGTCGGTATGTCCTTCGATAAGGACGGCAATATCTGGATTATCGGCCAAAACACTGGCCAAACTGGAGATGGCTTTTTGTCCTTCGGATTCGACTCTCCAACTGCCAGAGCGGAACAAGAGTTTGTTTTCCATAGAGACATAGACCTTTCCGTCTCGAGCTTCTACGGTGAGTCCTTTGTCTTCAAAGTTCAGCAGGGCGTCGGATATTTTTTCTTTTAGGTTGCGCATGGCTTGTTGTTGCTCCGCGATCAGTCCTTCTAACTCATCGACCCGAGCCATACGGTCAACCAATTCATTTTCTCGATCTGCAATTTTCTCCAAAAGGGTTTCGTTTTCAGCAATGCGTTCTTTGAGAGCGCTTTCGCTGTTTTGTTTAAGTAAATCCAGCGAAGATTCCAATTTTTCCATGTTTTGCTGTTTTTGGTTAAGCCTGTCCTGTGTAGCTTCAAGTGTGGTTTCCAAGTGAACAAATTTCTCTGTCAAATCCTTGATTTCAGCATTTAGATTTTCGATGCTTTTGGTTTGGCGGTTGTAGTTGTCTTTGAGTCCGGCATAGCGGGATTCCAAATCATTGAATACACGATTGGAAACACATGAACTAAGGCTTAATGCAAGGATGATTAAAGTGGTAATTTTTTTCATGAGATTCAATTAAAATTCGAGTTCTACCCCTACCGGGCAATGGTCAGAATGTTTTGCGTCGGGGAGTAGGTAGGCACGTTTGATGTTTTCTTTTAGATTTTCACTGACCAAGTTGTAATCAATACGCCATCCTTTGTTATTGTTTCGGGCGTTGGCCCTATAGCTCCACCAACTGTATTGATGGGGACCTGGATTAAGGTGGCGAAAGGAATCGATAAATCCACTGCTCATAAAGGCGTCGATCCACTCGCGTTCCTCGGGCAAAAAGCCAGATACGTTTTTATTACGAACGGGATCGTGGATGTCGATGGCACGATGGCAAATATTATAGTCGCCACAGATTACCAATCGGGGGTGATTTTTTTTAAGGGAATTGGTATAGTTTTGAAATTCGTCCATGAATTTGAACTTATAATCCAATCGGTCGATATTGGTTCCGGAGGGGAGATAGAGACTGATTACTGATACTTTTTCGAAATCGGCTCGGATGACTCTTCCTTCAAAGTCCATATGATCGATTCCTGTTCCTTCTTGAACGTTGAGGGCTTGGGTTTTGGTCAAAATGGCTACACCGCTATATCCTTTTTTTTGGGCGGAATGCCAGTGGTGGTGGTAGCCCAAGTCCTCGAGTATTTCCGTATCGACTTGTTCGGCCATGGCTTTGGTTTCTTGAAGACAAAGCACGTCGGGTTGGGCAGCTTTGAGCCAATCGGCAAAACCTTTGTTGAGTGCGGCTCGAATGCCATTGACGTTATAAGAGAGTATTTTCAATACTTGTTTTTTACAAAAGTAAAAAAACCAATGTGGTATGAAAACTCAAAAGGGGTCTTGAACCTAGAAGATTTTAAAGCTTTTTCAACAATTCGCTCATGGAGAGCTTGTCTTTCAACAATCCGCCTACTGCATCGATAGCAATCCGTTCTTGGATCATGCTGTCCCGATCTCTGATGGTCACACTTTGGTCTTCTAGGGTCTGATGGTCGATGGTGATGCAATAAGGTGTACCCAGCGCATCTTGCCTGCGATAGCGTCGGCCTACGGCATCTTTTTCGTCATAGGTGACAGAAAAATTCCACTTGAGGTCTCCAACAATTTTTCGGGCTATTTCTGGGAGTCCATCTTTTTTGACCAGTGGAAAGACTGCCAATTGGGTGGGTGCCAAAACAGGAGGAAGTTTTAAGACCATTCGGATGGAGCCGTCTTCAAGGGTTTCTTCTTGAAGGGCCTTGGAGAAGACAGCCAAAAATATTCTGTCCAAACCAATGGAGGTTTCTACCACATAGGGAATGTAGTTTTCGTTTCTTTGGGTGTCGTAATACTGTAGTTTTTTTCCGGCAAATTTTTCGTGGTTCCCCAAATCAAAATCGGTACGGGAGTGGATGCCTTCCAATTCTTTAAATCCAAAGGGAAAGTTGAATTCGATATCGGTCGCCGCATCGGCGTAGTGGGCTAGTTTTTCGTGGTCATGGAAGCGGTAGTTGTTTTTGCCCAGACCGAGTGAATGGTGCCATTTGAGTCTTTTTTCTTTCCAGTGCTCATACCATTCTTTTTGGGTTCCGGGGGGAATAAAGAATTGCATTTCCATCTGCTCAAATTCCCGCATGCGGAAGATGAACTGACGGGCTACGATTTCGTTTCTAAAGGCTTTTCCCGTTTGTGCTATACCAAAGGGAAGTTTCATCCTTCCCGATTTTTGGACGTTTAGGAAGTTAACAAAAATTCCTTGAGCTGTTTCGGGTCGCAGGTAGAGATCCATGGCGGTATCGGCCGAGGCTCCCAGTTTGGTGCCAAACATGAGGTTGAATTGCTTGACGTCAGTCCAGTTGCGGGATCCCGATTCGGGACAGGCGATTTCCAGTTCTTCGATCAGTGCTTTGACATCGGCCAGGTCCTCCTTTTCCAAAGATTGACCCATTCGTTTGAGGATGGCATCGGCTTTGGCCCGATTGTCCACCACACGTGGGTTGGTCGTCAGGAATTGTTCTTTGTCGAAAGCGTCACCAAAACGTTTGGTGGCTTTGTCCACCTCTTTATTGATTTTGTTTTCAATTTTGGCCACATGGTCTTCGATAAGCACATCGGCACGGTATCTTTTTTTGGAGTCTTTGTTATCGATCAGTGGATCGTTAAAAGCATCGACGTGACCCGAAGCTTTCCAAGTGGTGGGGTGCATAAAAATGGCGGCATCGATTCCCACAATGTTTTCGTTGAGTTGCACCATTGCTTTCCACCAGTAATCGCGAATATTTTTTTTCAAAGCGACTCCGTTCTGTCCATAGTCATAAACAGCACTCAAGCCATCATATATTTCGCTGGATTGGAAAATAAAACCATACTCTTTGGCATGGGAAATTACTTTTTTAAAGATGTCAGATTGTTGCATAGTGGGGCAAAAATAAGTCTTTTTCGTATTTTGAGGTGG
>CAJVZM010000015.1 GCA_913020475.1 uncultured Flavobacteriaceae bacterium
TATTGTGGGTATAATGCTACACCAGAAAATTTAACATCATCATCATCACTATAGCTTGTTGCGTTTATTCCCAAGAAAAAGGTATCGCCAAGGTTGAACCCACCAGTAAAATCAATTTGACTGACTCCATTAGAACCACCACCCAGGTAGTTGATGTACTGCCCAAATATACCAAGTTGTGCACCGAACATATAGTCATCGTCTGCAACCTGAAACTCAGTATTGTCAGTAGTGTTCAAAAGTCCAAGCATAATAGATGTATTTTCTCCAGCAGTAATATCTGCCTTAATACCAGTATGGGAAAAGGGACCATAAGAGAACATGTAAGAAGTTGAGTAATTAAAGTTGGCAGCAGGTGAAATCACCTCATATCCTAAGAAGGTGTTGAAATTACCCATTGTCAAAGTAAAAGAATCACTTACGTTATAGTAAGCATATAATTGATTTAAAATATTAGCGCTTGAAGAATCACCAGCATCTCTTGGCATTGGAGAACTAAAAACAGCGTCAGAACCTCTAGGCCCAAAAACCATATCTGCAACAAATCCAGATTTTTTACCTTCATAAGAGACGATTACGTTTGCCATACCGATTGCAAACCCATTGTCGTTAGCAAAGGATGTGCCTGGTACGTATTGATTGCTTCTGTAATAAGTGTCGATAGTTCCAGCCACAGAAAAAGTGGGTTCCGGAGCAACCTCTTCCTCCTGAGCGATGGCAACAAAGCCGATCATTAAGGATAAAGTTGTTAAAAAATTCTTTTTAATAAAGTTCATAATAATAGTGTTTAAATAATTAGAGTTATAGTTAACATTTTAACATAGATGATTGTTATAATCTTGGTCAAAATTATATTAATATAGATCTACCCATAAATTTTATGGGGGCAAAAAGTTAATTTTTATTATTTAGTAAAAAATACCCCCTAAAATAATAGGGGTATAATAATTTATAAAGCAAATTTTAAGAAATTCTTAAAATATCAGTGAAGTTGTTTGTCAATCAAAATTCCAAAATAAACCATGAGAATTCCGGATGAAAAACTTAATAAGCTGTAAATCAGAAACATATTAAAGTCTCCTGAACGGATGAAGGATAAGTTTTCATTTGCAAAGGATGAAAAGGTCGTAAATCCACCGCAAAAGCCTACAGTGGTGAAAAGTATCAGTGAAGATTCATTTTCAGAGCTATTTCGTAAAAAATATCCTGAGAGCAGGCCTATTAATAAACAACCTAGCAAATTGACACAAAAGGTATTCCATGGAAAACCTTTGCCAGAATAAGGTAAAAGTTTACCAATAAGAAATCGCATAATTGCTCCTAATCCCCCTCCTATAAAAACAATCAAGAGTTGTTTCATAATTTTATTTAGGGATTTTGCGTGAAAAATTTAATCAGGTAAAGAATTCCTATGGTCAGGACGAATGCAATGAATATTTTAATACTTCCTTTATAATGTACTTTATGATTTTTAGAATCTTTTCTATAGGCGACGATCATTAATGCCACAAAAGCAACAATAAAAAATAAAGCAAACAACAGTTGTCCTTGACTGAACATTTTCAATTTTTAACTAAATTAGAAAAAAACATTGACCCCAATTAATTTCTTATAAAATATACAAATGATAAAAAATGAATTAAACGCAGTGGCAGAATTCCACAGTGCTTTTGGCATAGATTCAGCCGAAAAACCGATAGTGAGTATTCCCCAAAAAACGGTGTTTCTGAGACATAATCTTATGAAGGAGGAAAACGATGAATACCTTGAGGCAGCTCAAAACGATGATCTTGTTGAAGTTGCCGATGCTTTGGGAGATATGCTCTATATATTGTGTGGAACTATTCTCTCTCATGGAATGCAGCATAAAATTACTGAGGTTTTCAACGAAATTCAAAGAAGTAATATGAGTAAGTTGGGATCTGACGGTAAACCCATTTATAGGGAAGACGGTAAAGTCCTTAAAGGGCCAAATTATTTTAAACCCAACATCGCATCAATATTACACAAAGATTAGTCGACAGCTACTCTCCATCCATAGGGATCTTTGGATAGGTTGTATTGTATAGACATGATTTTGTCCTTAAGTAGCATAGCAAAAGGATTGTCCAATTTAGTAAGTTTGTAATTGACTCCTTTGAAACCAAAGCTCCTGATGGGATTGATCACAACTGCGGTTCCACTTCCAAACATTTCTTTGAGTGAATTGTTTTCCGAGGCTTTTACTATTTCATCAACCCTTATGGGACGAATATCTACTTCAATACCTGAATCTCTTGCGATTTGTATGACACTTTTTCGGGTTACGCCGTCAAGTATACGATCATTGGTAGGTGCAGTGAGTAATTTGTTACCAATTCTAAAAAAAATATTCATAGTTCCCGCTTCTTCCAAAAACTCATGAGATTTCGCATCGGTCCATACTATCTGTTGGTATCCCTGCTTTTGAGCCAAGGCAGTAGGGTAGAATTGAGCACCATAGTTTCCTGCCGCTTTAGTGTAGCCAATACCTCCATCAGCGGCTCGGCTAAACTCCTCAGCAATCAAAACGTTAACTTCTCCACCATAATAAGCCTTAACAGGACAACAAATTATGATAAAAGTGTACTCCTTGGATGGTGAAGCTTGCACACAGGCCTGACTTGAAAAAACAAAAGGACGAACATATAATGAATTTCCAATACCCGGTTTGATCCAATCTTTATCCAAATTTACCAACGTTTTTAAACCTTCAAAAAAATACTTTTCTGGAAATACAGGGATCTGAAGTCGCTCAGAAGAACGATTAATACGCTTAAAATTTTGATCTGGTCTAAATAGCCAGACATTATTTTCGTTGTCTTTGTAGGCTTTCATACCCTCAAAAACGGCTTGTCCATAATGAAGGACACTCATGGATGGCTCAAAAGATAGAGGTTGATAGGGAATCACTTCAGGTGTTTGCCATTTTTCATTTTTGTATTTACACACAAACATGTGGTCTGTAAATACAGACCCAAAAGTCAGGTTTTCAAAATCCACATGGGCCAAATTTGAAGACGAAGATCTCTCTATTTTCATTTTTTTATAAAAAGTATTTACAAAATTACTTTTTTACTTTTAATAATTTCTATGGATTTAGTTTTTTAAACACTAAACCATAAATTTTATATGTTTTTTTATTTAATTTAAATGATAATAAAAATGGTTAGCAAAAATAACTGCTGAATGAATCTATTGGGTTTTATTAAATGCAAAAAAAAATAATTACTACTGGAGACGGATCGCCCTCCTTGTATATAGATCAATTAAACGAGACCTATCATTCAAAACACGGAGCCATAACCGAGTCGGATTATGTTTATATAAAAAAAGGTTTTGCTCACTGGCTGGGCCTCAACAGTCAAAAGGCACCACGGATATTTGAGATGGGACTTGGAACAGGGCTTAATGCTTACCTCAGTTTTATCTTTGCTTTTAAACATAAGATTTTTTGCGAGTATGTTTCGGTAGAAAAATTTCCGTTATCCATTCACGAAATTCAATCCCTTAAAATGAAAAATGCGCTGCCTGACACTTATCATCACCATTTTTTTGATCAATTGCATGAAGTGAGTTGGGGGCAAACTCTTTCTCAATCAAATTTTTTATTCAAAAAATTAGATCAAGACTTCTTCAATGTAACTTTTGATCAATGTTTTGATATTTTATTTTATGACGCTTTTGGATATCACGCCCAATCAGAGATGTGGCAAGAGAAAGCTCTTCAGAAATGTTATGACCTTCTGCAGACCGGAGGGGTTTGGGTAAGTTATTGCGCCAAGGGATCCGTCAGAAGAAGCTTAGAAAAAATAGGATTTTCGGTTGAGCGGTTGGAAGGCCCACCTGGAAAACGAGAAATGTTGAGAGCTATAAAGTAGCTTTAGTTTATTTTTGACAAAAATTACAAATAAAACCCTGTAATCATATTAATCGTCAAGGTATACGTATTATAATATTAATTTTTAAATAAGTACATGAAATTATTGATTACCGGTGCAACGGGTCTAATTGGGAAAAAGATCATTGGCATAGCAAAAAAACGAAATATCGTGGTTCATTTTTTGAGCACTCGCAAGTATAAATTGATTGATTCATTTGCTCTAAAAGGTTTTTATTGGAACCCCCAAAACGATGAAATTGATTATGCATGCTTTGAAGGTGTTGATACATTGATTCATTTGGCTGGCGCGAGTATTTCCAAAATGTGGACTTCCAAAAATAAAAAAGAAATTTTGGAGAGTAGGGTTAGCGGGTCTCGATTGTTAAAAAAAGCTCTAGATCAACAAAAAATAAAAATGAAAAGCATAGTATGTGCTTCAGCTATTGGGATTTACCCTAATAGTTTGGATGTAGTTTACAAGGAAAAAAGTCACTTAAAACAGCATTCGAATTTTTTGCAAAAAGTCACCTCTGCATGGGAGAGAGAATCAAAGGCTTTGTCCGATCATACGGAACATTTGTCTTTGTTGAGAATCGGTTTGGTTTTGGCCAGGGAAGGAGGCTTACTGTCTCAATTGACCTTACCAACACAACTTTTTTTTGGAACGGCTTTTGCTTCTGGTAAACAGTGGCAAAGTTGGATTCATATTGATGATCTGTCCCGTTTATTCTTTAAGACTATTGATCAAGGGTGGGAAGGAACTTTCAATGCAGTTGCCCCCAATCCTGTTTCACAAATAGATATGATAAAAGCCATAGGACATTCCCTGAGTCGTCCTGTTTTTTTACCCAATATTCCAGCTTTTTTGATGAAAATGGTCATGGGTGAACGTTCGATTTTGATTTTGGGAAGTCAAAAAGTCAGTGCCGAATTAATTCTTTCAAAGGGATTTGAATTCAATTTCCCCTTTTTACCCCTTGCGCTAAAGAATATCTACGGAAAAAAAGAATGACATTTTGACAAAATAGATGAGTTGGCAGTAATTTTGAAGCATATTAAATAAATTAACACAATGGCAGATAAAACATCAAAACCCAAGGCAAAAGCAAAGAAATCTTCTGTTGAAAAAAAAAGTAGTAAAGTAGACGTCTCGAAGCAGCTTCAGGAATTGACTGAAAGTCTCAATCATGAGAAAGAAAAATACCTCAGGTTGTTTGCAGAGTTTGAAAATTTTAAGAAAAGAACTGCCAGAGAGCGAATAGAACTTTTCAAAACCGCAGGTCAAGAGGTGATCAGTGCAATCTTACCTATATTAGATGATTTTGAGCGGGCCATTAATCAAACACCTAAGGAGGGCAGAAAGCCTTTCGAAGGATTTTTATTAATCATCAATAAATTGACAGATGTATTAAAAAGTAATGGTTTGAACATTACTGAAACCAAAATAGGCGATACTTTTGATGCCGAAATACATGAGGCCATTACACTTATTCCTGCTCAGGATGATGCTCAAAAGGGAAAAATAATCGACATCACAGAAAAAGGTTATCAATTGGGAGATAAAATCATCAGGTTTCCCAAGGTGGTCGTAGGACAGTAAATTACATGAAAGAAGATTTTTACCAAATATTGGGAGTATCTAAAGGGGCGTCTAGCAGTGAAATTAAAAAAGCTTATCGCAAAAAAGCAATCGAATTTCACCCCGACAAAAATCCAGGAGATAAGCAAGCAGAGTCCAAATTTAAAAAAGCAGCGGAGGCATACGAAGTGTTAAGTGATCCTCAAAAAAAATCCCAGTATGACCAGTTTGGACATTCAGCCTTTGAGTCTGGTGGATTCGGAGGCGCAGGAGGAAGCATGAATATGGATGATATTTTCAGTCAATTTGGAGATATTTTTGGAAGCGCTTTCGGAGGAGGGGGTTTTAGTGGATTTGGTCAATCACAGACTAGAGGAAAAGGAGGCAATCTCAGAATAAAAGTTCAACTCACTATGAGGGAGGTGGCCAATGGTGTAGAAAAGAAAATAAAAGTCAAAAGAAAAGTTCAAGCTGCAGGAGTTAGTTATACCTCCTGTGGAACATGTAAAGGAAGAGGTCAGGTGATGCGGGTCACCAATACTATTTTGGGGAGAATGCAGAGTGCTTCTCCTTGTCCCAAATGCGATGGTAGTGGGCAAATGATCTCCAATCGACCCATGGGAAGCGATGCCAAAGGTTTAGTTGATCAAGAAGAAACTGTATCCATCAAAATACCCGCTGGAGTGGAAGATGGAATGCAATTGAAGGTGACTGGAAAAGGTAACGAGGCTCCTGGTAATGGGATATCGGGAGATTTATTGGTTTTAATTGAAGAAAAATCTGACGACCACTTTATTCGTGAAGGAAACCACTTGCATTTTGACCTATACATCAGCGTATCCGAAGCCGCTTTAGGTGTGTCAAGAGAAATTAATTTGTTGGAAGGTAAAGTTAGAATCAAACTAGAGTCTGGGATTCAATCTGGGAAAACCCTTAGGTTAAGGGGTAAGGGAATCCCTGATCTAAATGGATACGGGAATGGAGACCTCTTGGTTCACGTCAATGTTTGGACCCCCAAAACTCTCAACAAGGAACAAAAGCAATTCTTTAAAAAAATGTTAGAGGATGAGAATTTCATGCCAAATCCCGACAAGTCTGACAAATCATTTTTTGAAAAGGTCAAGACATGTTTGCATAAATCTTTAATCTGAGAAAAAATATATATATTTGATGAACACTAAATTTTTAGTGTTATTTCTTTTTCATAGCAATTTTTCCCATCCTTAGAAATAGGGGTGGGTTTTGTTTTTGTATTATATTAGTATGGAATATAAGTCATGCGAAAATTAGTAGATTTTTTTAACTATCAGATTAGAATTGGAAGTGATATTGCTTTGAGCCCCAAGTCAATTTCGATTATCCTACTTGTTTTTTTTCTTACTTACCTTTTTCTAAAGCTATTCCGACGTGTTGTATTCAGAACTCTTAATAATGACACCAAATTAAAGTTTAGAGGGATCTTAACTTTTTTTAATTATCTAGTATACTTGATTGTTATACTGATCACTTTAGATAATGTTGGAGTTAAGGTAAGTGCAATTTTTGCAGCATCTGCAGCTCTTTTAGTCGGGATTGGTTTGGCCTTGCAAACCTTGATTCAAGATGTTTTCTCTGGGGTTTCTATTCTTGCTGATAAAACCGTACATGTTGGGGATGTAATACAAGTTGATGGTCAAGTTGGGCGGGTTGAAAATATTACACTCAGAACCACAAGGGCAGTTACCAGAGACAATAAAGTGTTGATAATACCGAATCACAAATTTTTAACATCTATTTTGTTCAATTGGACTGAAAATGGAGTTTTAACTAAAGAAGCTATCCAATTTGGTGTCGCCTACAAAACAGATGTCAATCTGCTCAATGAGGCGATCATTGAAATTACCAATAGTCATCCGAAAGTTATAAAAAATCCGGCTCCTTTTTTACTTTTCGAAGATTTTGGGGACAATGCATTGATGTTTAAGCTTATATTTTCGATGAACAAAAGCTTCGAGGCAAATATTGTAAAAAGTGACCTCAGGTTTAAAATTTTTAAAGGACTGAAAGCACTTAATATTGAGATTCCGTTCCCACAGACAGTTGTTACCCTAAAGAACGATATTCCAAACCAATGAAGAAAATCTTATTGATTGAGGATGAAGAACCCATCAGAAGGGTATTGATCCGTATTTTAGAAGAAGAAAACAGAGATTATGTAATCGCTCAATGTGAGGATGGTAAATCTGGTCTAACTACTCTCATAAAAGAAGATTTTGATTTGGTGTTGTGTGATGTCAAAATGCCAAAAATGGACGGTGTAGATGTATTACAAAAAGCAAGGGAAAATGGCAATAATGTCCCTTTTATAATGTTGACGGGTCACGGTAATGTTTCTACTGCGGTGGAGGCAATGAAGTCAGGAGCTTATGATTTTATTTCCAAACCACCAGATTTGAATCGGTTGTTGACTGCGGTCAGAAATGCACTACAAATCAAGAATTTAGTTTTAGAGAATAAAAATCTCAAAAAACGCATTGCTAAAAAGTATGAGATGGTTGGAGATTCTCCCCAGATCAATGAGATCCATCATCTAATAGAAAAAGTAGCTCCCACAGAGGCGAGGGTATTGATTACGGGAGAAAACGGAACTGGTAAAGAGCTCGTAGCACTTCATTTACATCAAAAAAGTAATCGCTCGGAGTATCCTTTAGTGGAAGTTAATTGTGCTGCCATTCCGGCCGAGTTGATTGAAAGTGAACTTTTTGGTCATATTAAAGGGGCATTTACTTCAGCCATCAAAGATCGTCCTGGTAAGTTTGAAATTGCCAATGGGGGGACACTTTTTTTGGATGAGGTTGCAGACATGAGTCTTGCTGCTCAAGCCAAAGTGTTGAGAGCACTACAAGAAAATAAAATCCAGAGAGTAGGGGGAGAGAAGGACATAAAAGTTGATGTTCGGGTTATTGCCGCCACCAACAAAAATTTGAGCAAAGAAATTGAGAAAGGAAAATTTCGTGAAGACCTCTATCATCGCTTAGCAGTCATTCTTGTTAAAGTTCCATCCCTCAAAGAAAGAAAAAAAGATATTCCACAGCTGGTGGATTACTTTACCGAAAACCTAATAGCCGACCAGGGTTTAGATCCAAAAACCTTTTCTAAAGGTGCCGTCAATCAGTTGATGGACTATCCCTGGACGGGGAACATACGCGAATTGAAAAATGTCATTGAAAGGTTGATGATTCTGGGATCTAATCCAGTTTCTAGGGAGGATATCCAAAAATTTGCTGCTAAACCGAAACTTTAGTTGATGATGAAAAAAATATATCTAATTTTCTTTTTCTGCAGCATTTCTTTAAACGCTCAAAAAGAAGAAACTGTGAAGAGTAAAATCAATGATATATACCGCCAGGCATTGACTCAGGGAAAAAGTTACGACTGGTTGAATCATCTTACTAATCAAATAGGGGGACGCTTGTCGGGATCTTTGAATGCAGAAAGGGCCATAAAGTGGGCCAAAGAGGAACTTGATGCGTTGCCATTGGATTCTGTTTGGTTGCAAACCGTTATGGTTCCCAAATGGGTTAGGGGTACTTTTGAATATGCCAATATAGAATCTAGCCCAGGCAATACCATCAATGTGAATATATGTGCTTTGGGAGGCTCCATTTCTACCCCCTCTATTGGAATTCGTGCTAATGTTATTGAAGTCAATCAGATTGACGAATTAGCCAAATTGGGTAAAGAGAAAATTAAGGGTAAAATTGTTTTTTTTAATCGTCCTATGCAGGGAGATTTGATCAATACTTTTAAAGCTTATGGCGGTGCGGTAGATCAGCGATACAATGGAGCTGCTGAAGCTGCCAAATATGGAGCTCTTGCTGTGATTGTTCGTTCTTTGAATTTTCGATTGGATGACTATCCGCATACTGGAGTGATGAGTTATGGCGATTTGCCCATCAATAAGAGAATTCCCGCTGCTGCCATCAGCACCAACGATGCAGAGTTACTCAGTTCTATGATTGCCCTCAACCCCAAACTGCGGTTTTTTATCAAGCAAAACTGTAAGAATTATCCAGAGGTTAAATCTTATAATGTCATTGGTCAAATCAATGGGGAAGTATCTCCTGAGAAAATTATATTAGTTGGTGCCCATTTGGATTCTTGGGATTTGGGAGATGGAGCTCACGATGATGGAGCAGGGGTTGTTCAGTCCATGGAGGTGATGAGATTTATGAGCAAAAAAGAATTTCGACCTAAAAACACCATCAGAGTGGTGCTATTTGCCAACGAGGAAAATGGATTGAAGGGAGCAAAGGCTTATAGTAAAAATGTAAAAAACAGCAAAGAACAGCACCTGTTGGCATTAGAGTCGGATACTGGAGGTTTTAGCCCTAGGGGATTTAACTTTGATACCAAAGAAAAGTATTTAAAAAGAATTTTGTCTTGGAAACCCTATTTTGATCCCTATTATATCCATTTGTTTGAAGGAAGCGGAAGCGGCGCAGATGTGAATTTACTTAAAGAAAATGCATTGGTTTTGGCAGGCTTGAAAACCGATGCCCAGAGGTATTTCATCCATCATCACTCCGAGATGGATACATTTGATCAAATCAATAAGCGTGAATTGGAAATGGGAGCAGCGACCATGGCTGCTTTGGTGTATCTTACAGATCAGTTGGGTCTTGAATAAGAATCTTTATTTCCCCTGCTAATATTCGATGAAACTCACAACTTACACTAAAGAGTTTGGCATAAATCTTCGATTGGCCTATCCCGTCATGGTGGGTATGTTGGGACACACCGTAGTACAATTGATCGACAACATCATGGTTGGTCAGTTGGGAACGGCAGAATTGGCGGCCGTTTCTTTGGGTAACAGTTTTGTTTTTGTGGCCATGTCTCTAGGAATAGGATTCTCAACCGCCATTACTCCCATGATTGCTGAGTCTATTGGTGCAAAAAATCACAAAAGAGTCCGGTATATTTTTGTTCACGGTCTGATCCTTTGTTTTGGACTAGGTTTGGTATTGGCCCTGCTGGTGTTGTGGGCTCAACCGCTGTTATCACAAATGGGGCAACCTCATGAAGTGGTTGCTTTGGCTAAGCCCTATCTTTTTTGGGTGGCCCTATCGCTGGTGCCATTGGTGGGTTTTCAGGGACTTCGGCAATTTGCCGAGGGCTTATTTCATACCCGTTTGGCCATGTATGCAACACTAATGGGCAATCTGATTAACGTATTATTGAATTACCTTTTGATTTTCGGTCTTTACGGTTTTCCCGAGTTGGGCGTCGAAGGCGCAGCACTGGGAACCTTATTTTCCCGATGGACAATGGTCTTGTTTATGGCCATAAACGTCAAAAATCAGAAAAGTTTTAAAAGATACAACCGTAAATTGTTAGGAGTAAAACTCCAAAAGTCACTTTTTAAAAAGATTATTTCTTTGGGTTTTCCTTCCGCATTGCAAATGTTCTTTGAGATTACTTTTTTTACCTCTGCCATTTGGATGTCTGGAATTTTGGGGAAAAATCCCCAAGCGGCCAATCAGATTGCACTTAATTTGACTTCCATGACTTACATGGTAGCCCTAGGTTTGGGGGTAACCGCAATGATACGGGTAGGAAACGAAAAGGGACGGCAAGATTTTATTTCTCTTAGAAGGGTAGCAATATCTACCTTTTTTCTTGTTTTTCTTATGAGTTCTCTTTTTTGTTTATTTTTTGTGGTTACTCATGGATTACTACCTTGGTTGTATCTGGATGGCAATACACCAGAGATATCCTCCGATGTTTCTAAAGTGGTTGAAATTGCTTCGGATTTAATCCTAATCGCTGCTTTTTTTCAAATTGCCGATGGACTCCAAGCGGTCGTTTTGGGAGCCTTGAGGGGAATTCAAGATGTGATTATTCCTGCCTTTCTGATCTTTATTTCATATGGAGCCATAGGTTTTCCCATTTCTTTCTACTTGGGACTAAAAACCGCGTGGGGGGCTTCTGGAATTTGGATGGGTCTTTTGACAGGATTAACACTTTCAGCACTGTTGTTGCTTCTCAGATTTCAGTATCTTTCCCAAAAATTAGATTCCTAAACCTATATTTAAGATGGATTTACCAAAGTTTTTGATTGCAGACAGTTCAGCCTTAGAAGAAGTAATTTTCATTGCGCATACAGAGTATCCCCGTTTTTTTCTTAATGTTGCCAATGACGAAGTTCACTGGATGGAGGAGTTTGAAAAGGATGACAGGGAGGAGTTGGAATCCCAGACTGCTCAACTGGTTGAGCAGGCTCTGGATTTCTATGATAAGGAAATGGAAAATTTAGATTAACCCGTGGATGAGCTTTTTGCCCTTGATCAACAAGTATTTCTTTTTCTCAATCAAATGGGATCCAAAACCTTTGATGGTTTTTGGATGTTTATGACCCAAAAGGCGACTAATATTAGTTTGTATTTATTTTTAGCTCTCTTATACCTCAAGCACAAAGGGTTCAAATCTTTTTTACTACTTCTATTATTCGTTGCTATTCTGATCTTGGTAACGGATCAGGGAACCAATCTTTTTAAGGATGGTTTCCAGCGGTTACGTCCTTGTCACGAACCTAAACTTATGGAAATGCTAAGGTTGGTTAAATCTTCTTGCGGAGGTTTGTATGGATACTTCTCTGGCCATGCCTCCAATTCCTTTGCCCTGGCGGTTTTTTTCTCTTGTATTTTTGAGATTAAATACCGTAAACTATCTTTTTTATTGTTGTTTGTTGCTTTCCTAGTGTCCTACAGTCGAATCTATATAGGAGTCCATTATCCCTTGGATGTTATTTCAGGTATGACCTTTGGTGCTTTAGTGGGCTTTTTGTTTTTCCGTATCTGGCGAAAGTTCAATGGGTAAGTTTTGACATAAATCAATGCTGATCCTTTTTGAGTAATTCAGGTGATACGGCTTTGAATTTATTCAACCTGGGTTTGGAGACATTCAATATGTAGAGATCTTTGGGGTTGTTTTTCTCATAATCTTGATGATACTTTTCTGCATAATAAAACTTTGATAACGGCCTGACTTCGGTAACGATTTTCTTTGGATAGATCTTTTCTTTGGTTAGTTTAGAGATATGATCCTCAATAATTTTCTTTTCGGATTCGTTTTGATAAAAAGCTACTGAGCGATACTGTGTTCCTCGATCAGGGCCTTGTTGATTTAGCAGGGTGGGGTCGTGAGAATCAAAAAACACTTGCACTAGGGTGACAAAATCAATGACTTTAGAGTCATAGATAACCTCTACTGTCTCCGCATGGCCAGTTTTTCCAGTTATTACTTGGTAATAGGTGGGATTTTTGGTTTTACCTCCAGCATAGCCAGATAAAGCTTCTTCGACTCCTTCTAAGCTTTCGTAAACCGCTTCCACGCACCAAAAGCATCCGGAAGCAAAGTAGGCCTTAGATTTGTTTTGATAGTTTTCTGGGGGACTCCAAACCGCTGTCGAACGATCTTTGGGTTCAGGAGCTCCAATTTGACAAGTGTTGATGAGTATAAAAATTAGTAGTAGATACATGATTTTCAATTTTTTAGAATCAATTTATTCTCCCTACAGGTCGATTTTCAGTTCCTTCAGTGTTATAGAGTTTATCCCCCAACTTCGATCGTATTTCGTTTGCTAGAACTTTTATTTTTTCAACCACCTCTGGATACTGGGCAGTGACGTTATTGGTTTCACTAATATCATTTTTAAGGTCGTAAAGCTCAATATTTTCAACTGTATTCATTTCATATTTCACGGGGTATCCGTCTTTCCCACCTTCTCTACCATTTAGGGTTCTATATGAATGTGGGAAATAGAGCTTCCAATCTTTATATCTTACTCCGTGCAATTCATTTTGTTTGTAATAAAAGAAATAAGCTTCTTGCGGACTTTGATGATCTTCTCCTGTCAGTATTTTCAAAACACTTTTTCCGTCAATTTTGTTTTTAGGAAGTTCTGCATCTGTGATTTCTGCGATAGTAGGCAACAGGTCGATAGCCATAATGGGAGTTTCGATGATTCTTCCCCCTTCAATCCCATTAGGATAATAGATTACACAAGGCTCTCTTTGGCCACCCTCCCAAGCGGTACCTTTGCCCTCTCTCAATGGTTGCGCATTGCCCGCATGGTTACCGAAGTTTAACCAAGGTCCGTTATCGCTGGTAAAAACAAATAATGTATTCTTGTGTAGTTGATGTTCTTTTAGTTTCTTCATGATTTGTCCTACTGACCAATCGATCTCCATAATCACATCTCCATAAAGACCCTGCTCACTTTTCCCTTTGAATTTATCAGAGACGGCAATGGGTGTATGAGGCATGGGGTGAGGCACATAGAGAAAGAAGGGGTTTTCTTTATTTCGCTCTATAAAATCGACTGCAGCCTCAGTTATTTCAGTGGTCAACTGTCCTTGATCTTCGAGAGTTTTAATTTCTTTTACTACTTCAAAGTTTTGAAAAAAAGGGAGTTGTGGATATGCCTTGGCCAATCGATGATACGAGGGTACTTGCCTTCCATCATAATCTACTGGCCACATATCGTTGGAGTAGGGGATACCTTTAAATTCGTCAAAACCGTGGTTATTGGGTAAAAATTCCGGGTGGTGTCCTAAATGCCATTTCCCAAAAATTCCAGTTTTATAGCCTTTGGCTTTTAGCATTTCTGCCAAGGTGGTTTCTTGTGAATTGATTCCTATTTTGTGATCAGGAAATAAGGCTCCAGAAATTCCAATTCTATTGGGATAACAACCAGTAAGTAAACCTGCTCTCGATGCGGAACATACTGCCTGTGCAGCATAAAAATTTGTGAGTTTTAACCCCTCTTCAGCCATTTGATCCAAATATGGGGTGCTGATATTGGGAGACCCAAAACTACCCAAATCCTTATACCCTTGATCGTCTGTTAGAACAATAACGATATTGGGTGGACTAGTGTCAGAAGTTTCAGATTTTATTTCACAGGAACTGATCATCACAAGTGAGATAAATAGGTATAGACTTCTCATTTAGTTTTTTTTAAAAATACAAATTTTACCTCACTATCTTATGCTACAGTTGCCCAATATAGTTCATCAAAGACAGTCCAAATGATTTCCAACTGTACTTGTCTCCAACTTTTTGAAAGGAGGGTTGAAATTCTAAAAGTTTATCGTCAGAGAGAATTTTATTGATATTCTCCGCAATTTTTTCAGCTTTGACTTCAGAGACTATTCCGGTTTGATCTTCCAAGATGGGAGTCCGTAACCCCGCTAGGTCGGAGACCAAAAGTGGAGTTTTGAAATGGTAGGCAAGAGGAGTAACACCACTTTGCGTGGCAGTAATATAGGTTTGTGCAACAATATCTGCGGCACAAAAAACTTGGCTGGCTTTTTGGTTATTGGCATAGTTGAAATCGCAAATGATGCGTTCTTTGAGATTGAGTTTTCGGATGAGATCGGTATATTTTTGTTCAGGTTCATAGGCTTCACCCACTATGGCCAAGATTACGTCTGAGCGATTCAGTGAGGTTTTCGAAAAAGCTTCTATCAACAAGTTCAAACCTTTGTATTTTCTGATCAAACCAAAAAACAGTACAATTTTTTTATCTTTAGGCCAACCCAATGCCTCTCGAGCTTTTCCTCTGGGGATAGCTTGTGGTAGGTGGTCTGCAATGGGATGGAAACCTTTCCATACTGGCATTTGAGGATTGTCTGATACAATTTGATTACCCACAGCAGTCGATAGGCTGGCAAAACCATCCATTTGATTTGAAAAAAGTTGTGTCAGGGTTTTATCCCAAAACCTGGGTTCGTGAGGAGTCCAATTATCAACCAGACCTATTTTTTTGATGGATTTATAGATTTTTCGCGCAATGACATACCAACAAGGTGCCAAAAAAGGAGTCCAATATCTAAAAATCACATAATCAGGGTTTAGCTGGTTGATGGATTGCGCAGCTTTAGACCAATTAAAAGGGTTGAAACTATGAATTTTTCTTTTGATATTGAGTTGATCTGGAGCGTTATCGACTCTGAATTGGGTTTTGCCAGGGAATAGCAGTTTTGGGTATTGGGTGGTAAAGGTATAGACCGTCACTTCGTGTCCAAGTGCATTTAAGTTTTGAGCTAAATAATTTTGTGTATCAGCAATGCCCCCTCTAAATGGATGGGCAGGACCCAACAACAACACCTTTTTTTTATCCTTCATTCAAAGGGTGGAACTTCTTTTTTTGATCCAGCAACTGAAGTCCTATGATAGAGAGAGAAAAGTAGATGATTGCGAAGAAGAACAAGCTTGGAATATTAGTCAAATAAAAGTCACTCTGAAAGGGTAAGCAAAAAAACAACAAGCCCAAAAGGGTTCTTCCCAATTCAAAAGCATAAGACCATTGGTAACCATCCATCAATGAGGTAAATCCAAAAATACTGACCATGATCAGTCCTCCCATTAGTATAGCCTGAGAGGAGGTGAAGGACTCGTAGTTGGACAATAAAAGGAATAGCAAAATAGTGATGCAAATCCATTGGTAAAGCGCCCAGGCTTTTTTGAAATAACTCATTTCGGGATTGTATTTTTCGAAGGAGGATTCAGTACTTACTTTTTTTATGGGGAATTTCAATGCCACATCATCAGGTCGATACCCTGTGGGCCTCCACCACAGTGTGAGCTTATCTTTCCAAGAACGGGTGTACCAGGCGTCTTGAATCATAACATATAGATGCTGAAAATTTATGATCAGTGGGTTCCAAGTGCGAACTGGTTTTAAAACACCATAAATAGGAGGCTCCTCTTTTAACTCCTCTTGAAAGGTTCCAAATAATCGATCCCAAACACAAAAAATTGCAGCTAAGTTTTTGTCTATATAAATGGGGTTAATCGCATGGTGAACGCGGTGTTGTGAGGGAGTTACAAGAAAATATTCAAGGATGCCCAATTTTCCAATGTGTTGAGTGTGATACCAAAATTGGCCAAACAAATGAATCGGTGCCAAGACGGTGATGACCTCATGGGGTACACCCAATACAGCTGCTGGAATGAGGAATAAAGCAGAATATCCCAATATATTCGAGATGCTTTGTCTGAGGGCACAAGCCAAGTTAAACTCTTCACTACTGTGGTGAATAACATGTTGGTTCCAAAAAAAATTTATTTTATGATTTAGTCGATGAATCCAATAACTTGAAAAATCAATGCAAACAAACGCAATGAGGTATAATAACCAAGTGTTTTCAAGCTTGATGATGGAAAGCTTTTCAAGCAAAAAAGGGTAGGAAATAATGACTACTACTAAGCCTAAAATATCTTTAAGGATATTGGTCATACCAGAACTTAGGCTGGACAAAGTATCCATGAAAGTATGGGTTTGCTTCCCTGTATAATGACCATAAGCTATTTCAACAACGATAAATATTATAAAAAAGGGAACTACCCACAGCAAAACTTTAGCATAAATTTCCATTACTAAATTATTGTTAGTACTAATTTATAAAATTAATTATTGATGACCCACTCTCCTTTATTAATAAGAGGTTCGGCTTGTTTGAATTTAACTGTTTTGGTCTCCCCAGTGCTAACATTTCGGATGACTACCTTTTCATTTCTGCCGATTTTGGGTCTCTCTCTAACGATAGTTTCCACCACATTTCTTTGTCGACCTCCGACTCCAGCCCCTACATTCTGATTTCGTTGAGCCATTTCATCCGTGTTGAGCACTTCATCCTTGGATGTTCTGTAACCTTTACGTGTGGTGGGTCTTCTTTCGGCTTCTTGTATGTGAGTATCACTTTGACTGGGAAGTCCTCCTTTGAATAAGAAAGAAAGCACTTCCTTGTTTAAATTATTGATCATGGATTTAAAAAGTTCAAATGCCTCAAATTTATAAATCAACAATGGGTCTTTTTGCTCGTGCACAGCAAGTTGAACAGACTGTTTGAGTTCGTCCATCTTTCGTAAATGGGTTTTCCAAGCTTCATCGATTAAAGCCAAAGTGATGTTCTTTTCAAAATCTTGAACCAAATATTTGCCTTTTGATTCGTAGGCTTTTTGGAGATCGGTTACCACTTTCAATGTTTTGATCCCATCGGTAAATGGGACAACTATTCTTTCAAATGTATTCCCAGGACGTTCAAATACTTCTTTAATTACAGGAAAAGCCAATGCGGCATTTGCAGTAATTTTATTATAGTAATGCTCGCTAAGATGATCATACAATTGATTGATGATTTCGCTTTCAGGCGTTTCCTGAAAAGCCTCTATCGATAAGGGGGATGTGATGGAAAAATTACTGATGATTTCAAACTCAAAATTTTTGAAATCATTGGAGGCTTTATTACTAAGTGTGATTTCCTCGCAGGTATCGTAAAGAATATTGGCAATATCAAGTTTTATTCTATCTCCACTCAGTGCGTGTTTTCTTCTTTTGTAAATGACTTCTCTCTGCGCATTCATCACATCATCATATTCAAGCAGTCGTTTTCTTATGCCAAAATTGTTTTCTTCTACCTTTTTTTGAGCTCGTTCAATGGATTTGGTCATCATAGAGTGTTGAATCACTTCTCCTTCCTCTAACCCCATTCTGTCCATGACTTTAGCCACTCGATCAGAACCAAAAAGTCGCATAAGATTATCTTCTAAAGAGACGTAAAATTGAGAGCTTCCAGGATCTCCCTGTCTTCCTGATCGACCTCTAAGCTGACGATCCACCCGCCTTGAATCGTGTCGTTCTGTTCCGATAATGGCCAATCCACCAGCTTTTTTTATAGTATCAGAAAGTTTGATATCGGTTCCTCTTCCCGCCATATTGGTTGCAATGGTTACAATCCCAGGGTTTCCCGCTTCTGCGACAATATCAGCTTCTTTTTTGTGCAATTTGGCATTCAATACGTTGTGGTGTACTTTTCTAATGTTAAGCATTTTACTTAATAATTCAGAAATTTCTACAGAGGTAGTTCCAATCAGAACCGGTCTTCCAGCTTTTGATAGTGAGGTCACTTCCTCGATAACAGCATTGTATTTTTCACGTTTAGTTTTGTAAATTAAATCGTCTCTATCTTTTCGGGTAATGGGTCTGTTGGTAGGAATTTCAATAACATCTAGTTTGTATATTTCCCAAAATTCTCCGGCTTCAGTTATGGCCGTCCCAGTCATTCCAGACAATTTTTCATACATCCTGAAATAGTTCTGAAGTGTGATGGTTGCAAAAGTCTGAGTTGCGGCTTCAATTTTCACATTTTCTTTGGCCTCTATTGCTTGGTGCAGACCATCGGAATATCTTCTTCCATCCATGATCCGTCCTGTTTGCTCATCGACGATCATCACTTTATTTTCCATTACCACATATTCTACATCTTTTTCAAAAAGGGTATAAGCTTTGAAAAGTTGGTTCATAGAGTGGATACGTTCACTCTTTACACTGAAATCTTGGAAGAGTTGTTCTTTTAGAGCTGCCTCATCTTTTACTTCGAGTTGTTGGTTTTCAATTTTGGCTATTTCACCACCGATATCAGGTAGAACAAAAAAGTTTTTGTCCTCGTTTTCCGATGAAATTGTTTCAATCCCTTTGTCAGTTAACTCCACTTGATTGGTTTTTTCGTCAATTGTGAATAGCAATTCAGCATCAACTTTGGGCATTTCCCTGTTGTTGTCTTGCATGTAGAAGTTTTCTGTCTTTTGTAGCAATTGCTTTACCCCTTCTTGACTTAAAAACTTGATGAGACCTTTGTTTTTTGGCAGCCCTCTAAAAACTCTTAACAGAAGGAACCCACCTTCTTTGGTGTCTCCTTCATTGATTTTATTTTTGGCATCAGCCAAAACGCCGTTAAGGAATGATCGCTGCTGTGCTACGAGTGCAGAGACTTTGGGTTTAAGTAAATCAAATTCGTGTCTATCGCCCTCTGGGGTTGGTCCTGAGATGATCAAAGGTGTTCTGGCATCGTCAATTAAAACTGAATCCACCTCATCCACAATTGCGTAGTGATGTTTGGGTTGAACCAAATCACCAGATGAATGAGCCATATTGTCCCTGAGGTAATCAAAACCAAACTCATTATTGGTTCCATATGTAATATCTGCCGAATAAGCTTTTCTTCTCTCAGAGCTATTGGGTTTGTGATAATCAATACAATCCACACCCATGCCATGAAATTCAAACAGAGGACCCATCCATGCACTGTCTCGTTTGGCCAAGTAATCGTTGACGGTAACCAAGTGAACCCCTTTTCCTGTAAGGGCATTCAAATAGACCGGTAGTGTTGCGACTAATGTTTTTCCTTCACCGGTTTGCATCTCGGCAATTTTACCCTGATGCAAAACAATACCACCAATCAATTGGACATCGTAGTGTATCATGTCCCAAACAACCGGTTTTCCAGCTGCATCCCATGTGTTGGACCATAGGGCATCATCGCCTTTCAGGTTGACATAGGTTTTGTGCTGTGAAAGTTGACGGTCAAATTCGGTTGCGGTTACGGTAAGGGTATTGTTTTCGACGAACCTTCTTGCTGTTTCTTTCACTACAGCAAATGCTTCCGGCAGGATTGATTCAAGAGTTTGGGCTATTATTTTCTCACTTTCGGTGGTCAAATCGTCAATCTTTTGATATAAATTTTCTTTCCGATCAATGTCTTCAGTTTTATCAATTTCAGATTTAATCTTCTGAATTTGATCATTGACCCTCTTTAAATCGGAATTGATTATGTTTTTGAAAGTTAAAGTTTTGTTTCTCAGTTCGTCATTACTGATATCTTTATAAGAATTGAAGTGGGAATTGATTTGTTCTACCAAGGGCAAAATTTTGGACAAATCCTTTTTGGTTTTATCTCCAACAAAAACTTTTAAAACGGAATTTAATAGGCTCATTCGTTAGTTTTAAATCTCAATAAAATTAAGCAAAAAAAAAGCCTCATTTGAGACTTTGTTTTTAGAATTTTGTTTTAATATTCATCCTCATTCCAAAGATAATCTTCCTCAGTTGGAAAGTCGGGCCATATTTCCTGAATAGATTCATATATATCACCTTCATCCTCCATAGATTGTAGATTCTCTACTACTTCTAGAGGTGCACCTGTCCTAATTGAAAAATCAATTAACTCATCTTTAGTCGCCGGCCAAGGGGCGTCGCTAAGGAAGGAAGCGAGTTCTAACGTCCAATACATATATCACAAATTTCTGCAAAAGTAAATTTTTAATGGAATTTAGCAAGAAGGTCAGCTATTTTTTTTGAGGGATCCATTTAATTTCTTTGACCTGATAGTCTTTTGTTAATTTTCTTGACAATATGAAAAGGTAATCCGAAAGTCGGTTGATGTAAGCAATAATGATTTGTGGTACGTTTTCAATTTCATTCAATTCGGTAACAAATCTTTCTGCTCTTCTGCAGGTGCAACGTGCTAAATGTGCGTAGGAAACTACTACATGGCCCCCGGGTATAACAAAGTTTTTGAGTTCAGGTAACTCATCATTGATCAGATCGATTTGATCTTCCAAATTTTTAACGGTTTGTTTAACAATAGGTTCAAGTTTTTTATAGGACTTGGAGATTTCATCGGCAGTATCATCTGCCAATTGAGAAGACACGATCATCAATTCATTTTGAATTTTAATAAGGTAGTTTTCAGTATATTTATCAATTTTGAAATTTCTGATCATACCCACCCAAGCATTTAGCTCATCTACGGTACCATAAGCTTTAATCCTAATATGGTGCTTTCTGACTCGTTTGCCAGATAGCAATCCTGTAGTTCCATCGTCTCCTTTTTTAGTGTAAATTTTATACCTGCTCATATTTATCCCTTGAATTAGTCTTTTGGCTAGAAGTAAATTGAATTTGATTTGCAATTACTTTTTTGTTGATCTCCAGGGCGAAAATAATAATAATTAATCATTGTCAGTAAAAACAATAAATAACAATAACTCTTGTCATTTAAACAAAATTAACCAATCATATGGATCCAACTTTCATTGATTTTTTTTCTTTAATCTGCCACTTATTGCAATCAGAAAAAACAAAACCGAGACAAACCCGGACCAACGTGCTATATAATCTCCGTATTGTGTATAAAATGTAATTCTGTTTGACGGAGCAAACTTGGCCTTCAAAACGCCCTTTGCGTTATATGGAAGTTTATTGGTTATTTCTCCCTTGGCATTGATGGCAGCTGAAATACCTGTATTTGCACTTCTTACAATGCTTCTTCGATTTTCTATGGCTCTAAGTCTAGCATAACTGAGTAATTGTTTATGTCCAGCCGTATTTCCCCACCACGCATCGTTGGTAATAATGGCCAAAAATTGCGCCCCTTCTCTTATATAACCAGTAACAAACTCCCCATAAATAGATTCATAACAGATGACAGGGCCTGTTTTAAGCTTGGTTTCGGTATGTTCAAAAACACCTCTGTAGTCTTGTATTCCCCTACTGGATACTGTCCCCCCAAGATCAAGCAAAAATTCTCCCAATAAGGGCTTAAAAAAACTTTTGTAGGGCATGTTTTCAACCCCTACCACCAATTTAGATTTGTGATAGAATTCTGGATTTTGTTGGTATTCCATTTTTAAGGCTGAGTTGTAAAAATCGGCCCAGACGCGATTTCCAATTAAGTTGGCGCTAAGGGTTGGTGGATTATCTGTTCTGTAAATCCTGAATGTTTGGATCCCACTAACTAACTGTATTTTACGATTTTTTTCGAGTAATGAGTCCAATTTACGATGTAAAGCTGTTGTTTTGAAATCTTCGAGCGATGCACCGAATCCAGAACTGAAATAGGTCTCGGGAGTAAAAATGTAGCGGGTTTCGTCCGAAATTTGATCGGCAATCATATCGACCATCAAATTAAAGTAGTAGTCGTTTTTTCTGTCGTATTTTTCGATGTAGGGGTCAATGTTTGGCTGAAGGAGTAAAACTTCTGTTGTTGGGATGAGTTCATTTTCTCTTTGAAAAAGGATTAAAGAAATTGTAACCGGGGCGGCTATTCCAATCAACCAAGGACTCATTTTTTTTATCCAAAGGGTGTTTTTCAGAGTAAAAGGGTGATTTTTGAGAGCTTCAAACAATCCAATATTAATGAGTAATACCCATAAGCTACCACCAAAAGAACCGGTAAATTCATACCACTGGATCCAATGTATGTCCTCTGAGAAAACATTTCCCAAGTTTAGCCACGGCCATGAAAAGTCCCACTCTAAGTGAAATTTTTCAAAGGCGATCCAAAGACTTACCAAAAAAACATAAGCTGTTCGGAGTGGAAGCCTCTTTTTTGACCAATGGAATAGCATTATTAGAATGGTATAAAATAAAGTATTACAACTAATGGCAAATACCATCCCAAAAATGGAGGAGTTAACTATCCACCATGTAGTTCCGAAATTCCAAACGAAAAATCCGATGTAACTCAAGACAAATAAACGTGTTTTTTTTCGTTTGTAATTTTCTTTAGTAATTTGATATTCAACAAATAAAAGGGGAATTAAACTAAAAAATATAAGGAAGGAAAAACCCTGAACTGGCCAAGATAAGGTGAGTAGTACTCCTGAAAGAATGGACAATAAGACGGGGTTTTTGAAATAAATCATTGAATTTCTTTCTGCTTATTTTTTTCTTATTGGATCAAGTCTTAATTTGTGTTAGATTTAATTTTAAATTGCATATACAAAACTAATGATTAAAAAATCAGTTCCGCATTTTTTCACTTCTTTAAACCTTTTATCAGGTTGTTTTTCTATTTATTTCGCATACATATTCCAATTTGAAACTGCTTTTGTTTTTCTTCTAGCGGGGGTTTTTTTTGATGTTTGGGACGGCATATTTGCCCGTCTCCTGAAAGTCGAAAGTGAATTGGGTGTTCAGTTTGACTCAATGGCCGATTTGGTCACTTGTGGTGTAGCCCCAGGAATTATTTTGGCGCAACTTTTTGTTATGGCGGGTAACAAACATATTGAAATTATCATAGGCTGGCCGCTTAATGCTGTTGTTGAATTTATTCCCTGGGTTTTTATAGGGTTTTTAATCCCTTTGGGGGCTGCCTTTCGATTGGCTCGTTTCAATATTGACGGAGTTGACAAAAATCATTTCATAGGTCTGCCAACTCCAGCTATGGCGATGTTTTTTGGTTCACTTCCATTATTGGTAAAGCATCCTGACTTTTCTTTTTTACAACCGGTCCTAATTTCCAATCCGGGATTGATCTTTTTGACTTTAATTTTTGTCCTTTTGATGAACGCTAAATTTGATCTTTTTTCATTTAAGTCATTGAAAACAGGAACACTGGATAGTTTTTTTAGGGTTTTTTTGGTCTTAGTTGCCCCAGTGTTAATTTATTATTTGGGCTTGGGTGGAATTGGTTTAGGGGTTTTAATCTATCTGTTGTTAAATTTGATTAATAACAGTATTTGAA
>CAJVZM010000016.1 GCA_913020475.1 uncultured Flavobacteriaceae bacterium
CATAATCTTTTGCATAGATACTAATGGGATACTCTTCAGAAGTTTTTAGCTGTGAATTCAATCCAAAATTTCCGGCAACATAGTCCATATCGCCGTCTTGGTCGAAATCCGCCTGGACAATAGTATTCCACCATCCATCAGAGTCTTTGAATCCAACCTCTTTAGTAATATTTTTAAAAACTCCCTTTTGATTTTCAAATAATGTAATGGGCATCCACTCCCCAACCAGCATTAAATCCGGTTGGTTGTCCCCATTGAAGTCAGTCCAAAGGGCATCGGAAACCATGCCTACCTTTTCTAATCCTTTTGCATTACTCAGGGTAACGTCTTTAAAGACTCCTTTACCATTATTATTGAGCAAATAACTTTTGGGTGTGTAGGGATATTGATTGGGTAATATTCTTCCTGCTACAAAGAGATCTTGATCCCCATCATTGTCATAATCTGCAGCCTTCACGACTGATCCAGAAGAGGTAAATTCGGGTAAATTATTATTTGATTTAATAAAATTTCCTTTTCCCTTATTGATATATAGTCGATCTTTAAGTGCAGGGTCCGTTTTTTCAAACTCATTTCCTCCACTGACGACATATAAATCTAAATCTTTATCACCATCTGCATCAAAAAATAAGGCACCCATATCCTCTGATAAAGCATCGGGTTGCAGATCAATTTGATTGGACTTGACAAATCCACCCGAATGGGTTTGAAGGAAAATTCCTCCAACAGCTCCCTTAGCACCACCAATAAAGGCATCGTCTAATCCATCTCCATTGACATCACCTATGGCAACTTTTGGCCCCAGGGTTGAGAGCATATGTGGCAGCATGATCTCTCTTTTAAAGTCGTTATAATTGTTTTCCTTATGTGTAAAATCAAGTTCAGTGGCTTCTTTAAATAGTTTGACTTTTTGATCCTTTTTCATGATTTCAACATCTATTGCATCTTTTTGAAATAAGGTGAGGGTTTGATTGGGTTGAAGTTCCGTAATGATCTGTTTTTTTTTATTGGGCCAAATGACTTCCAATTGGTCGACACTAGTAGATTGGCCAATGCCAAAAATCAGATTGAAATCTACGGAAGACTGATATCCTCTGGTATTCAAAAGTTCTTGCGTTTGGGTCATTCCTCCTGCAGTTAGCTTTACCTTGGCTCCAACACCCAATTTATTTTTGCCCATGCCCTTCAGGGCTATTTTTAAGTAATTGTTTTCGGTAAACTTTTCGGCATTATTTCTATAAATAAAGGCCTTTTCATCAATATTATTGACGATCAGGTCCATATCGCCGTCATTATCCAGATCCGCGTAGGCAGCACCGTTGGAGAGTGTTTTCTGGTCAAGGCCCCACTCCTTATTCATCTTCGAAAAGGTCAAATCTCCATTGTTCTTATAAGTGTAATTTTCCTCCACCGTTGAAGGCATTTTTTCAATAAGTTCTGTAAGCTTTGTTTTTTCTTTAGTCCTTCGCTCGTTTATTTTTTCCTGAACCAGATAGTTCATAAAATCCATGTTAGTGTAATCTTTACGGTAACCATTGGTAATAAAAAGATCTTTGTAACCGTCATTGTCCAGATCTGCAAACAGAGAAGCCCAACTCCAATCGGTATTCGAAACCCCGGAGAATTGACCAATTTCAGAAAAGTAATCTCCTCCTCTATTGAGTTGTAACATGTTCCTCATGGTTTGGTTATAAAAACCGTTCTTATTCAAGTGACTTAGTTTTTCGAAATTATCCGGGCCTGAGGTCATTTTGATCCTGTAGTTCCCCTCGGGAAGCATATCGAGTGTCATTATGTCCGTCAAACCGTCATTGTTAATATCGGCAATATCGGATCCCATTGAATAGAGCGAAACATGGCCAATATAATCTTCCAAATTTTCTGAGAAGGTACCATCTCCATTGTTCAGATAGAGATAATCCTGCTCGTTGTAGTCATTGGAAATGTAGAGGTCCAACCAACCATCATTATTTAAATCTGAAACAGCCACTCCCAAGCCAAATCCGAGTATATTGGATATCAATCCAACCTCATCACTAACATCGACAAACTTTCCATTATCGTTTCTCATCAGTTTATCTGAGTAGGATTTATTTTTTTGTTTTTTGTGGTGTCTAGAAATTTTCCCTAATCCGGCGTATTCTTGTGTAGAGTGGTTGAGAACGTAAAGGTCGAGATCCCCATCATTGTCGTAATCAAAAAAAGATCCTTGTGTGGTATAGCCTGAATCGTCCACACCAAATTCTTTTCCTTTTTCTGTAAAGGTCAAATCTCCATTATTGATAAAAAGTAAATTTTTTCTGCTTTCGGTTTTTTTTGCCGCCGAGCGACAAACATAAATATCCACAAGGCCGTCCCCATTTACATCTGCCATTGTAGTTCCTGTATTCCAAAGTCCTTCTGCAAAAACTCCCGCCCGCTCAGCAATTTCCTTAAACTTAAAATCACCTTGATTGAGGTATAGCCTACTTCCCACCATATTTCCAGTAAAATAGATGTCAGAAAGGCCGTCATTGTTAATATCCCCGATGGCGACTCCCCCACCATTGTATAAATACCCATAGTTGAGTACATTAAACTGGTCCGTTTCTTTTAAGGGATTTTTAAAATTGATCCCTGTGACACTGGATGGCATTAGGGTAAACATTTTATCGGCAGAAGGGGTACAAGAAAAAAGGACAATACTCAATAGAAAGAGTATTTTTCTTGATAAGAAGGTCGATTTCATATTGGTTTTTAATAAGAAAATGAGTGACTACAATTTAAAAAAAAAAGCCTGTAAAGATACAGGCTTTTCTTAATAAATATACTAAGCAACTAGAAGTTTGGTCCTCCAGTATCAAAATAAAGACTTGTACTGATCTTGTCCTCACCACCAAGAGCAGAAACTCCAGAAGCATATCCTGAAGCATTATTGGTTTGCTCTTTAGAAGGGAAAGGCAGTCGCTTCATAAAATCATCCGCAGCAATTGTTCCTAAAGTTGCGTTACTATCATTTTTATAGTTGGTGGGAAGTTTAGGATAGCCTGTCCGTCTGAAATCGGCCCATGGTTCAACGGAATTAGTAAAACCGGCAATCCACTTTTGAGTAATGATTTTTTCAAGTTTTTCCTCGTTAGTTGCAGTCTCATCCCATGCCACTGTAGCAGTAATTCTTGTTGTAAAGTCATTTACAGCACCTGTTTCTACTATATCATCATAGTCAAGGGGGACTCCTGTATTGTTTGCTAAATAGGCATCAACTCCACCAGCACCCCAAAATGCAAAAGAAGCTTTGACCCCTTCTTCATAATGAGCTTTGGCTGACAAAGGAGTTGACCAACCTCTAAGGTTACCCTCTGCCAACATCAAGTGAACTTCAGCAGCATCAAGAAGTTTTCTTGATGTTGCATCCTTAAAGCTAATATTGAGTTTAGAATAAGGTAGGTGGAGATCTTTGGACGCCAAAAAAGCACCATTCCTAATTCCTTTATACGGAAAATCAGGGTGATCTGGAACCAATGCATCTCCAACAGGAGCCCAATATTTATCTGCTCTTGGATCATCATATCCTCCCAAAATAGATTCCATAGATGCACTCATACGCGTATCACCCCAAGGGTATGAGATGGTGTACTCGTGAAATATGTTTCCATAAAGACTAAGTATCATGTTATCTGCATTTGTTGTGATAAGTCCCCCTGCATCATTGATAGCTTTTTCTGCCTGAGTTTTAGCCAATGCAGGGTTAGCATTTGATATTCTGATAGCCAATTGCAAACGAAGCGAATTAACGAACTTAATCCAATGTGGAACACTTCCTTTATATGTTGCATCAAAATCCGAGAAACCACTGTAGTCTGTGTTAGCAGAAAAAACAGACAAAATTTGATCTAAATCAGAAAATAAGTTATTGTATAATGTTTCTTCAGAGTCGTAAGCCACATCTCCAGTTGCTCCATAGTTGGAGTAGATAAGTGGACCATAATAGGTCGTACACCTAGAAATTCCTATAACCTGAATAAGCTTGGCCCATTGTACGAACATATCATATCCTGTTTCTTCAGCAATTTTGATCACTTGAGATGAAGGAGCCATGATGCTATTGTAAGTCTTATCCCACAATTGATTAATCCATACTGGAGCATAAGTTGTGTTATTAACCCCAGCAACGAAAGGAGTAGGGCATCCAAAATGTCTAACCCATGAATCGGCAGCCAAATTATAAGTTGTTTGGTGTCTTCCCCCCAAAAATGCATCTAACATTGTTGGGAAGTATGCTCCGATGTGATTAAAATTTTGCTCTAATGACACATCAGTTATTTGATTGGGACTGGTATTTAATTCAGCAAAATCATCTGTACAAGATGAGAAACTGACCAGTCCTGCGAGTAAAATGTAAATTATATTTTTTTTCATTGTTATCAATGTTTAGAATGTTAATCTTAAGTTCATACCAATAGTGCGTGTGGAAGGAAGATTAAAGTTATCTAATCCCTGCGCATTCCTGTTGGTACTCATTGCCAATTCAGGATCGTATGGTGCTTCTGCAGTGTAAAATAGATTGTTACCTATTAATGAAATTGTAGCACTCTCTAAAGGAATTCCAATAGTTGAAGTATCAATATTGTATGAAAGTGATAATTGAGTAAGTCTAATATTAGTTCTGTCATAGACATAAGCCTCTCCAATTCCATTACGATCTCCAATGGCTGTAAACCATGCCTCGGGATTCGCTGAAGAGACTGCATTACCGTTTTCGTCAACAGCATTTACACTAACTCCACCATTATCTCTGGCCTGTCCAGATCTCAGAGATACCCCTGCGCCATCTAACATAGCTTCTGTTTGAGAGAAAACTTCTCCACCAAACTTACCATTAATGATAAATCCAGCTGCAAATTTGTCTCCGAAGGTAAAATTATTAGACCAACCTATAGCATAGTCTGGATCTGTATTACCGGCGTATTCATAACCTGCAGATCTCATTGGTTTACCACCCGACATCATAATCCTTCCTTGTCCATCTCTTTGAAACCTGTAGGTGTCAAAATCTCCAATTGAACCACCAGCTTTAAATAAAGAACGGAAACCTTCGGAGGCCCCGGTTGAAAGATTATCTAGATCAGGATGAATTGATACTACTTCGTTTGTGTTCTTGGTATAATTTAAAATGGAAGTCCAAGTAAGGTTATCCTTTTCGATTATATTACCTCTGATGCTCAATTCAACTCCTTTATTAACGATCTCTCCTGCATTCACAAAATATCTAGTAAACCCTGAACCAGAAGGTGCGCTTAGAGATAAAAACTGATCGGTGGACTTGATATTGTAAACAGCCAAATCAAGACCGATTTTGTTATTCATAAACCTAAGGTCTAAACCAAATTCAGTAGTTTCGATCATCTCAGGTTTTAAATCAGTAAAGGGTTTTGTTGTATTTCTTACAACCCCACCAGATGCATTAATTCCGTTACCAGGATTAATTCTGTTAAATGGAACTTCGTTGCCCACAGTTGCTGCAGATGCTCTAATTTTTGCAAAACTGATTATCTCAGGTAAAGTTACCATCTGAGAAATAATAGCAGATAGACCATAAGAAGGATAGAAATAAGACTCATTTCCTGTCAAAGCCAATGTAGAAGCATAGTCATTTCTTCCTGAAACATCTAAGAAAACAAAGTCTTTATAACCCAAAACAAAGTTTCCAAACAGAGCTTGCTTTTCTACTCTACTTGATAGTGTAGATTGAACTTGAATGTTGGTTGCAAAATTCTGGAAATTAAATTCGTTGGCATAAAAAAGATTGTCGCTTCCATTGCTGGCACTTACACCTTCACCAAAGTTGACTCGCTGTAAAGAACCTCCTAATATTGCTGTTAGGCTAAAATCTTCAGAAATTTGGTCGTTGTATGATAGTATCCCATCCGTGTAGAATAGGTCATCAGAGGCTCTACTGAAATCATATCTACCGTTGGGACCAACGTTAGTCGTGTTAGAACCCGCTGAGTGCCTTTGTTCGTTTTTCCTGTCAGTATAGTCATAACTTGCTCTTGCTTGGAATGACAATTTATCAGTGATTTGATATTCTAACTTTAAACTAGAGATGGCTCTTCTAATTCTGTCCTCCCTTGGCTGTTTGTTTAAGATCCAATATGGATTGGATTGGTGGTGATCTTCAACAAACCAATTTTGCGTCATAACATTTGTAGCAGTATTTAAAATTTCATAATTGTTTTGGAAACTGCTAAAATTTCTTTCCCTTGGGAAGAAATATAACCCAGTTATTGGATTCATATAATATCCTGAAGGTCCACGGTTAGCTGTATTTTCATCGGTTAGAATAATATTAGATGAAATAGTCATCTTGTCATTCAAAAATTTGGTGGATTGCTTAAATGATATATTATTTTTTTGATATTTGAAACTTGGAATTATGCCATTAGAAGTTGAATTGTAATAAGAAAAATAAGCCTTTGTCTTATTATTCCCTCCACTTACCGAAACAGAATTAATGTAATTGGAACCTGATTCGAAAAAATCTTCAACAAAACCGCTGTCATAATTTCCACTAGTTGGAGACCAACTTTCTTTTGCTCCATTAACAGCACCATAATTGTATTGCAATTCGGGTAGTTTTATAATATTTTCAAATGTAATTCCAGAATTCACAGTTACTTTAGTATCTCCTTCTTCACCTGATTTTGTGGTGATCAGAATTACACCGTTGGCCCCTTGACTTCCATAAAGAACTGAAGCATTAGCTCCTTTTAAAATATTGATACTTTCAATATCATCAGGATTTATCTGAGAAAGACCATCTCCAGAGTCAATTCCACCCCACATGCCTGGTTGACCGCCTCTGTTATTAACCATGGGAACACCATCAATTACAATTAAGGGTTGACTGTCACCAGTTAATGATTTATTTCCCCTGAGTACTATTCGAGTGGAACCTCCGGCACCAGAACTACTTTTTCTAATTTCTACTCCGGCAGCTCTACCATTCAAACTGTTGGCAAAATTCATGTCACGTGCTTGAGTTAAACTTTCTGAATCAACAGTCTGACTTGCATAAGTCAGAGTTTTTTCTTCTCTTTTAATACCAAGGGCAGTAACCACTATCTCATCAAGCGCATTTCCCTCTTGTAGAGTTAAATTGTAAACGGAGTCAGCACCAACAAGTACTTGTAGAGATTCATACCCTACAAAACTAATTTCTAAAGTAGTACCCTCCGCAGCTGAGATAGAGTAATTTCCATCAAAGTCTGAAGTTGCTCCAGCATTGGTTTCTAGAACAACGATGGTAGCTCCAGGTAAAGGAACACCATCCTGATCAGTAATGGTACCGTTTACAGATTTTTGAGCAAACAATAAGCCACTGAACAAAAAGCAGAGACTTAATAATGCATTTTTCATTGATTTTTGTTTCATAATAAAATAATATTGATTTGTTAAAATTTCAATAAATTCAAGTTAGTGCTTGAATTGAATTGATAAATATAAAAAAAAGTTCTTAATTCATAAAATTATGTTAATTTATTTTATTGTGTAGGGGTATTAAAAATTTGGGATGTAGTCAGAAACTTTATTTATCCCCATAATCTTTATTTTAAAATTGTAAATTCATCTATATATTTTAACCCACAAATCCCCTTAAATTGTATGAAAACTATAATTAATCAATTCTCAAAAACCATCTTTGTTTTTATCATTTGCATAGGATTCAATCAATCATTGACAGCGCAAGAACAAAAAATAACAGAAGAGTCTGTCAGTTTTCCAACTTATTACTTTGGAGATCCCAATCCCCTTCCCTCTTTTATTTATAATCCCAAAATATACCCTTACCACAAATTTCAAGGCTATGAATTTGAAAAAGCAAATAAAAACCTTAAAGTCGTTACACTAGAAAACGAATGGATTGAAGTACAAATTTTTCCAGAAGTGGGTGGAAAAGTTTGGGGTGCTATTGACAAAAGCAATGACAATGAGTTTATTTACAAAAACCAGGTCGCAAAATTCAGGAATATCGCCATGCGGGGCCCTTGGACTTCGGGTGGTATAGAATTTAATTTTGGTGTCATTGGTCATCATCCTGGCACAGGCACTCCTACTGACTATAAGCTGGATAAGCGCCCCGACGGCAGTGTCATGTGCACTGTAGGCGGAATTGATTTACCCTCAAGAACCCAATGGCGGGTTAAAATCATTTTACCCAAAAATCAAAGTGCCTTTAACACCCAAGCGGTATGGTACAACCCCACTGAGACAGAACAAGCATACTACAATTGGATGACAGCTGCCGCTGCTGCAGGGCAAGATTTGGTGTTTTACACTCCCGGTGATCAATTCCTAACTCATGGTGGGGTGGCAAAAGACTGGCCCATAGACCCAATGAATAGAGATTTGTCAAACTACAACCAAAATAATTTTGGCCCCAGCAAATCCTACCATGTCATTGGAGAATATAATGATTTTTTTGGGGGATATTACAAGAACAGAGATGTAGGTTTTGGACATTGGGGGCGTTATGATGAAATCCCTGGACAAAAACTATGGCTTTGGAATCTCTCCCGAGCGGGTGGAATCTGGGAGGACCTTCTCACCGATACCGATGGACAATACGTCGAATACCAAGCCGGTAGACTCTATGTACAATATTTCCCTGGTAAAGAAAACCCAATCAGTCAAGCCACTTTTGACCCCCATCTTACCGATCAATGGACAGAGGTATGGTTTCCTGTGAAAGGAATCGGAGGAATCAAAGAGGCCTCTCCCTATGGTGCAATGAATGTGGTGGAAACCGAAAATAAATTAGAAGTGAAAATCAATGCTTTCAAAAAGGTAAACACGCAGGTAACCCTCAAGGCCAACGGAAAGATACAAAGCCAATCTTTAGAAACTTTTCCCAATGGCACCTTTAACTTAACTTTCTCCAAGCCCAATGATGACTATGCCATTGATGTTCCTGGTTTAGAATTGCATTATGACCTTCATCCGCCCTTGATCAAAAGAAACTTTAACAATCCTAAGGTGATAACTCAAAACACCTTAGAAAAAACTTTTTTAAAGGCCAAAGATGCCCAACGTTATAGGGATTTCAAATTAGCAGAATTATTACTTACAGAGATTCTTCAAGAAGATCCGCTCCATTTAGAAGCTAGAAAAGAGCTGTCCTTTCTTTATTATAGAAATTGTGATTACGACCAAGCACTGTCAATAGCCAATACAGGACTTCAAATTGATGCCTACCACAACGGGCTCAATTATACTGCCGGTATTGGATATATGGCTCAAAATGACTGGATCAATGCTAAAGAACATTTGGGATGGGCTGCCCGATCATCGGCTTACCGTTCATCAGCCAATACACTGCTGGCACAAATCCACCTGATCGAAAAAAAATACAGTGATGCAAAATACTATAATGACATTGCCCTAAAATTTAATTGTGAAAATATCAATGCCCTTTCCCAAAAAGCCATACTATACAGAATCATGGGAGATCGTGATAAGGCCTTAAAGACCATCGGAGAAGTCGAAGCCATCGATCCACTAAATCACTTGGTAGTCTACGAAAGGTTTTTATTGGGCTTAAACAATGCCGTTGCTATGACCAAAGCCCATCGATCAGAATTCCCTTATCAGACGTTCTTAGAGTTGGCTCTATTTTATCACAATAGAAACTTAGATGTCTATGCCATCAAAATACTAGAAATGGGGCCTAAACCACTGCTCAATAAACTTTGGCTAGCTTATTTAAATCAAGACAAAGCTGCGCTCAACACCTTGGAAAAAGAATCTATTGCTTTTGTTTTCCCCTATAGAAAAGAAAGTCTAAATATGCTCAATTGGGTGGACACCCATTATCCCTCTTGGAAATCTAAATATTTGTTGGGTATCAATTTATTGGGAAAGTCTCAAACCGCAAAAGGAATTCAAATTTTTAAAGATTTAGGTAAAAGCGCAAAGGATCCCCTATTCTACTATATTAGGGGGATGTTGTTCAAAGAACTTCAAGAGGCAGGCTACCAAAAAGATTTACAATTTGCTTACAGCCAGTCACCCAAAAATTGGCGCTACGCCTTTTCCTTGGCCGAAGATCATTTTAAAGCAGGAAATGCAATGGCCGCTCAGAAAATCATTATGAAAACTTATAAGCAAGACCCAAAGAATTATTTTGCTGGAATGCTTTTGGCACAAACAATGAATCAACTCAAACAATATGACAAATCAATTAAATTATTGAAAGAATTAAATATTTTGCCTTACGAACACGCTACCGAAGGCCGTAAAATATACACCGATGCCTATGTTGGAAGTGCGTTAAATCATATCTGCAAAAATCAAATCAGTCAGGCTCAATCAAAGTTGGAAACTGCTTTGCAATGGCCCGAACATTTGGGGGTTGGAAAACCTTTTGATCCTGAAGAGCGTTGGGAGCGGTTTCTGCTGGCTCATATTCATTATAATAAAGGCAATCAGACGGCGGCTCAATCGGAACTTAAATCCATTGCCAATTTCTCTGAAGCACAACTATTCCGCTCTTCCAAAAACCATCTTTTGGGTATTTATGCCTTACAAAATACACATGGAAAAAAGGAGGCACAGCAGTTTATTGCCCATCTATTGGCTACAGATCACGCATCGGAAAACACCACTCAGGCATTAATTCAGTTTTATTACAAAAACCCTAAAGTGGAGTGGAATAAGAAATTTGTAATAAAGTTGGCTGCCTTTCTAAATTCGATCTAAGGAATTAATTTTTTAGAATCAATTTTTGGCTGATATAATTGCCTACATTTCTACCCTGTTTTAAGCCCTCTTCAACGGCTTTCCTGTAGTGAATTCCTCCGTATAATCTGCTTATGGCCGCTTCCTCTGCAGCATGAGTAAAAGATCGGTAGGATCGAATGGGTAAATCATAAGGCAATTCGGTGTCATCATCAAAGGCAATATTATCCCCAAAAAAATCAGTAAGAATTACAGAGGCAGCTCCTGAAACGACTGAATGCCCGCTAGTGTATTCTGGAAAGGGTGGGGTCTGTAAAACCGGATACCAGTTTTCATCTAAGACTTTATTAATGATGGTTTCTGGACGAATCAAATTACTTCTATACTTTTCGTCCCAACAGCTGATAAAGGCATCGGCAATGGCGATGGATACTTTGGCATAGGCCGCTACAGTAGTTAAAATATCTGCATTTTTGATACGAGATACGATTTTTGTAATACCGATCCAATGGGCACCGGGACTTATTTTTTTAAGGGCAAACATCACATGACCTTTGTGGGTAGAAACATAAGGATTACAATCCCAAAATTTGGCGATCTCACTTCTCTCATCATTGGCTTGGTTTTCTTGAATCTCCTTAACCAACTCATATACCTCTGTCAACTCTTGATAAAAATCTGATTCGGGTACCATGGAAAAAGGAGGGGGAGGTTCGGGTTGAAACTGAGAAACCGAGTTGAGTAAAAAAGGCCTGATCTTACTCCAATGAGGTTCTATCCCATCCATATAGTCGGGAGGTGTGGGTTGCCATCTAGAGGGACTGTCATAGTCGACAGAAAACTTGGGATAAGTTCGGGTTTGTTTGTAATTGTCTTGATCATACCAAACTTTGACCTCTGCCACAACCTGATGGGCATACTGATTTGAAGCTTCATAAACATCGGGATTTAGTGCTTTCCACTTTGATGAAAGATTATCCACATATTCTGACATTCGATCCACTGAAAAGATCAAATTTTTTCCGACCTCCATAAAAGCTATAAGACCAGCAAGTCTGAGATTGACCAAACTATCATTGATGGGGCTAACTCCATTAAAGTCTGATAAAACACCCGCCATAGAGGCATTATCGTTTCCATCCTCTTGCGCCAAAATCTCATGAGCAGCAATATTGGCATAGGCGTATACCCTACTCGCCAGAGGAGGCGAAAAAATATCGTGTACCATTACGGAGGTCAACTGATCTTGCGCCAAGTGGTAATCCTCCGATGTAATTTCAATAGGTAGCTGGTTTTTACAATTGGTTAACCCTAATATCAAAAAGAGAATCATTAAAGGTTTTATTTTTTGAAATCTCATGATTTGAAAAAAGAATCTAGTGTTTGTGAATTGTCAAAATTACTCAATTCTCAACTTTATTGGATGTATAATTTCGAGTTATTCTTTAAAAAAAAGAAGTTCTTTTGTATCTAAACATAACCCCTTTTCTGATTCCCTTACAATTGGAATTAAGACAATCCGCAAATAGAGCCTTTGTAAGATCAACCCACATTTTGGAATACGTGGATCGTCATATAGACCCAAAAAAGACTTGATAGAAGGACTTATATCAGTATCGTTTCGTGAAAAAAATGGCAACTTTATAAAGTGGATATCGATATAGCTTAAGCATAAAACTATTGGCATTGTTCATTGTGAATCCATTCGATAATTTTTTCGCTTAACGCTTCAAAAAAGAAAGGTTTCTTTTAAGACCCTTATAACGAGTTCTTTTGACCGCACTGTTTTTAAAAATAGTTTCATACGTACTTTCGGTAAGTTCTTGCCAATCTTTTTGATTGTAGTCCATTAATTCGGGCTTTGGATCAAAAAGCGGTTCATTATGGGGTTTGGAAAAACGATTCCATGGACATACGTCCTGACAAACATCACATCCAAAAACCCAATTGTCCATTTTATTTTGAAATTCATTAGGGATTTGATCTTTCAACTCAATGGTCAGATAAGAGATGCATTTACTGGCATCGATATTGTAGGGTGTAAGGGCTTCAGTTGGGCAAGCATCGATACAGGCGGTGCAAGTACCACAGTGATCGGTAACGGGAGTATCGTATTCCAATTCCAAATCGATGATCAATTCGGCAATAAAAAAGAAAGAGCCCACCTTTTGGGTGATCAGATTCGTGTTTTTTCCCATCCAACCCAGACCACTTCTTACAGCCCAAGCTTTATCCATAACTGGAGCTGAGTCGACAAATACCCTGCCATTGACTTCTCCTATTTCTTTTTTTATTTTTTGGAAGAGTTGTTTTAGTTTGTCTTTAATCACAAAATGATAGTCCTTACCATAGGCATATTTAGAAATTTTAGGCGCACCTTCCACTTGTTGTTCTTTGGTATAATAATTAAGTAAAATAGAAACCACACTTTTGCCTCCAGGCACGAGCAAACGAGGGTCCAGCCGTTTGTCGAAATGGTTTTCCATATAACCCATATTTCCATGTTTACTTGCTTTGAGCCATTGCTCTAGGCGTGTAGCTTCCCCCTCTAAAAAATCGGCTTTGGAAATTCCACAAGAAAGAAATCCCAACTCTTTGGCGGCACTTTTAATAATGGCGGTATTGCGGGATAATGACAACATCTTAGTAAATCTAAACTATTTAAAATAGTAAACAATAGCGATTTTACAGAAAAATTATTTGGCTTACAAAAAAAATTAATTACTGTAGTCATTTATATTTATTGAACTGAATTAAATCTTATAATACTTAATTTATAAAACCAGAATAATACAAACTCAACTGCCTCAAAACAGTTTTTATAATTTTATTTCATGTCAAATAAATTCTTAAAAAAATAGTCGGCCTTTAGAAAAATTTGTACGACTCCAAAAGAATATCTGATATATTGACAACCCCTTCTTAACCCAAAAATTTTTCTTGTTCAACGTTTATGGATGAGGACTAGGAACTGTCATAAGGCTAAATTTACTGAAGGAATTCGATCTATTATTGTAGTTACTTGAAATCTTTTAGAACAAACCACCCTGATTGTCCTTGATCCTTCCCAAATGTTTATAGGCCAATTCGGTAACCTCTCTTCCTCTGGGGGTTCTGACCAAAAAGCCTTCTTGGATCAAAAAGGGTTCATAGACCTCCTCTATGGTTTCTCCGTTTTCGGAGACAGCAGTAGCTAGAGTAGTTATGCCTACTGGGCCTCCTTTAAACTTATCAATTAGCGTAGTGAGTATTTTATTGTCCATTTCATCCAACCCATGGGCGTCTACATTAAGTGCATTTAGGGCATATTGGGTGATTTCGATATCAATTTTGCCATTTCCTTTAATTTGGGCAAAATCTCTAACTCTTCTGAGCAATCCATTGGCAATTCTTGGTGTTCCTCGACTCCTTCCAGCAATCTCTATGGCGGCTTGGGAGCTAATAGATACATTAAGGATATTGGCACTGCGTTCCAAAATAGTGGACAGCAGTTCAGTATTGTAATATTCCAACCGACTGTTAATCCCAAAGCGAGCGCGCATGGGCGCGGTCAATAGTCCTGAACGGGTGGTGGCTCCTACAAGCGTAAAAGGATTGAGGTTGATCTGAACTGTTCGGGCGTTGGGCCCGGTTTCGATCATGATATCGATCTTATAGTCTTCCATAGCTGAATAGAGGTATTCTTCAACTATGGGGCTCAGTCGGTGGATTTCATCTATAAAAAGTATATCTCTGGGCTGTAAATTGGTCAAGAGTCCCGCTAGATCTCCAGGTTTGTCAAGTACCGGACCAGAAGTCATTTTGATCCCTGCTTCCAATTCCCCGGCCAAGATATAGGCCAAGGTTGTTTTACCCAGACCCGGAGGGCCGTGAAACAGAGTGTGATCCAGTGCCTCCTCGCGTTGGTTTGCCGCCGCAACAAAAACTTTAAGGTTTTCCAGTATACTCTCCTGACCTGCAAAGTCATCAAAACTCTCTGGCCGTAAGGCTCTGTCAATATCTTTTTCCTCAGGAGAAAACTGATCATCTGAAGGGTCTAAAAACTGATTCATTTATAACAAATATAAATGATTTAACGCATAGAAACCGAATCCCAAGAAATGTTCTTTAGTTCCCAGGTGTCCAATATTTTTAATTGGAAGAAGAGTTTGTTTTTTATTAATAAAACCTGCCAAAGATTTTTAAACCAGGGAAATGAGACCATTAAAAAAAATCAAATAATTTTACAGTTTAGTTTTTTTAGTGTTGGAGTTCTTCCTCTCCTTCTTTTAAGGGAATATGCTGGGGAACAAAATCCTCCTCATGGCCGGGCTTGGAATAATCATAGGCCCAACGATGTACCTCGGGAATTTTACCTTCCCAGTTACCGTGAAAATGTTTGATTGGAGCGGTCCATTCCAAGGTGTTAGAACGCCAAGGATTTTGTTCGGTAAGTCTTCCGTAGAAGATACTGTGGATAAAGTTGTACAAAAATACCAATTGAGCAACTCCTGCAATGAGTGCAAAGACGGTGATTACTACATTGATATTGGCCAAATCATCAAAATAAGGGAAGGCTGTATTTGTGTAATACCTTCTTGGGAGCCCAGCCATACCTATAAAGTGCATGGGGAAAAATACCCCATACGCACAGATTGCGGTAACCCAAAAATGGAGGTAACCCAAGTTTTTATTCATCATACGTCCAAACATTTTTGGGAACCAATGGTAAACCCCAGCAAAGAGTCCGTAAAGTGCCGAAATACCCATCACCAAATGGAAGTGTGCAACCACAAAATAGGTGTCGTGAACGTTGATGTCTAAAGTACTATCCCCCAAAATGATTCCTGTCAAACCACCAGAAATAAAAGTGGATACCAGTCCGATGGAAAACAACATGGCAGGATTGAGTTGCAGGTTTCCTTTCCAAAGGGTTGTAATGTAGTTAAAGGCCTTAACCGCAGAGGGAATAGCAATTAATAATGTGGTAAAGGTAAATACCGAACCTAAAAAAGGATTCATTCCCGATATAAACATATGGTGTCCCCAAACGATAGTGGATAAAAAGGCAATGGCTAAAATGGACGCTACCATGGCCCGATAACCAAAAATCGGTTTCCTGGAATTGGTGGCGATGATTTCTGAAGTGATCCCCAAAGCAGGAAGCAAGACTATGTATACCTCCGGATGTCCTAAAAACCAAAAAAGGTGTTCATAAAGCACGGGCGATCCTCCTTGATAGTGCAATACCTCACCTTGTATAAAAATATCGGAAAGGAAAAAGGAAGTTCCAAAACTCCTGTCCATGATCAGTAACAAAGCTGCAGAAAGTAGTACAGGGAAGGAAACTACCCCGATAACCGCCGTGATAAAGAAAGCCCAGATAGTCAAAGGCAAACGACTCATCGTCATTCCTTTGGTACGGAGATTTAATACGGTTACGATATAATTTAAAGATCCTAAAAGTGATGAAGCTATGAATATGGCCATAGATACTAACCATAGAGTCATTCCCAAACCAGAACCTGGTTGGGCTTGAGGCAACGCACTCAATGGAGGGTAAATGGTCCAACCTGCTGCAGCTGGCCCCGCTTCTACAAACAAGGAAAATACCATAATGACGCTGGAGATGAAGAATAACCAATAGGAAATCATATTGAGCAATCCAGAAGCCATATCTCGGGCACCGATTTGCAGTGGAATCAAAAGGTTACTAAAAGTTCCACTCAGTCCTGCTGTGAGTACAAAGAAAACCATGATGGTTCCGTGAATGGTCACCAATGCTAAATATACATTGGGATCCATCACCCCGTCAGGGGCCCATTTTCCTAATAGGGCAGACATGATACCCATGGGCTGTTCTGGCCAAGCTAGTTGTAAACGGAACAAAAGGGACATGGCGATGCCAATTATACCCATAAATAATCCAGTGATCAAGTATTGTTTTGAGATCATCTTATGATCTTGACTAAAAATATATTTAGTAATAAAGGTTTCTTTATGATGATGTCCGTGATCCTCCTCTTCGTGTAATTGTGCTACTGCTGTTGACATGATCTTAATTTTAGTTTAGGTTATTGAATGACTTCTGCAAAGGTTTGCTGATTATCTATCCATTTTTGAAATTCTTTGGGTGTTTCTACAACTATTTTGATTTGCATGTTGTAGTGTGAAGCCCCACAAATTTTGTTACAAAGTAACAAATAATCAAATACATAGGGATCTAATGCTTCCTCTCCTTTTGCTATAAGTTCTTGACTGTTTTCTCGTCTGATGGCATTAATCTTTTTGACTTTAGCTTTGATATCTTCTGTCTGTCGTATTTCTTCAGTGGTGATTGTAGGGACAAAAGCAAATTCAGTGATCATCCCAGGAACACAGTTCATCTGTGCTCTAAAATGCGGCATATAGGCGGAATGCAGAACGTCTTGGGAACGCATTTTAAAAATGACCTCTCTTCCCGCTGGCAAATGTAATTCTTGTACCACTATATCGTCAAAGCCATTGGGATCGGTCGCATCAATTCCCACCAAGTTTTTACCGTCAAAGTCTTGTAAAAAGCGAACATTGGCATCACCAAGAACACCGTCCTCTCCTGCATATCGGGCTTTCCAATTGAACTGTTGTGCATACAACTCTACCACCAAAGCGTCGTCATTTTCTTCTACTGTCATGATATCTGTCCAGGTGTACAATCCGTATAGGATCAAACCAGCCAATGCTATCACAGGAATTATAGTCCAGATAGCCTCTAAACGGTCATTATCGGCATAAAACAAAGCTTTTTTACCCTTTTCACCTCTGTACTTGTAGGCAAAATAATGTAAAAGAGCCTGGGTGATGGTTTGGGTGAAAAAAATAATCGCAAATGAAATCCACATCAAATTATCATATTCAAGACCATGCTCCGAAGAGGCCTCGGGCAAGAGAACGTCTCCCCATTTCCAAAAAGAAAACAAGGTTATGGCGTAGATAAAAATCAGAAAAGCAAACATCATCTTGCCATTCCATCGATTGTCGTCGTCGTCTGCTACTTGCGTATTCTCTTTTTTTGGTTGAGATAATTCAAATATCTTAGTGATTTGCCAAATAGAAATCGCGACCAATACTAGAACTACAAGTGTCAATAAAATAGTCATTTATCTTAGCATTATTTATTAATAGTGAAAACGTTCACTCTCACCCATAAATGGATCTCCCACTGCATGTAGTGGCGCTTTCGAAATTTCTTTAAATACAACAAATATGAACAGCCCTAAGAAGAACAAAAATCCTCCTATCTCTGCTAAACCAATGAACCATTGGTCTCCTACTGCTGAAGGCATGATCATATTGAATACGTCTATGTAATGTCCAAGCAAAATTACAATACCCGCCATTACGATAAAGTAATTTAGACGCTTGTACTCGCTGTTCATCAAAATCAATAATGGGAAAATGAAATTCATTACCAACATACCAAAAAACGGAAGATTATAATCCTCAATTCGGGTGATAAAATAGGTGACTTCCTCGGGGATATTGGAATACCAGATGAGCATGAATTGTGAAAACCACAAATAGGTCCAAAAAATACTGATCCCAAACATAAATTTCCCTAAATCGTGAATGTGACTGTCATTTACCTTTTCAAGATACCCCTTGGATTTAAGATAAATAGTAATTAAGGCGATAGCGGTAACTCCAGAGACAAACATACTTGCAAAAACATACCAACCAAATAGAGTACTGAACCAATGAGGATCAATAGACATGATCCAATCCCATGACATCATGGATTCTGTGACGATAAAGAACACTAAAAATCCAGCTGAAATTCTAAAATTTTTCTTGTGGTTAGACCCATCAGAAGCCTGGTCTTGTGCTAATGAAAACTTCCTTGAATAATATCGATAAGTGGCCCACCCTCCGATATATATCAAGGCTCTCATTAAAAAACCAGGAACATTTAAAAAACTTACTTTTCCTTGAATCAGTTCGTCATTAGCAACAACCTCCGGATCCATCCATATGAACAGGTGATTGAAGTGCATGCCCGAAAGAACAAGGATTACAAAGACAATCAGTGCACCGGGTAATAGATATGCAGTTATGCCTTCCATAATTCTAAAAAGAGCAGGAGACCATCCCGCCTGAGCAGCACGGTTGATAGCGTAAAATGCCAATGTTCCCAGTGCAATCATCATAAAGAAGAAGGCGGCTACGTAAAGTGCTGCCCAAGGTTTATTTTGTAATTGGTTTAACAAATGTTCCCCGTGGTGGTCATCGCCATGTTCGGCTCCATGAGCGGAGACTGAATGATGATTTTCCGCTTCTTGGAAATCTGCTTTATTCTCATTTTCATGATCATCGTGAGCGTCGACATGACCTTCTGCGTGATGCGCATCTGCGACCATCGCAGTCGCTTCTTCTAGGGAATCGGGAGCAGTTAGAAATCCATATGCCAAACCTAAAAATCCAACAACCATCATGGAGATGGAAAAGTTTCTTAATTTATTTGTAAAAGTATACATCCCGTTGTTCAATAAATTATCTGTCTATTAGTTTTTGTCTCAGCTCCATTACGTGCTGAGAAATTTGCCATCTTTCTATGGCGTTAACTTGACCAGCATGGGAACCCATTGCGTTTTTACCGTACATCAGAACGTGGTAAATACTCCCAGGGGTAATATCGCGATCTGCATAACTGGGTACACCCAAATATTTTTCTCTGGTCATCAATATACCTTGACCATTACCTTTGTTTCCGTGACATACAGCACAATAGATGCCGTATAATTCTTTTCCCTGCTTACCGTTTTCAGAGCTAATTTCAATGGGGGATTTTAAATCAGTCTTCGCTGCTTCGTAACCTTCATTATTGTCCGGATAATCATAAGGAACCCAACCTCTATTGATAGATCCTTCTACAGGAAGCTGTGCTTCGATACCGTTGGCAAAAGCATCGGAATCTGCATAGGTTTCATATCCTACAGGTTCGTACATATTGGGAAAATATTGATAGTTGGGCTTTGACGAGTCAAAACACGATTGAAGGCTGAACAGTAATAGCACAAGCAGCCCAAAAGAAGTTATTCTATTCATAATCACCTTTTTTTTCGATGGTTGTAATATCAATAGCTCCTGATTCTTTCAACAGTTTATTGAGTTCTTTTTCGTTATCGTGCAACTCAATCTCAATCAAAAATTTATCATCTGTAGTCAGAGGGTTTGGGTTTTCTGCTTCCTTAAATGGCCAGAGTTTACTTCTTAAATAGAAGGTGATTACCATTAAGTGGGCGGCAAAAAATACCGTCATTTCAAACATAATGGGAACAAAAGCTGGCATATTTTCCAAATAAGAAAAACTAGGTTTCCCTCCGATGTTTTGAGGCCAATCTTCAATCATAATATAATTCATCATTAGGATTGAGACTAAAAAACCAATACATCCATAAATAAAGGCCATGATAGAAATACGGGTTTCATCCAATCCAAGGACTTTGTCCAAACCGTGAACGGGAAAAGGGGTATAGACCTCTTCGATGTGGTATTTCTTTTCACGAATCGATTTTACAGCAGAAAGCAGTACATCGTCATCATCGTATAAAGCGTGTATTACTTGGTTACTGCTCATGCTCCGTCTCTTAATTTTTTATATTTCTCTCCAGAGGATTTCAGTATGGTTTTTACTTCTGCCTGCGCAATCACTGGGAATGTTCGGGAATAAAGTAAAAAGAGTACAAAGAAAAATCCAATTGTTCCTATAAATATTCCTATGTCTACAAATGTAGGTGAGAACATAGTCCACGATGAAGGTAGATAATCTCTGTGTAAGGAAGTAACAATAATTACAAATCGCTCAAACCACATTCCGATATTCACCACTATTGAGATGATGAAGGAGAATACAATACTTGTTCTCAATTTTTTGAACCACATAAACTGTGGAGAAAAGACATTACAGGTCATCATGGACCAGTAAGCCCACCAGTAGGGACCTGTAGCTCTGTTAAGGAAAGCATACTGCTCGTATTCCACACCAGAGTACCAAGCGATAAATAATTCGGTAATGTAGGCTACCCCTACAATAGAACCAGTGATCATGATGACAATATTCATCAACTCTATATGTTGAACCGTAATATAATCTTCCAAATTGGAGACCTTTCTCATAATAATCAAAAGGGTATTTACCATGGCAAATCCAGAAAAAACAGCACCTGCAACAAAATATGGGGGAAATATGGTGGTATGCCAACCTGGGATTACAGAGGTGGCGAAATCAAAAGATACAATGGTATGAACAGAAAGCACTAGCGGAGTAGCTAACCCGGCTAAGACCAATGACACCTCCTCAAAACGTTGCCAGTCTTTAGCCCTCCCCGACCATCCAAAGCTCAACAAGCTATAAATTTTCTTTTGGAAAGGTTTAATGGCACGGTCACGAATCATCGCAAAATCTGGCAACAAACCTGTCCACCAAAATACAAGAGATACGGATAAATAAGTGGAAATCGCGAATACATCCCACAATAGGGGGGAGTTAAAATTGACCCAAAGTGATCCAAAAGTGTTTGGAATGGGTAACACCCAATATGCCAACCAAGGTCTTCCCATGTGAATGATTGGGAATAATCCTGCCTGTATTACGGAGAAAATTGTCATAGCTTCTGCAGAACGATTTATCGCCATTCTCCATTTCTGTCTAAATAATAAAAGTACTGCTGAGATCAATGTGCCAGCGTGTCCAATACCTACCCACCACACAAAGTTGGTGATGTCCCATGCCCAGCCTACGGTTTTATTTAGACCCCAAGTTCCTATACCTGTTCCTATGGTATAAGCAATGCAACCCAGTCCCCACAAAAAGGCAGATAAGGCAATTCCAAATACAATCCACCATTGGCGATTGGCTTTTCCTTCAACCGCAGCAGCGACATCAATAGTAACGTCGTGATAATTTTTATCACCAGTTACTAAAGGTTTTCGTATTGATGCTTCGTAATGAGATGCCATTCAGTTAATTTTCTATTTTA